>JBBIPM010000001.1:0-20134 GCA_037442865.1 Candidatus Woesearchaeota archaeon
ATCAGAACAACAATCTTTTTCATCATTCTACGACGGAAGAGTTTTCAACAAAACCGTAAAGTATCTTAATTAAGACAATACCGATTTTCAATTCTTTCGTATCAGTGATACAGGAGACATCCTGCGAAGTGCACCATCAGATTAGAGGCCTCACGCCTCGTCGATCTTCTCGCGGACAACCTGTTCCGCCCTCAGCCCGACCCGACGCCACGCCCCTTTCGCCAACTCAGGCGCATCCTCTACCCCTGCGCAGCAGAGCAGCCTTCCATTTCAGGACCAATCCCTACTGGTAGCGCACAATGATCGGGACGCGCAACCACCCCGGAAGGTTCTGGAGGCAAACCAACGCGCTGATCGAAAATTTCACCACCAATCCTGTGACGAACGTCGTCTATGGCGCACTGTGGGGAACGATCTGTTACTTCATGATAAAGTATGCGCCAACGGTCGTGGAGAAGGTCACGCATCTGGAGAACATGATGCGATAGATGGAGAGAATTCAGAGTATCGGCACCTTCTCGAGGATCTCCTTAACGATTCGCTCAGAGGTGATCTCTTCCGCTTCGCCTTCGAAATTGAGGAGGACCCGGTGGCGGAGAACATTGTAGGCGACGTCCTTCACGTCCTGCGGGGTGACGTAGCCGCGTCCCTTGACGAGTGCGTGCGCCTTTGCCGCGATAAAGAGGGAAATGCTCGAACGCGGGCTCCCGCCGTAGCCAATGAACTTCCCGAGCTCGACATTGTACTTCTTCGGGTCGCGCGTCGCTTCGACGATTCGGACGATGTAGCTCTCAATCTTCGGGTTCAGGTAGATCCGTTTCGCGAACCGCTGCGCATCCATGATGTCCACCGCGGTGAGAACCGGCTCGAGGTCGAAATCCGTGAAGTCGTGGACCGTGATGTTCTTCTTCAGGATCTCGATCTCCTGCTCCGGCGTTGGGTAGGACATGACCAACTTAAAGAGGAAACGGTCGACCTGCGCCTCGGGGAGCTTGTAGGTGCCGAGCTGCTCGATTGGGTTCTGGGTCGCCATGACGAAGAACGGCGCGGGGAGCTGGAACGTCTCCTTCCCGATGGTCGCCTGGCGTTCCTGCATCGACTCGAGGAGCGCCGATTGCACCTTGGGCGGGCTCCGGTTGATCTCGTCCGCGAGGATGAAGTTAGAGAAGATCGGGCCTTTCACGGTGAAGAACCCCTTCCCCTCCTCGTACGTGGTGATACCAACGATGTCAGTGGGGAGTAGGTCAGGGGTGAATTGGATGCGGCTGAACTGGCACCCGGTAATCCGGGCCAAGGTGCGGACGATCAGCGTCTTCCCGACGCCCGGGATCCCCTCGACGAGGACGTGACCGTTGGCGAGGAGCGCCTCGATGAGCGAGTCGACGATGGCGTCCTGGCCCACGACGATCTTCTTCATCTCGGCCTTGAACCGCACGAACTGCTTCCCATAGAACTGGATCTTCGCCTTGAACTCCTCGCTCTCGAGCTCCCGATACGCTTCGTCGACGCGATCCACGCACCCACCCCTTCTCCTCAGTCCAGAAACGACGCCATTTAAATACTTTACCGTCTGGAAAAGCGAAGAGAAAGAAGATCGGGAAGAGTGTCAGAAAGAGCGCGTAAACTTTAAATACTCTCTTCCGGCTTGAGAATCTATGAAGAGAGGTGAACCCCGGCCCGAAGAGGCCGACCCGCTGCTCGAAACGGCGAGGAAGACCCGGCGGAAAGCTGCATTCCTCCTCCGGAAGCCGGTCGTGGAGCAGGCGGAGGTCTACGTCCTGGCCAAGGAGTTCTTCAAGGCGTACCTGAAGAAACCGTACGAGTTCACCGCAGAGGAGCTGAGGAGCGAGCTCCACAAGGTCTACCTCGCCCCGACGCCGCGCGAGCAGTCCGACAGGCTGGTTGAGAAGCTCGGCCTCATCGAATACACCGATACGCGCTACACCCAGGCGGAGCTGAAGCACCTCCTCCAGGAGCTGGATACCATCGTCAAGCTCCTCGTCATCGAGCACAAGCGACGCGTGCCGTGGCTCACACGATTCGCTGACTGGCTCTTCCAGACTCGGCGCCAGAAGAGCGTCACCCCCATCAGCGACATCCCTGTGAAGGAGGAGAACGATCCGACGACGGTGGAGCTGAACACGCTCCTCGAACAAATCTACATGTTCCTGGACGAAGGGAAGAGGCGCCGGGCGGCGCAGCGCTACACGGAACTGCTCCACCGCTATGAACGGCTCGGCAGCACCGCGCAGGAAGGGTTCTACCACAAGGTGCGCGCCGCCTATGAGGCGATCATGAGAGGACGCTAGCGTCATTCCGCGTAAATGCGCTGGAACGCCCCATCAACGTCTTGAGCAGACCATCCTATCTCCAGGAGCGCATTCCTGATCGTCAGGTCGTCATAACCCCTGGCGCGCTCCGAGAAGATAAAGGTCTTGAGCCGGTCATGCGCCTCATCAGCCCCTTCAGAAGAGAGACCCGCCCGTTTCGAGCCTGGACTGAAGAGTGCGGCGAGACTCCCGCGGAGGTCATGGACGTCGAGCTTCCCCTCATAGGCGAGATAGCCGACGATCCCGACGAGCAAGAGAATCAGCACGAGGATGGCGATCGGGAGGAACGGGAACTCTTTGCTCTTCGGCTGCTGCGGCACTGGCTCGCCCGTGTCGTCGAGAGAATTCGGGGGGTCGACAATGGAATCGTCCTTTGAGTCGCATGCGTTCCCGATACCATCTCTGTCCGTATCTTCTTGATAGGGATTGGGCAGTATCGGACAGTTGTCCCGGTCGTCGGGAATCTCGTCGCCGTCATAATCTTTCATCAGCGGAGAGGAGGGCTGTTCCCCGAACGGGGTCGGATCGCATGCGTCGCCTTTGCCGTCGCCGTCAGAGTCCCTCTGGTCAGGATTCGCGGTCATCGGACAGTTATCCATCTCGTTCGGCACACCGTCCTTGTCATAATTTTTGTCTTCGCCGTCGGCAACGACGAAGGAGGCTGACGCACTCAAGGAGGAGTAGCGGGCGTCGGTTGCGTTCACCGTCCATTCTCCTTCCGGTTGCGTGCCCGCTATCTGGTATGAGAAGGAGAAGGAGCCGTTTGCTGAGGCGGGAACGCTCCGCTCATAGGTCTGCCCTGAGGGGCGACGGAAGATGACCTTCACAGACGTGAGCGGCGAGAAACCCGTCCCTGTAAGGCCGACACTCTGACCGAGGAGGTATGATGACGCGTCAGTCATCAGCTCCACGATACGCGGCGTTATGAGAAATGGCTCGGAAAGGCTCGCTGCGGAATAATCCTTTTGCCAGGTCGTCACCGAGTAGCTCCCTTCGGGAATCACGAACTTGAGCTCCACCGTCTGGTTGAAGAAGGAGATGTTCTTCGCAGTCACACTGGCGTCGAAGACCATTGATTGGACTGTGTCGCCTGATTCATTCGTGATGTTCACGCCGACCTCGCCGGGAAGGTAATGCTCCCCTATGACACTCAAGAAGGAGCCCCTCTCGACACTCGTTGACGATAAGAGAAGAGAGGGAGGGTTGGTGTCGACGATGAAGGAACGTTGCTCGCTCTCGATGATATCACCGTCGTTCAGGACGCAGCGGACGAACCATTGATGGCCTCCCGTCTGCCCACTCAGCGGATAGTATTTCTGGTCGCCGTTGATTATTGATGACCAGGTATTAATCACTGCTCCGTCCAGGATTAGAGAGCAGTTCTGCACATTCTCGAGATTAAAGGTGACGTTGAAGCCGATGGTACTGGTGACGAGGTAGGCGCTCTCTGCGGGCGAGGAGAGGATGATTAGTAGCCCTATCATCGCCGGAGGGGCGCCAGGAAGAGAGGGGGGAGAGGGAGGCGCCGGGCTGACGAAAGGGATAGTTGCTATCGCCACGAGGATGAGGATGATTACGAAAACCTTCATGCAGTCCCACCTTTCCCCGGCACCCCCGGTTCGCTTCTTGCCACGACTCTTCCATCGGTTCTCCATAGTCATACCCTCCTAAAAATCAAATCGTTCCTTCGTCCTGTGATAATAGAACGCCAACCCGACAACGGCAATGATGACTGCGGCGCCCAGTGCGAGGTAGGCGAGGATCCGCACGGTCTCATCGTCAATCTCGACAAAGGGAGTCCGGAAGACGCCGGGACGCCTCGTCTCCGGCTGGGTCCTGCTGATCAGGTACTTGCAGCCGTTGATGACAAAATCAACAATCCTCCCCGCCGCCTCGACATCCCCTTGCTTGAGCTGCGCATCCGCCTGCTGGAGGTATTCGTTCAGCTCCTGGCACTCCCTGTTCTGGCTGAGGAGGTCCTGGGCGAAGGTCACCTTGATCGCGACGTCCTTCCCTTCCTGGCTCTGCTCGATGCTGTTGAAGAGGATCAGCGCAGTGTCCTGAAAGTTCGGATCCGAGACGTTTGCGGTCACGGCAACCTCGAAGTTCTCGCCGAGACGGTAACCCTCGACAGTGAGCATCACATCGAGCGACTCTCCGACGGCGAGAGCCTCGAGGTAGTCCGAATCGAACCTCAAGACGACATCGGATGCGAGCGTCTCCGCGCCGAGGAGGATTCCTTCAAACGGCTCCGTCCAGTTGTTCTTCAGGGTGATCGGGACCGTGATGGTCCTGTTCTGGTAGATCGTGACCAGCTTCGGCGCGATGATCGTCAACGGTTTCGGAGTCTGCACCTCTTGCCGGAGCGGCACGAAGGTGTTCCTCGTCGTGACGCCGCCGCCTCCACCGCCGCTGCTGACTGAAATCGCCTGGCTCCCTTGCGGCACCTGGGTGACAGTGATGGTGACGAGATTGCTCGTCGCGGAGAGGCCGCCGCTGTCCGTCGCGGTGAACTGGACGATGCAGCTCCCCACCGCGACAGGCTTCACAGTGAGCGAGTTGTTGCTTTGGCTCAGGTTCGCGACGCTGCACAACGTCCAATCATAGCTGAGCTCGAGCGCATAGCCGCTCGTGATGAAGAGCGACGGGTTGCTGTCCGGATCATCGTCCGGATCGTAGAACCCTCCGCCGGCAACGTTGTAGACGAAGTAGTCCGCGATCGTGTTCTGATCGGATATGGTGATATTCTCCTTTGCGCCGGTGAAGTTCTCCTGGAGGACAGGTGGCCTGTTGACGTCCGTGATGGTGAGGCTCCAGGTCCACGAAGCGCTCTCCAGCGAGGTGTCGTTCACTACCGCTTCCAAGGTGACGTTTCCGCTGCTGAAGAAGCCGAATGAGCGCGTGTAGCTCTTCGAGGATGAGGGCCCTTGGACGAGGATACCATCGTAAAACCAGGTGTAGTTAAGCCAGGGGTACGGCGGGCCCACGGCATCATCGTCAGTCGCGTTCACCTCGAAGACGACGTCGCTCGTGTTCTCAGTGAGCGAGACGAGTTCGGGAGGTGAGAGCGATTGGACGTCAAGCCACCCCCTAACGAGGGCGTGGGCCGACGCGTCGTTGCCGTACGGCCTGAGGTATTCGATGAGGGGCGGGTTCGTCTTGGGCCTGACCGTGAAGGTGACCGTCGTCGAGTTGATCCTGCCCGTGGCGTCCGTCACGTTGAGCTGAACGACATGCGTGCCGACCCGGCTCGCGTCGGGCGTGAAGGAGAGTAGGGCGAAGACCGTCTCGTTCGTCGTCTGCTCAATCGTGATGGTGAACCAGGAGATGTTCGAGGTGAAGGCGAGCAGTTCTGTTGATCCGTCGACAAGCAGGTCCTGGTCCGTCGCCCAGAGCCGGTAGTTGAACTCATGCGTTTCGACGATCGTCTCTGCTGAGAAGTCGTAGCGCGTCCAGACTGGATAGTCTTCGGCGTTCATGACCGATATGTTGAGCTGCGTGACGGCGGAGGCGCCCCGGGTGTCCGTTATTGTGATTGTGAACGAGGAGTTGCCGATTTCCGTCTGGAGGGGAGTGAAGTTGATCATCCCCGTCACCGTGTTCAGCGCGAAGGAGGCGAGCGTCCCTGACGTGATGTTTGCCTGATAGGTGTCGACGGCATCGCCGAGGTCGTCGTCTTTCGCGTAGTGACTCAGGTTAAAGATGCAGGGTTGACCTTCGTTACATGCGAGGGGTGGGAGCGTCTCGTTGAAGTAGGGCGGCGAGTTCTCCCTCACCTCGATGGTGACAATCCGAGTGTCGCTGAGCCCCGCCTGGTCGGTGACAGTGAGATTGACTGTTTCATTCCTTGCAATTCCTGAAGGTGTGAAGAGTATCCGCCCGTCGTTGGTGATGTTGAAGAGCGTCGCGTTGTCGCTCCACGAGAGGACGTCGAGGTCGAGGTCGAGGTCGAGGTCGGAGAAGTTCACCTGGTAGCGGAAAGGGGCGTTGAGGTACGCGATGAGATCGTTTATGTCGACGTTCCCGCCGCTGTTCGACGAATCGTTGCTCTCATTGTGGATGACGGGAGGGTCGTTGACGTTGATGATGGTGAAATCAAAGATCGTCGTGTTCGTGGCGCCTTGTGCGTCTGTCACGATGAGGGTGACGGAATGATTGCCAACGTCAGCGTTCTGGGCGGTGAAATTGAGATATCCGCGGGCGTCGCTCTCGTTCGTTGCCGTGCTGTTCGCAGTCGTCGTGGTGAAACGTGAGGAGTTGTCGCTGAACGTTATTGTCTCTACTCGGTCAGCCGTGTCCGGGTCATTTGCGCCCAGGTCGATGAGGATGCTTTCTCCTTGGAGCAGGACGTACCGGTACTGCGTTGGGGAGGACCAGTTGGGCGGCGAGATGTTTGTAAAGTATGGTTGACGGTTGACGCCGAGTATCTCCAACGTGAAGTTGATGGAGGTATTCTCCCCTCGGGTATCGAAGAGCGTGAACGCGATGGTCCGGTTCCCGACGTCGGAATAGTCGATCGGGGATGTGGAGTAGAGAATCCTGATTGTCGTGTTCCCTTCCACCGAGACGTTCACATCGTCTTTGATCTGAGGATCAGTTATCGCTTCGTCGAGCATCGCCGTGAACGGATAATCATGCTCTTCGTCGCTTCCGGTAAAGCTCCTGTTGAAGACCGCCGTGACATTCACCACCTGGTCAGGGATGGTTATCTCGGGCGCGTCGTTGACGGGCGTTATGTTGAAGATGATTGATCGTCCCCCAGGATTCTGGCCGTCGAGGACGATGAAGGTGACGTTGACGACAGTGACTTGTTCGCTCTCGTTCGCCAGCCGGATGTCGTTGTGCGTGGGGCCGCAGGAATAGGTGCCGAGGACGCTGCTCAGGCGCGTGCAGAACGGGTTCGCGCCGCCGTGGTCTGGGAGGGAATAGGTGAGCGAATCGCCGTCGGCATCGGTGGCGTTGACGTCGAGGAGTAGCGTCTCATCCTCGTCGATTTGAATAAAGTACCCGACGTCCACGCCGAGACCGCTGAAGATGCCGGCAGGGGGCGTCTCCGTGTCGGGGCGGCTGTTCTGGATGGTGACGCTTGTTCCCTGAGTTACCGTCTCGGTCCCATTGGAGAGGGTGATATTGCAGCTCCAGACATCAGTCTTCGTGGTCGAGGCGCTGCTGAGCGTGTCGTTGTTCTGTCCGGAGACGTCACGCGTCACGTTCAGGAGCCCGTTCCGGTGCCATGAGATGTTCGCTTCAGTGGTGTCCTCGGTGGCGTTCCAGTGGCAGACCAGGTCATCGGTGGTGTAGACCGTCGCCCCTTGATTGATCGTCGGGTTCTGGATGAAACCGACGGAGAAGGCGAGAGAGGTCAGAAGAATTGTGAGCATTCCTGCCATCATCGCTCGGCCAGGAAGGCGAAGATGGCTCATAGCTTCTCCTCCTTCCTCACTCGTTCCTTGAGCGCTTCGATGATATATTCCTTCAGTGTCTTCCCGTTGAGAGCGGCCGCCAATCTGGCGTTCCGGTGTATCTCGTCGGGGATCGCAATATTGAGGTTGACCATGAGTATCTTCGGGCAGGTCTGTTCTTCTTATCAGTCGGTTCAGGAAGAGCGTCTATCGTCTTTTTTTCATCATGAGCGGCTGCACAGGCACGTTCTGGGCAAGCGTTCCTATCACGTACTCCTTGATCGTCTGATCGCGAAGGAGCGAGGCGAGTCTGAGCTGCCGATGCAGTTCGTCGGGTATCTCGATGTTGATGTTCACCATCCGGAACGCCTCGTACCAGGTAGATACGTTAGCTAACTTAGTTAAAGTAGTTCCCTAGTTAAGTTACTTAACTTAGCATACTTTTTAAATCTTGTGGTCGGAAGGGCTCTTGGGCAGAGAGCGCTCCCGTGGCGCAACGACGCAGTCCTGCGCGGGAAAGACTCCCGCCACCGCGAACCCTACTACATCCGGAACAGAACGACCCGGATGAGCAAGAAGGAGAGAAGACGGCGGAAGAAGAGACTTGAGAAACCTCACCGCTCCGCGGTCTCTTCGACGTAGAGGATCTCAAGGTAGAGGCGATGCACGTCGCCGAAGAAGAGACTCCGTTCCTCCGGTGAGAGGAGCTCGTAGACGGAGATGAGACGGCGGTACTCCTCCTTCGCTGCATCGACGCGAAGAAACTGGAGCGCCTCATAGGCGTTGAGAAGCCGGGCACGGAGCTCTGCCTTGAGCGGCACCCGGTCATCCAGGATACGGACTGGGAGCGGCCGTTCCACCTCCTCGACGGAATAGACCGCGGTGAGGCAGACGAGGAGCCGGAACTCCTCACGCACAGCATCGACGAGAGGCACGTTCACCGCCGCCGAACCGGCGCGATTCACCGCGACGTACGATTCAAGAAGCGTCAGCCGTGACGAGAACCCAGTGAGGATCGAGCGGAGCTCGTCGGAGAGCTTCGCTGATGCGAGCGCGGAGGAGAGCTCCTCCGAGAGGAACTCGAAGGAGAGATCGAGGAGGAACGCGTAGTACTGGCGGAGCAGGAGCGCGAGACGTCCATAGGCATCAGGGACCGCGAGACGGGGAAGATCCCGCTCGAGGAGCGCTATCCCCTCGAAGAGAAGCCGCTTCTCCGAAGGGGTGATGAGCGCTTCCTTTTGCCTCCGGCGTGAGAGGAGCCAACCCAGCTCCGCGAGCCCCTCATGGATCCGCTCCCGATACAGGATGAAGAGGACAAGAAGCACCGCGAGCAGGAGGAGGAGGAGAAGGCCGAGCAGCGACTGTGAAGCCTCGCCGGGAAGGAGGGTCGGCTGCTGGATTGTCCGGCATAACTCGCAGGGGCCGCCGCAATCGATGCCGGTCTCGTCCCCGTTCTGGACGCCGTCATCGCAGCGGGGATCGTACAGGCACGCTTGCTCGAGCGGCGGTCGGAACATGAGGGAACGGCATCCGTTGAGGTCTTCGCACGTCCGGTTCTGCCTCCCTTGAATCGAGCAGACCGACCAAGCGGAGCAGAGCCAGTTCTCCTCGCACGGCTCCTTCGGGCCAAAGTAGGTGCAGTTCTCGTAGAACCGTATCTCGGTGTCAGAGCAGCCGTTCTTGTCCGTGCAGAGCTGGGAGCGCATCCCGTTCGGATAGCACTCACTCCACGGAAGGCAGACGAGTTCCGGCTTGCAGGGGATAAAGGCGCCGCCGCCGCCACCGCCGCCGCCAGATCCCCCTGTGCCCTCCTGACCCCCAAACCCTGGCGGGGGAGGACAGACAACCTCGACCTGGATTGCGTTGCTGTTCGCGGTCAGGTTACCCGGATCCGTCGCGACGAACTGGAAATTGGCCCTGCCGCAGACGCTCGACGTGAAAACCACGCTCGAATCAGGATTGATCGTGAGGTTCACCTGCGCGTCGGCGGTCCCGCGGAGGAACGCGAAGGTTAGAGGATCATCGTCAGGATCCGCAAAATAGTCGTCGAGGTAGAAGGCGAATAGCGTCGTGTTGACTGGGAAGGAGACATGAGAAATCGCTCTGATCAGATACGGCGGATCATTGATGTTTTCGACCGTGAAGTTGAACTGCTCATAGTCATAGGCGTTGGGGCAGCCGCTCTCGTCGTCCACGCCGAGCAGCACGGAGTGGTTGCCGCGATTGTTGTTCGTCGGGGTGAAGCTGATGAGCCCGTCGACGGAGACGTTGAAGATGCCCTGGTTGTCCGGCGGCAAAGGCATGACAAAGAAGGAGAAGTCCGTGTTGCCGTGATCCGTCGCCGAGAGCTGGCACGTGTACGGGACGTCCTGGCTCATGTTCGGATTGCACGGCACAATGATGATGGGCGCCAGGTTGAGGCAGAAGCCGACTCGTCCCTGGTCGCTGCCACTCGCTCTCGCGGTGACGGCCCGGAGCGCGTGCTCAGTCTGATGGAGGACATAGACAGTGGAGAAGAGGTTGAAGAGGAGCACGAAAAAGACCGTCCAAACGAGTATCCGCCGCTCCATCACTCCTCGCCACTCCTCCGGAGGCGGGCGTATTTAAAAGTATCGCGCTACTCGGGAGAGACGTTCGTCCCACACATTCAAAGGGCACGACGAGCACGGCGAAAGGTGATGAGGGGACCGGTCCGGCCCGAGACGAATCCGGGAACGGAACGAGCCAGGCCGACAGGGGACCCCTCGCCGCCCTCGACACGCCCGCGTCACGGAGTCCGCGAAGCGAACGTTTCTCAGCCGCGTCGACGGGCGAGCGCTATCACGCACGGAAGAGACGGAATTCGACTTGACCCGCGTAGTCGCCCAGGGGCGCATCGGAAGGGATGGAGGCCCGGAACGTCACGACGACGATCTCACCGGGACGGATCAGGAAATCGTTCTTATCCGGGTAGAGGTATGATGAGCCGTTCCCCGTCATTCTGATGACGAGCCGCGCCTCCCCTACAGGGTCGATCGTCATGATGCGGGAACCGCCCCCGCCGCGAACCATGTGGCCGAAATGGAGCGCGTCGGTGTCGACATTGATGCCGGACGCACCCTCGACGACGCTGAAATCATACGGGACCTCGTGGTACTCCTTCAAGTACCAGCCGTAATAGATACCGACCGTGACGCTCGCGCCGAGAAGGAAGAGGGAGAGCAGGAGAAGGGCCAACTTCCAGCGACCATGAAACAGGGATTTCGTCGGAGCGCCACCGCGACCTCTTCTCCCTCCGCGTTTCTCGGCGGGTTTCCGGGTCACCTCTTGAGCCAAGAGAATCCTCCTCCTTCCTCTCATCCCTGGAATGTCATCCCAGACACCATCATTCATAATTCTTATCCTTTCGGCCGTTCCTCGGTCCGCTCCCCACCCTTCCTCCGCAGGAGAAGGAAGAGGTTGAGGATGACGAGGAGGATTAGCGCGAAATAGAGGATCAACGTCGGCGTCACGGTGAAGGTCCAGCTCTTCGCTTCTTGCTGTTCCGCCTTCGCCTGCACAGAGGCGGCGACCGCCCCTTCCGTCAACAGCACGGTTATCGGGAAGGAGCGCTCACCGCCAGGATACCGGACGAGGATGTCGCCTTCGAGCTGGCCGGGCGACAACCCTCTGGTGTCGAGGTACGCCTTCATCGTCTCGGTGCCGAAGGGGCCGATAGTGATGTCCGCGCTCTGTTCGCTGAGGGAACCGAGCCGGACGATGCCGTGCGTCCGGGGCAAGGGCTGGTTCCAGTTGCTCCGCACCGTGAAATCGAACCGGTTGATTGTATCGACAGCGAGTTCGAGCGTATGCTCCTCGAGGAAGAGCTCGAGCGTGCCGACCCGGAACGAGGTCTCGACCTCTGTCGCGTTGCTCGCATACCGGACGACTCCCTTGACGCCGTATGGACCGGGCGTCAACGAGCGAGTGGGGACGCTTCCAGTGAGGGTGGCGGTGGCCCCAGAAGGAAGGGGCGCAGTATCGGTCCGTCCGGTGGAGAGCTCATTCCCATCCCCATCCAGCAGGGTGAAATCGGCGAAAAGCGTGAGATCCCGCTTCGTCAGGCTCTGCACCTTGATCTCGAGCCTCGCCGAAGGGTCACCGACCGCGACGCTCTCCACCGTGAACCCGTTCACCCTGATGAGCGGCTCGTCCCAGAGGACGCTGATAGAGATCTGCTTCGCCGTGGCCGCTATGCCGCCGACCATGCCCGGATTCTTCGGAATCTCCTGGGCGATGACATAGAGCAGATGGTCTCCGGGCGTCAGCTCCTGCGGAAGGACCAGGGTGACGGTGATCGTCCGCGGCGGTCCGCCTGGTTGGGGATCGTCGAGCGTGGCATACTCCTTGAGGTCGCCGTCGATGATCGCATCGACGCGTTCCGCTCCTCCGATCTGGAAATCACCGCGCAGTACCTTGCCGGGTTCGAACATGCCGCTCAGCCGTCCTTGCGCTGGCCCGGAGATGCTCGCGCCGGCGAAGACGGGATGGAGACACAACAGGAAGAAGAGAAGGATAAAAGAGGCGGAAAGAAAAGAGGGGAAGAGGTTGCGCATCGTCCCTCAGCTCGAACTGACGCCGTAGGCGGTGATCGTCGCCTGGTGGATGCCCTGCGGCGCATCCTCAGGGATAACGAGCTTCAGGTTTACCCATAAGCTGTTCGTTGGCAGGTTATAGTCCAGGTTGGTGCAGACGTTCTTCGCGTGAGCGATGGTGGTGCCGTTCGTCACGTTGGTGAACGACGTATCGCTCAACGAACCGAGACACGACCCGGACTCGTTGGCGCCCACCTGCCACTGGAAGGAGTGGACTGAAGCATTCCCGCCGATGAACTGCGCCGCAGTGGCGTTGCTCAGCAACGACAGGTTCACCCCGATGTTGCCGATGTTATGGATCACGAAATAGTTGTTCAACGCAGCGAACCGGATGCAGTCCGTCGATGGCGCGGTGTTGTTCGTCTGGAGCGTGCAGTTCTGGACGCCGGCGGCGGAACCGTTCACCTCGCCATTCCCGAAATTCATCGCATCCTTGCCCGCGACGAACTCAATCGTGGTGTTGCTCATGATGCTGAAATTCGTCTGGCCGGCATCCGAGGAGGTGGCATACCCGGTGTAGCCTGGCTGGCTCAGCTGCCCGAACTTGTTGAGGCTCACCACCGTGCCGCCGATGCTGATCACGATGGCCGCGACCAGGATGACCGCCAATGACTTGTTCGAGATATCCATGAAGGCACCCTCCGAAACGAGTAGGAAGACCTGTCGCGTCGAGATATATAAATATTTCTATTCCTCACTTCGAGATAGAGAACGAGAAGAAAAGGGATGAAGAGAAATAGAAAAGAAGAAGGAAGAGCAAAAGATTTCCTGCACTCAGGCGGCGCTGACGCCGTAGGCGGTGATCGTCGCCTGGTGGATGCCCTGCGGCGCATCCTCAGGGATAACGAGCTTCAGGTTTACCCATAAGCTGTTCGTTGGCAGGTTATAGTCCAGGTTGGTGCAGACGTTCTTCGCGTGAGCGATGGTGGTGCCGTTCGTCACGTTGGTGAACGACGTATCGCTCAACGAACCGAGACACGACCCGGACTCGTTGGCGCCCACCTGCCACTGGAAGGAGTGGACTGAAGCATTCCCGCCGATGAACTGCGCCGCAGTGGCGTTGCTCAGCAACGACAGGTTCACCCCGATGTTGCCGATGTTATGGATCACGAAATAGTTGTTCAACGCAGCGAACCGGATGCAGTCCGTCGATGGCGCGGTGTTGTTCGTCTGGAGCGTGCAGTTCTGGACGCCGGCGGCGGAACCGTTCACCTCGCCATTCCCGAAATTCATCGCATCCTTGCCCGCGACGAACTCAATCGTGGTGTTGCTCATGATGCTGAAATTCGTCTGGCCGGCATCCGAGGAGGTCGCGTACCCGGTGAATCCCAGCTCGTTGAGCCGGTTAAGGCTGAGCAACGTGCCTCCCATGCTGACAACAATAGCGGCGACCAAGAGGAAAGCCAATGTCTTGTTCGATAAGTCCATAGTTCCACCTCAAGATCGTATGCCGAAGGCGACGCGGCCGGTCGCTTCAGTGCTCGGAGGATCACGCGCATGCGTGATGGAGAAGCCCACCTCCCCCGATGATTGTGAGCTCGTGCTCGGCAGGGGCGCGACGCCGCCGTCCACCTGCGTCAGCACCGTCCACGTTCCGAGGATCGAGACGAGGAGCGTCAGTATCACCAAGACGAAGAGCGTCGTTCTAGAAAGGTCATCAACCACCCGCATCACCCGTTATTGTCCAGCCTCAACGCCGCAGAGAGGATCCTCAGCAGCCAAGTATATAAATTTTTTCGTTCCTCATCTCAAAATGGTAAACACGAGGTCTTCTCACCCTCGCCATGGACGAAGCCGCCAAGCCAAGAGCCCCAGGGCGACGAGGAGCACTACGAGGATGAGAGGCCAACGATTCAGAACCTCCGCGGGCTCTTCCGCAGTCACGACGCGTCCGACCACGAAAGAGGAGACCGCCTCCCCGATCACCATTCCATTCTCTGCCTCGGCGAATACTTCGAGGAGGTACTCGCCCGCAGGAAGCGGAGGAAGCTCCAGAAACCCGCGCATCGTGGCGGTGGAACGGGGGGACACGGTGAACGTGGAGCCGATGCTCTCCGCAAGGACGGCCTCGCCGTCAAGAAGACGGGACCGGAGCGCAACGCTTCGCTCTCCGTTCCAGTCGAGGAGGAGATCGGCCTGGTAGGCAAGAATCACGTCCGGAGATGGGTCGGGGAGCGTGAGGACGAGGTCGACACGAGGAGAGCCGACGACGAGAGGGGCCTCCACCCCGACGGCGACGCCGTCATAGATCAGCTCAGCCCGCAGCGCATACTCGCCGTTGGGCAACGGGAGAGCCCCGTTCCAGACGAGCTTCCCCTCACCGAGACCGGGCAACGCCACGCGTCCCAACGGCAGCGTGCCGGAGAGCGGAAGATGCTCCTCGATGACAACCAAAGATGCCTCTGCCTCGGTCCCTCTCAACCCGCGATTCACCAGGCCAAGCGTAGCGGAGAGGACGAAGCCGTCGTGGGTGGCTGAGAGGAATCCCTCTAGGTAGGAGCCGTCGTACGGCCGGATGAGAAAGAGGTTGTGGCCGAGGGAGACGGCGCCGCCGAACTGCCCGCCCTCAGCGGGAAGAGCGCGGATGATCACGGGGCACGGATTGCGGCCGGGCAGGAGTTTCTCTTCGTCAGAAGAGAGGATGATGAGGGCCCTCTTCTCCGTGCGGGGGGGAAGCGTGAAACTAGTCCCCTCCACTGAGATGAGCGCATCATCGAGGCATGAGGAGGAGAGCGTGATAGCGAGCGGCGCATCCTGGTCGTTCAGAATCCGCAACTCATAGGAGAGGGCGTCGACGCCGAGGGTGATCGTCTTCGCCGCAGGACTCACTTGGATGGCTGCCGCGAAGGGGAGGGAGAGAAGGAAGAGGAGAAGAACCGAGAAGGAGAGAGAGGAGAAGAGAGGGGAGGAGAAGGGAGATGGGAAGAGAAAGGAGGCATGAACAGAAGGAGAATAAAGAGGAGAGGACCGCGAAACGAATGAACGCGAGGCTCGGGACTGCTTGTTCGGATTCAGAGGATATCGCATCAGTGTCACCCGGTGTAGTTCCCGAATACCTCAACGACGCTGCTCTTGTACCCTGCGCTCTCCTCGTATGGGAGACTGACCCGGATGTCGATATATGCGGCATCTGCTGCATCCGAGTAGTTGAGATGCGTAAAGAGGAGGGTGTAGCTCGCCGAGACGTTCGCCCAATCGGTCTGAGCCGACGTGTAGGCTCCGGACTCGAACGCACGGGCCTTGTACTGGAACGTGCCGTTCCCGAGCCCGGAGATGTCGAAGAGCGGGTCGTTCGCCTTGAAGGTGACGTTGAGCGGCACGTTCCCCGTGTTCTCGATCGTGAACGGCGGCGGAGCGTTGTCCGTCGTGTCGTCGGTGGCGTTTCGCGTCAAGGAGCCGAAGTCGGTGTTGTTGACGAGGAAGGTGATGCCGGCGACGCTGGCGATGGTGAAGTTCCAGGAGGAGGCCCAGGAGCTGCAGTGGTACGGGTCGCACGCCCTGACGCTCCACCAGTACATCCGGTCGATGCAGAGCTCCTGGCTCGGTAGGTACGTCGATGAGGCGAGGCCCGTGGCGTTGTAATCGGAGCACGTCGTCTCGGTCAGGTTGAACTCGTAGGTGACAGGGTCGCCATCCGGGTCGGCCGAGTCCTCCCAGTCGAAGGTGACGTTCCGTTCGAAGACGGAGTCGTTCCCCTGTGTCGGGTAGAGGAGGACGGGAACAGCAGGAGGCGCGTTCCCGACTTTGCAGCAGACGTCTAACCCATAGTAAGAGAAGTTGGCGATGTGCGCATTGGTGGTGTTGTCGCTTTCGCTGCTCGCCAGAGAGAGGGTGCCTGTGTGGTTGGCGGAGCAGCCGGTCGTCACGTATTCGCAGGTGATATTGCCTGGGGAGAGGGCCATGCAGGCCTGATATGCGTATGGCGTTCCTCCTGTCGTCGGGGTCTGCACATGGCTGTCGGTCGTCGCGTTGAGGCGCAGCACGACGGTCGCGTTCGCGTGGGCGCAGCTGTTGTTGAGCGTGTGGCTCGCGTCTGTGGCGCAGCAGAGCGTGTACGGGTAGGCATCCCCTGAGTGGTTCATCAGTTGTGCGTGCGCGTTGTTGTAGCCGTCGGAGTAGTTCTTGGCGCGGAGGAGCCCTGTCTCGTTGGCGAAGCAGCTCGTCTTGAACTCGCAAGTGAAGACAGACGACAAGGAGGCAGGAGGGAGGAGGATTGTGAAGAAGACGAGGAAGAGCGGCAGCAGGAATGCTGATGACGCCAGGTAGCGTGATTTAGCCATTCCCCTCATCCTGGGAAACGGGCGTCTCGTCGGCATTCAAAAAGCTTTCCTCCGCTTCAGAGCGGGATCCGGCAACGTGGAGAGCCCGTTCAACGTCAGACGTTCCTTCGAAGAGCGACGCCTCGGTCAGCGGAGGGGCTGCGACAAAGGATGAGTGGAAGGAGAGCGTGATGAAGGCGACGAGAAAAAGGAAGAGCGCCGGGAGGAGAAACGGTTCGAGGCTCGAACGAAGAGAAAGAGCACGGAGTGGAGTAGACCATGCCGTTCGTTGACGAGTGTCGAGGATCAGAAGCTCTGCGCGGAGCTCTGGCTCATGGAGGCGCTCTGCGCTGCATCGGAGGTAAAACTGGTATTCCGCAAGGGAGATTGCTTGTCGTGCGCACGCATCGAAGAGGGATGAGAACTCTTCGCGGAGCAGCGCGCAGCGCAGCTCGAGCCCCTTAGCAGAAAGGAGCGTGTCGACGCACCTCTGCGGAGGGGCGCCGAAAGCGGAGGAATGCGGAGGAACCTTCATCGTCCGCCTCCCTGGCGCACTCCGCGACCTCGAACAGGAGGTTTCTCGGCAGGAAGGAGCGGTTGCGACGCCTTGAGGTAGACGCGTCCCTGCTCGTCTTCGATGAAGCGGAGCACGGTGCCGGGACGCCAGCATTTCTCCTCGACGAGCGTTTTCGGCAGTGTAATCCGGTGTTGTCCGTTGTAGGCGACGATTTTCACTGTTGGGCCCTGGTCACTGAGCGCGTCGCGAACCGCGCGTCGTCGTTGTGGTGCAAAGCCAGATCTATTAGTACTGTTTAAATACTTTTCTATTACTTAATCAGTACTATATGAACCTCTGGGACGAAGAAGAAAGAAAGGAAGAAAGGAAGAAAGAAAGGAAGAAAGAAAGGAAGAAAGGAAGAAAGAAGAGAGGGAAAAAAGAAGAACAGAAGAGAAAAAAGAAGAAGAAAAAAACGGGGAAAAAGAAAGGGGTGAAGAGAGAGCGGGAGGAAGCGAAAAAAGTCAAAGAAGAACAGAAGAATGAAGAAGACGAAACAAGGAGTGCGGCCTCACGTGTAATCGACGATCTGCGCGTCCGCGCGGAGCCGGAGCAGGAGCAGCGAGAGGCGACGCTCCATCTCTCCGCTCCGCAAGACGCCGATGACCTGCGACTCGGCCCGCGCATATGGAATCACCGTAGTCGGCTGATGCTCCAGGACGACGAAGATGTGGTAGCCGCTCGGTCCCTCGAGGACAGTACTTTGGTTCGGCGCGAGGGAGAAGAGCGCCGCCTCAATCGACGGGAAGAGGACGCCGCGAGGCGAGACATACTCGCCGCACGTCTCCCGGGAAGAGAGATCGTCGCTGTACAGACGGACGAGAACGCAGAACTCCTTCCCCTCCTCGAGGTCACGGAGCGCCGCCCGGAGCCGCGACGCGGCCCGTTCCCGCGACCCGTTCTCACCGAAGGCGAAGAAGAGCTGCCGGAACCGGACCTGTTCCGCTACGAGGAAGCTGTTCGGATTGGCGAGATAGAACTCCTTCGCCGCCGCGGGATCGACCGAGACATTGGTAATCCCTTCAGCATCAAGATAGGCGGCAATCTTCACGTCGGACCGGACGCCGTCGAGGAAACGTCCGAAATCGCCGCCGCTCTCCTGGAGCGCTTCGCGGAACGATTCCTCGGAGAGGAAGCCCGCGCCTCGCCAAGCGGCTTCCGCCGCGACGAGAACCTCCTCCTCGCCCACCGCGATCGAGCGGGACGCGTGGATGAGAAGACGCTGATTGATCAGCTGGTTGAGGAGCGCGACCGCGGCAGTCTCCTCGCGCGTCGTTTCCGGGAGCTGCGCATAGGCGTTCTGAAGGTCGGAGAGCATGATCGGTTCGCCGTCGACAGTGACGAGGACCCCTTCCTCAACAGTTGAGGAATCGCCCTTCTCAATGGTGAAAGCATCAGGGTTCAGCTTCGAGACGACGCAGACCAGCGAACCGTCAGAGACATAGGCGGCCAAAGTAGCAGCTTTCGCGCTATACGTCGCGCGCGTGAAGGGGGAGGCAACTGTCGCGTCGCCACAGTCCTGGACGACGATGTCGCGCAGCGACTCGGCGGAGGAGCTGGAGAACGAGGTCTCGGCGTATCGCGCGTCCGGGAAGAGACCACGGAACGCGACGATACGGTCGTCGTTGTCAACGATATCCTTGACGCTCGACGAGCAGGCAGCGACGAAGAGAGTAATCAGCAATAAGGACGCGAGGAAACGATTCAACACAACCACCCCTGGAGGTGGGTGTATGGAAGCGGTTTATAAGCATTTGGAAGAGTGCCCTTCTGCCGACCATCTGAATCGAATCCGACGAAGTCGCTCCGTTCGGAGCCGCGCTCAACTCACCGACAGGCAGAGAGCAAGAGAGGAAGAAGAGAGCAAGAGAGGAAGAAGAGAGCAAGAGAGGAAGAAGAGAGCAAGAGCTCCGCGGCCGAGTGGGCCCACCGGGAGTTGAACCCGGGACCGCCGGCTCTCTTCGAGCTGCGCGCCGACGCCGAGAGGCGAATTGCTGTCCGGCGCGCCGTCATATAAGACCGGCGCTCTGACCAGGCTGAGCTATGGGCCCTCAAGCCGAGAAGAGAGAGCAACCTTATAAAAGAGTTTCGCGTCTCGTTGAGCGTATGCGCCGTTTCCCGAAGCTCTCCGGCCCCGCAATTCTGGGCCCTATGGCTGGCGTCACTGACGTCGCTTTCCGTACATTGTGCAAGCGTTTCGGCGCGGCGATGACCTGCACCGAGTTCATCAGTAGCGCAGCGCTGGTGCGCGAGAGCGAACGGACCGAGGAGATGCTTGTCACCGACCCTTCCGAGAGGCCTGTGGCGGTCCAGCTCTTCGGCTCTGACGCAGGGGAGGTCGTCGAGGCGGCGCAGCTCGTGGAGCGGAGGTTTGACGTCATCGACATGAACTGCGGCTGCCCGGCGTGGAAGGTGCTCAAGACGGGGGCGGGAAGCGCGTTGCTGAACGATCCGCGGAAGATCGGGAAGCTCGTCGAAGCCGTCGTGGGCGCGGTGAAGAAGCCTGTGACGGTCAAGATCCGTTCCGGAATCGATGAGCGGAGCGTCAACGCGGTGGAGGTGGCGAAGGCGGCCGAAGAAGCGGGCGCCGCCGCGGTCGCAGTCCACGGCCGGACGCAGCGGCAAGGGTACCGTGGCCTCGCTGATTGGAGCGTGGTGAAAGCGGTGAAGGAAGCCATCTCGATTCCGGTGATCGGGAATGGAGATATCTTCTCGGCCGCGGCGTGCCGGGAGCGGATGATGATGAGCGGGTGCGATTACGTTCTGGTGGCGCGTGGCGCGATTGGAAATCCGGGGATTTTCCGTGAGATAGTAGAAGAATATGATAATCAAAATAATAAATACCATAATAAATTATATAATAAATTATATAATAAATTATATAATAAATATAATAATAAATTATATAATAAATTATATAATAAATATAATAATAAATTATATAATAAATTATATAATAAATTATATAATAAAT
>JBBIPM010000001.1:20234-49532 GCA_037442865.1 Candidatus Woesearchaeota archaeon
TAATAAATATAATAATAAATTATATAATAAATTATATAATAAATATAATAATAAAGAAAGAGAGGAGAAAAATAATAATAAAAATAATAATCAAAAATACAATAAAAATAACATTATTGACAAAATAAGTAAAAAGTCAAATAATAATGTATATAATAATCAAAAAAATAATTTTAACAATATTAAAATATTCTTGGAATATCACGAGCTCGCCCAGCGATACCATATCCCCTTCGTGCAAATCAAGACGCACGCCACGAGCTTCACCAAAGGGATCCCGGGAGGGGCGCGGCTCCGCGAACGGATAACTGCGGCGAAAGACGAGGAAGCGCTCCTCGCGGCGATGTGCGGCGACGAAAAGCATTAAAATGACTTCTTGAACAAGAGACGAACCATGAGCCGACAGCACATCCTACATACTACTCCTTCGCAAATACTGGCCATTCTCCTCCTCACGCTCCTCGCCGGTTGCACCAGCGCGCCGGTCGCGGAACGCGGCGACACGGTCCTCGTCGACTACATCGGCAGATACCCGAACGGGACGCTCTTCGACACGAGCATCGCCTACGAGGCGCAGAACGCCGGGACGTACGACGCGCGACGCGACTACATGCCGCTCCGCGTCACGATCGGCGACGGTGAGGTAATCGCCGGCTTCGAAGAGGCGCTCATCGGGATGCGGAAAGGGGAGACGAAGAGAGCCATCATAACGCCCGAGAAAGGATACGGGAAGCGGAGCGCGAGCAAGGTGAGCACCATCCCTCTCATCAAGACGATGCCGCTCAGAATCGTCGCCTCGCGCGAAGTGAGGGTGCCGACGCAGCGATTCATGGTCGACCACCCGGACGCGACAGAAGGGAGCATAATTGAGCAGGACCGCATCACATACACCGTCACCACCTACGGCCTCGATGAGGTGACCCTTCTCCGAGACGCGGAGCCGGGAGAGGAGATCCTCTTGCCTGGGACGACGTGGAGCAGCGTCGTCGAGAGCGTCACGCCGACAGCCATGACGATCAGACAACAGCTGGAAGACGGAAACGTCGTCCGGACCGGGATCGCGCCCGGACGCGTCACGATCGACGGCGAGACCGCCACGATCACCCTCCTCCTCGAACAAGGAGGCCTCCTCGTCCACGAGGAGCTCGGCACAGGGATCGTGACGAGCGTCAACGCGACAGAGGCGACCGTCGACTTCAACCACCCTCTCGCGGGCGAGACGCTCCACTTCGAACTGATTCTCATCGACGTGAACAGGTGAACGCATACGCAGCGATCCACGATTGAAATCGCGGGCGTTACTCGCTCTGGCCGCGCGTTCGTAACTCGCGCTTCACACGTTTCCAGGCGACGAGGCATCGCGAAGCACGAGTGAACGCCACGGGGGGAGGTTCGACCGTCTCCCCCTCGAGTGTGAACCCGGAGCGTGAAAAGATTTATTAAGCCGATTTTATGGGAGACCGCCATGGACCTGTTCGAGGCAATCTATACCCGGCGCACCATCAGGAAGTTTCTCTCCACACCCGTGGAGTTCGACAAGGTGAGTGAGATCATGCGGGCAGGGAGCTACGCGCCCTGTGCCGGCAACCTCCAGAACTGGAAGTTCATCCTGGAGACGAATCCGGACGCAATTAAGGGGCTGTATCAGCACACGCTCGAGCAGGAGCCGTTCCTGAGCGCCACGGCCGCCATCATCGTCGTGGCGGAGACGGATATCGCGGAGAAGTTCTACGGGATGCGAGGGAAGCGGCTCTACGCCATCCAGAACTGCGCTGCGGCGATCCAGAACATGCTTCTCGCCGCGCACGCTCTCGGGCTCGGCGCCGTCTGGATCGGCGCGTTCGACGAGAACCGGGTGAACGACCAGTACAAGGTCCCCAGCACCGCCCGAGTCCAAGGGATCGTGCTCCTCGGCTACCCGGACGAGAAGCCGAAGCCGCGCCACATGAAGAACCTCTGGTTCCTCGTCAACTTCCACCGCTACGGGCTCAAGTACCAGCACCCCCACCTCATCACGCACGACCTGAGCGTCGAATGGCAACGGAAAGGAGCTGAGTGGCGGAACGCCACGAACAACCTGCGAAAGAGGGCAGAGACCACGCTCGGCATCAAGAGAGAAGACGGCACCACAGGGAAAGAGTTCTTCACGGAAGCGCAAAGCCGTGCGCAACGGATCCTGAAAGGGCTGAAGAAGGAACGGCCGAAGAAGAGAACGAAGAGACAGGCCTGAAACTCTCCGAGGCGATACCCGCAAATCGCGACCAGAACACCCCCGATAGAAGACCCCCCTCACGAATCCGGACAAGACAAGATAGACATGTTAAGAGACATGTTAAGAGCGATAAACGTGGATCCGGGTTCTCGATACTGCTGTTCGCCGGAAAAAACCGCTCCGTTCTTTTGTGAACAGAGGCTCTTTTTCCTCCGGGACGCGACCCTCAACTACGGCATCGACCATCAGTTCCATTACCGCGAAGTCGTCGAGCCCATACCGTTGAACAGAGCCATCAACGCGGATGAATGCTCCTTTCTTAATCCACTCAAGCGTCTTAGAATACTCCTCGTGAACCTCAGACTCCGGCGCGAGTAACGGGGATTTGAACGGGTTTTCTGCGGAAATGATATCTCGCGCCTCCGATTAGCGTCAAAACTGATGCTCACCCCGCTTCAGGACGACGCGTCACGGAGCGGGAGCCACACCATAGATGAGCCGTTCCGTCTCGCGCTCCTTCGACTCGAGAAGGAGCTTCCGTACAGTGTTAGCGTACTGTGGATGGGCATCGACGAACTTGTCGAGCGCGTACTTTGGGTTCTCGCGCCCGGAGGGGACCTGCACCACTTCGACGAAGAACTCTGATCCTCGGGGGAGCGAGTGTCCGGACTTCACCATGGCGAGGACGACGTCATACTCCTTGTCGAACGCTTTTTTCGCCTGATACTCAACGCTAGACGCAGTCTTCTTCTTCCCTTCCAACGCGATTAGTTCCTCAACCCGTGCTTCGAGTTCCTTGCTCATGCAATCACCCGAAGAAATTGAGGAGAACGGTCTAGATATGGCTTCTCCACGAAAAGACGAAGAGGTTTCGACGCTCTCCGGAAATTGAAGGGAAAAAGAGGCGAACCGCCGGAGAAGAGCCTCTGCCGGACAACGATGGACCTGCGACCCACTCGCTACTGAGCAACAGATCCGCCACTGGCCACCCAGCCACTCCTTTTTTAAAACGGCCAGGGGTCACACAGGGCATGACGACGCCGAAGCTCTGGCCATACGAGCGGGTGCGGCCCGAGCAGGATAAGCTGATCGAGGCGGTCCGGAGCACGCTGAAGACGAAGCAGTGCCTCGTCGCCCACGCCCCCACCGGCTTGGGGAAGACGGCCGCGACCCTCATCCCGGCGTTGGAGCTGGCCCTGGAGAAGGACTTGGTCATCGTCTTCCTGAGCGGCAGGCATACGCAGCATCGGATCGCGCTCGACACGGCTCGCGCCGTGAAGGAGCGGCACGGCGCCTCGTTCAGCGTCGTCGACCTGATCGGGAAGAAGTGGTTCTGCCTCCAGCCAGGCGTGGAAGGGCTCGGCAGCAGGCAATTCGCAGAGTACTGCAAGGCGATGAAGGCGGACCGTCAGTGCACGTTCTATGAGAACCTGAAGCGGGGGGAGGAGCTGAGCCCGGAGACGGAGCGGCTCCTCCGGGAGCTCGCGCCGGTGACGCCGATCACGACGCAGGAGGTGAAGGAAGCAGCTCGCAGAGCGGAGCTCTGCCCGTACGAAGTGACCCTCCTCCTCGCCGCGAAGGCGCGGCTCATCATCACGGATTACCTCTACCTCTTCGACGAGGGGATTCGGCAGCTCTTTCTCGCCCGCATCGGGAGGAAGCTCGAGGAATGCATCCTCATCGTGGACGAGGCGCACAACCTCCCCGACCGAGTGAAAGAGCTGGGCAGCGATCGGCTCTCCACCCTCCTCGTCCAGCGCGCACTCACCGAGGCGGAGAAGCAGCACCATGAGGAGCTCGGCACGAAGGTGCGGCAGCTCGGCGACGCGCTGCGTCGCCTCGCGACGTTCACGGACGACCGCGGCCTCCCCCTCGACAAGGATGCGGAGCGGTACGTGACGAAGGAAGAGTTCCTCGCCGAGGTCGAGCGGATCATGCCGTACGCGCAGCTCCAGGAGTGGCTCCAACAGGTCGGAAAGGCAATCAGGGAGGAGGAACGGGCGAGCGCTCTCGGAGCCATCGGCGACTTCCTCGAACGATGGGAAGGGGGAGAAGAGAAGGGATACACCCGCATCCTCTCCCGAGAACGGGGACGCGACCAGTATGCGATCACGCTCTCCTACCGGTGCCTCGATCCGAGCGTGATCACGAAGCAGGTGTTCGACGACTGCCATTCAGCCATCCTGATGAGCGGGACGCTCAACCCGCCGCGGATGTACGCACAGCTCCTCGGCGTGCCGGAACCGAACCTCCTTCTCCTCGAATCGCCCTTCCCCGAGGAGAACCGGCTCAATCTCATCATCCCGAAGACGAGCACGAAGTTCACGCAACGCTCGGACGCGATGTGGCAGGAGATCGCGGACGTAGTGAAGCGGGTCGCGCTCGCCGTCCCGGGGAACGTAGCGGTCTTCTTCCCGAGCTACGCCATCCTCGACCGGACGCGACAGCTGATCGACCAAGGGCTGCCGAAGACGCTCCTCGCCGAAGTACCGGGGATGACGAAGGAGGAGAAGGATGCGCTCCTCAACCGGTTCCGTGGCCACCGGCTCCAGGGGGCGGTCCTCTTCGGCGTAATCACTGGGAGCTTCGGCGAAGGGATTGACCTCCCCGGCGATGAGCTGCAGGGCGTCATGGTCGTCGGCCTCCCTCTGGGGAAGCCGGATCTCGAGGCGAAGGCACTGATCGACTACTACGACGCCTCGTCCGGGAAAGGGTGGGAGTACGGCTACACGATCCCCGCTTTCAACAAGACGCTCCAAAGCGCGGGGAGGTGCATCCGCTCCTCCACGGATCGGGGCGTGGTGATCTTCCTTGACGAGCGGTATGAATGGCCGCGCTACCGTTCCCTCTTCCCGAAGGAGTGGCGGATCAGAAGCACATTGCTGTACGAGAAGATAATCAGGGAGTTCTTCGGGAGGAAGTGAAGAGAGCTGAAGAGGATCGGCCCAAAAACGTGGGGCTGGGAGGATTCTCACTCCCGTTCGGGCCTCCCACCCCACTCGTCGCTCCGCGCCTCATGGGGCTGGGAGGATTCGAACCCTGTCACCGTCTCCTCGCCACGACAATGGACGCGAGAGCCGCAAGGAAGAGGAGGAGGAGCGCAGTCGCTACGATCACCAAGGTCGTCTCTTCGCCTTCGGGCGAAGGGAGCACCTGGAGGGTGATGCTCCGCTCCTCGCTCCGCCGGTCCTCCCAGACGAGGGAGCCCCTAATCGTGTAGACGCCTGGTTCTGACGGGACGAAGAAGCTCTCGAGCCGGACCTCCTCGGAAGGAGCGACGAGGAGCGTCTCGGTCTCCAGCAGGCGAAGAATTCGGCCTTCCTGTTCGACGACGCCGGAGAAGCTAATAGGGACGATTCGTCCACCCGTGTTGCGGAAACGGGCCGAGATCGGCACGTTCTCAGACGAGAGGATGGGTCCGTTCGTCTCGGCGACAAGCCCGAGGAACGTCCCGGGTGCGAGCGTCCCCGGGGCGACGACGCTGAACCGCGCGTCTGCGGCACCGCAGGCGTTGAGATTGAGCGAAGCGAGATACTCGCCTTCTGCGAGACGGTGCTCGAAGGAGAATAGCTGTTCCGTTGTCGTCGTCGGCAAGACCTCGTCGCCGAGGATGTCGGCGCGGAAGAGTATGTCGCCCGCCGCATCGGTGAGCACCAGGACGCCACGCGGCGTCATCCGGACGTTCCCGTCGTTCTTGACGCGGTAGGAGCCGCGGATTGTGAGCCCGGGTTCGAGCGCGGGGAGTGAAAGGCCGCCGACGACGCAGGAAGGACGGTCCTCGCCGACAATCTCCAGTGACAGAGGCGCTTCGAGGGAGATGGCCAGCCGATTGCCCGGCGCATCGTCTATGATCGGCGTCGCGGTGAGGTGGAGCTTCGCATCGTGGCTCCGCGGCTCCGCATCGGGAGGAGGCGAGATGGTGAGTGCAATCCTTGCCGATGACTTCGAGGGGATTGTCACCTCGGCAGGTTCCGCCGCGTACCACTCCGCGCCCTCTCCCTTGAACGAGAGGAGAAGGAGGATCGGCATCTCTTTCGGGTTGGAGACGAGCACCGAGGTCTCCGCGTAGCCACCGGGAAGGACGTCGGCAAAGCGGATGCGCGCCGGGCTGACGCCGAGCGCGGTGACGGACGCAGCAACAAGAAGGAGGAGAAGAGCGAAAGCCCAGGCCTTTATCATCAATTTCAACGTTAAGGCATTCCGTCCATCGCTCTTCATGCGCGTCATCATACTCATCATGCGCGTCATCATACTCATCATGCGCGTCATCATAGTCATCATGCGCGTCATCATGCTATCTCCGCCTGGAAGACGATGGTGCCGTTGCACACCCCGAGGGCGCCGCTCCCAGATCTGATGCGCCAATAGAGCGGCGAACCCGACTCGGATCCGCCGCCGACACGGACAGGGATGGAGAGGAGCGCGACGATTGGCGCGCCGCTGTCGCCGCTCAACGGCGTCATGAGGTCATAGTCCAGGCTCGCAGAGACACTGAACCGTTGCGCGTTCACTCCGATCTCGGCGCCGTTGAGGCAGCTCATCGCAAGCCCGTCGCCAGGGAGGGTCGCGTAGCCCCAGAGCGCCACGTCGATGGGGACGTTGCCGAGGTTGATAACAGTGACGTTCTCATCAGGAGAAGAGAGGCCTCCGGGGACGTTCCCGTAGTCGATGATCGTCGGCGAGATGTCCAGGGCTTGGAGCTCGTTCACTGTGACGGTGCCGTTCACCGCGACGGAACCGGTGCCGTTCGCGTCGAAGGCGACGAGACTGCACGTCCAGCTCCCCGGCAAGGCGTAGTACGAGAGGCTGAAGGAGCAGGTGCATGAGGCGGCCGTCGCATTGATCGCGACGCAGGCACCGCAGGTCGCGTTCGTATAGTGGTTCGAGGCGTTATCAGGGCTCCCCGCCAGGACAGAGGAATGGTGGAGCGTCGCGCTGGCGCCGAGGATGTCGGCCGCGCCATTGTCGTCGGAGACGTTGGCGGTGCAGTTCACCTCCTGCTCTCCGTTCGCGACGAGATCAACGATGAAAGGCAGGGAGACGCCGACCGTGACGGGCAAGGCGTTCCCCGCTGTCGCATTCGTCGGAATCGTCTCGTTTCCCTTCGATTCGTTGAAGTCGCCGATTCGGACGCTCCTGTTCGCAGCACCCCACGCCGAGAGGCCGAGGCCGTCGTAGCAGAGGACGTTCCACGTGAAGGTGAAGTTCTGGCCGAGAGAAAGCCCTGCCAGGGAGAAGGAGGCGTGTTGCCAGGGGGTGACCGAGGCATTCGTCTCGTTCGGCTCCCAACTCGCAGTGATGTTCGTGTAGAGCGTGCAGTTCTCCACCGCGTTGTCGTTCACCTGATAGACGAGCGTGACGTTCCCGTCCGGATCGTTGTCGCCGTCAGGCGGCGCAAGGAGGAGGACAACAGGCGGGGTGTCGTCCGTGAAGTAGGTGAATGTCTGGTCGCTCATCCGCGCATTCCCAGCGTGGTCGCGGACGATGACGCGCCAGTAGGTGACGACATTCATCGGCAAGGGCAGGAGCTGGATGCTCCTCACCGAGGAGTTGAAGGAAACGTATTCGACGGTCAACGCAGGAAGGAAGAGGGGCGATTGGCTCGCCTGGAGCGTCGCGTTCCGGAAATTGCTCTCCGTTGGCTCTGCCCAGGAGAGGGTCGGCGTCGTGTTCCCGCTCACCGTCCCGTCGAGCGGGGTGAGGAGGCTGAACGGCCCGGGCGGCGTCGTGTCGACGGTGAAGCCCCTCGCCGCGGAGAGGATGGAGTTGCCGAGGGTGTCGTTGCACCAGACGGCCCAGGTGTACGTGGTATCCGCGAGTCCTGTGACGAGGAAGGAATCGCCGCCTGCGGAGGGGGAGTAATCTGTGGCGTTCGGCAAGCCGTCGAGGTGGAGGATGCAGGCGTCGAGCGGCGAGGAGTCGTCGGTCGCGTTGTACTGGAGCGTCACCGAGGAGGAGTTCCGGTACGCCTCATCGGCGGGAGCGAGGAGCAGGATCGCCGGCGGGGTCGCGTCGACGGTGAACGTCCTGTTCGTCGCCGCGAACGCCGCATTGCCGCTCGTGTCGCGGCAGAGGACGTTCCATTCGTAGAGGCCCTCCCCGAGGACGCGGAAGAACGTGTTCGTCGTCCCGTTGACGGGAGAATCGTCGGTGACGCGAGGAAGGAAGGAGCTAGAACCATTGTGGTAGAGCGTGCAGTTCGCCAGGTGTCGATCCGAAACGTTGTAGATGAAGGTGACGTTCGTCCCCGTCACGGACGGGCTGGATGGCGCAATGAGCGTCACGTTCGGCGGCTCCGTGTCGAGGACACTGACCTTGACTGGTTCGCTCGACGCGTTGGTGTAGCGGCTCGTCGCGGAGCAACGGACCGAGCTGTTCCTCGTCAGCCCATTCCCGATTAGCTCGAAGGAGACGTTGACGCTTCCGTTGAGCTCGCCGATGGCGACCGGGTTGGATGCGGAGGGTCCGAGGATCAGGAGGCCTGACGATCCGTTGATCGGGGCGTAGGTGAACGGTTCAGGCGTCACATTCATCTCGACGACCACTTCGATGTCGAAACAGTAGCCATCCTCGCAGCTCGCCTCGCAGGTGAAGGTGAAGTTCTCCTCCTCTTCGAGGAACGGATCGGAGAGGGGAGAGAGGACCTCCAAGGAGAGATTTCCGAGGATGAACCCCTCCAGTTCGACGAATGTGGAGAGGTTATCGATTATTTTTGTCACCGCGGTTTGGCTGCTCGCATTCACGTAAGTGACGACGCGCAGCGACTCGTCAGGCGCGAGCCGGAGCTCCTCGTCGAGGACGCAGAACCCGGTCACCGCCGTGAGCTCGTCGTTGAGCGCCTTCGTCACCGAGCCGTTCTGCGAACGGTCACCTTTGGCGCAGAGGAGCGTCTCATCCCCCTCCGGAGTGACGCGATACGCCTCCCACGTGACATAGCTCGTCTGCTCATGCATCGAGGAGAAGATCCCGCTGAAGAGGAGGGAGGCGCCGCGCGGCAGGAGAAGCCCTTGCGGCCCGTAGCCGCTGAGCGGACCGCCCGTGGCGTTCGAAAGGAGGGTGAGGCCGCTCGCATTCGCGGTCATCTCGTCCTCCGTTCCATCGATGGTCATCGCGAGCGAGATGTTCCTCGCGTTGCCAATCCTGGGCCGAAGGTGTTCGACCGCGATGCCGAAGGACTCATAGGTAATCGCGGGCAGCGTGCCGGTGAAGGCCAATTGGTCTCCGCCGAAGGCAGAGCCGTTCCAGGTGATGCTGCCGAGATCGAGCGTCGTCACCTCGGAGACGGCGCCGAGGACCCGCATCTCTGAGGGGAGCGGATCCGGCACGGTCGTCAACGAGACGTAGCGGTGTGTGGTCGCGCCGTACGCGGCATTGGTCTGGCCGCTCCAGCCGGCGGCGAGTGAGTAGTTCTTCCAGGCGAGCTCCGACGTCGTCGTCCCCCAGACCATCAGTCCATTGCTTCCGGCGGCTCCCCATGCGAAGTCGGCCATCCGCCCGGCGTTGCCGTCGAGACCACCATCGTGCCTCACCTCGCCAGACCAGGCGGAGCCGTTCCAGAGCGCGGTGCCCAGGTCGCTGCCGCCATCGACACCGAGGATCATGACAGCGTCGCTCGCCGGGTTCGACTTGAGCATCAGCCAGTTCGTCGTCACAGCGGCGCCCGGATTGATATCAACGGTGGCGGGTGCTGACCACGCAGAGCCGTTGAAACGAGCGTACGCGACAAGCGTGCCGATTCCCGCGACAGCGAGGGCAGCGCCGCTCTGCTGCTCATACGCGACGCCGATGGCTTCTTCGGTGATGATGCTGATCGCGTCGGTGATGTTCACCTGCGACCCCCATGAGGAGCCGTCCCAGAGCATCGCCTTGCCGCGCGAGCCGGTAGCGTCGATGAACGCAATCGCAATCTCGTTCGAATCCGGCAAGGGGTTGGGAGCGGCGCGGATGTGTCGGACCACGATATTGGTCCCTATGGAGGGATCGTCGATGAATGTCTCCGGCTCCCATGCGGAGCCGTTCCAGACGCGATAGGCGAGGTCCTGGGCTCCATTGAGGGAGTCGACGCCGTAAATCACCAGGGCGCGGCCGCGCTGCGTCTCGTAGACGAGGTCGTAGGAGCGGTAGGCGGCGCTCGTCGTCCCGACGAATCCGAGGTTGCCGGTGAAGGACCAGGAGGAGCCGTCCCAGACGTACGCGTCGAGGTAGCCGTCCGCGCTGAGCGTCACCGCGATCGTCTCTGACGCGCGCGCGAGGAGCGGATTCGACTCGACGCGCACCCATCGCACCGAGCTCCCCGCCGAGGCCATCTCGTTCTCGGATCCCCATGAGGAGCCGCCCCAGAGGCGGTACTTGGGGAAGTTGGCGCCGCTCAGCGTCGTGGAGGCGTAGACGATCATCCCGGTGTGGTTCGCGCTCCCGTTCGTCCGCGGCGCGCCGTATGGCCCGCTCTCATAGAGCTGGAGCCGCGGCAGCGTGACATCAACGGAGAACGCCCTGCTCTCGCTCGTCCCGTTGTTCTCCGCCTCGTCCTGGCAGGCGACTCTCCAGGAGTAGTTCCCTGAAGGGAGACTGATCGTCTCTCGCTGCGTCACGCCCCGTTCCACGTCGAAGGAGGAGAGGCTCTCGTTCACCGTCCCGTTGACGAAGAGGGTGCAGGACGTGACGGAGCTGTTGTCGGTGACGACGTACTCGAACTCGGTGAGGAGGATTGTGATATTGGCGTCCGGCTCGGGGGAGATGAGCGTCACGTTCGGCGGCCGCGTGTCGTTCACCGTGACGGACCAGGATTGGGAGCTTCCGGTGTAGTTCTGCGTCGCGGAATAGGAGGCGGTGATGTTGTAGGTGCCGTGGGCTGTGAAGTTGCGGAGCAGGGTGATGGTGCCGGAGTCCGCGGCGACGGGTTCGCCGTCGATGAAGAGCTCGACGAAGCCGTCCGGAGGCGTGATCATCGTCGCGGTGAGATTTACCTCTCCGCCATCCTCGATGAGGAGGTCCGATGCTGAGCCGTCCAGGAAGAGCGCCAATTCCGAGGAGGCGGCGAGGAGATGATAGGCCTGTAACTCGGTCAGGGTCTGCCGCAAGAGGAAATCGTTCGCGATCCACTGGTACGCGTAGGAGCCGGCGCTGACGTCCGAGGTGTTGAAGAGGAAGATGTCGGCGTCACGCTCCGTCACCGTGACGTTGACCCATTCCCCGGTGAAGTTATGCGTGAACGTGACGTTCTCGAGGAATGCATCGGTGACCGTGGCGTTGAAGGAGAGGAGGAGCGTCGGCGCGTACGTTGCCGGGCTCGGCGGGGCCGTCGAGACGTTCTCGATGAGAGGAGGGTTCGCGTCCACCTTGACAGTGAAGTTCCCCGTGTTCGTCACGTTCCGGCCGCTCCGATCGAAGCAAACAACGTTCCAGAGGTACTCGCCGTCGCCCATCGTCTCCTCGAACGTGTTGTTGCTCCCGCTGGCGGGCGACAGCTGCTCCTGCGCAACCGCCCAACTCCCAGACTCATCCGTCCAGAGCGAGCAGCTCGCTAGGTTCGTGTCGTTCGGAAAATAGGTGAAGTTGAACGTCGCAACCGGCACGAAGTCGCCGTCGCCCGGCGCGAGAAGCGTGAGCTCCGGGTCGGTAAGGTCGACGGTTACGTTCCTGCTGCTCGTCGCGCCGCGCGCGTAGGTGCTGTTGTCGTAGCATTCGAGGTACCACGCGTGCGGCCCCTCTGAGAGCCCCTCGACGAGGAACCAGTACGGCTCATGATTGAGAACGGGCGTGGTGTTGGTCGCGTTAAGGGCGCCGTCGAGGTAGAGGGAGCAGTTCGCGATACCTGTCGCGTCGTCAGCCGTGAAATTGAAGAGGATGTCGCCGTCTTTGACATGCTCGTCGATGCCGGGGAAGTGGCGCGTGATCAGAGGGGGGTCGGACTCGAAGAGGACGTTCACGGTGAGGTTCCGCGTCTCCGACACGCCGGTCCAACCGTTCTCATCGGTGCAGTTGACGCTCCACGTGTGCGGGCCATTGGGGACGAACCGGATGAAGAGCTGCGCGACGTCCTCGTCGATCGTCTCGTCCGCGTTCCCGGCCTGCTCGCCGTCGATGATGATGATGCACGAAGCGACGCTTCCCATCTCGTCCGTCACGTTGTAGGTGAAGTTGATGTTGTTCGTCTCGGTCTCGGTATCGTTCTCGACAGGGAGAGCGAGGAGCACGGCGGGAGGCGTCGTATCAACCTTCACGGAGAAGTTTGCAGCGGCGAACGATGAGCTTCCCGCCAGGTCACGGCATTCGACGTTCCACGTGTAGGCGCCGTCAGGGAGTTCTATGCTGAAATTGTTCTGGCCGCCGTTGATGAGCGGCGTGGAGTTCGATTGGTTGGCGAGCCAGCTCCCGCTCTGGTTCGTGTAGAGCGTGCAGTTCGCCAGGTTCGTGTCGTTCACCGTGTAGAGGAGTTCGAAGGCCTGGCTCGTCACGAACGTGTCGTCGCCTGGCGCGTCGAGCGTCACCGAAGGGTCGATCGTGTCCGTCGTGTAGATGTGGACTTGAGTCGAGTTCCTGCTGTTCCCGAAGACGTCAAAGGCGATGACGCGCCACCAGTACGGGATGTTCTCGCCGAGGAGTCCGGCAGTGAGCGAGACGTTGTCAATCGACTCTGTCGAATAAATGAAATCGGGTGTCGAGAAAAGCGGATCGTCATCGAGCAGCACCGTGTAATTGGCGAAGTGGGTTTCCGTCGTCTCCTCCCATGAGAGGAACGGGGAGAGGTCGCTGCTCACCGTTCCGTTCGCGGGGGAGAGGAGGGAGAATGGCGCCGGCGGGCTTGCAGTGACTGTGAAGAAGAGGCCGGGGCTCGCGTTCTGGCTCTCGACGCCTGCTGTGTCGTTCGCCCAGATGAGCGTGACGTTGTAGGTGCCGAGCTGCGCAGTCTCATTGAAGACATACCAGTACTCATCTCCTGTTGCGTTCAGCGCGTAGGTGAGAACAGTGCCGTTCGGGAAGAGGAGCTCGACGAGTCCGGTGCTGACGCCAAACAGGTCCGTGATGGAGACGTTGAACCTGACGCTCTCGCTCTGGTTGATCTCCGTCGCGTTGATCCCTGGATTGGCGATGATCGGGCCTTCCGCGTTCACCTTGACGGTGAAGTTCTCGTCCGCCACGTCCCAGTTCCCCGCCTGGTCGGAGCAGTTGACGTTCCACGCATAAACGCCGTCAGAGATGCCCGCGACGGTGATGTTCGTCGCCGTCCCGTTCTGGACGCCCGTTATCGTCGCGTTCGGCGCCCAGCTCCCGGAGATGTTCGTGGAGAGCGTGCAGTTGGCCAGCACCGCGTCCCAGGCGTCGACGACGGTGAAGTTGAAATCGACCATGGACGAGAACGAGAACTCCCCGTCTTCTGGCGAGGAGAGGGTGACGTTCGGCTTCACCCGGTCGAAGCAGTTCCCATCCCACCGCGAGCCGTCGTCGCGGTAGGTCGCGAAGACGGCGCCGCCCGTCGCGTTGGTATAGCTGATGGCGAAGGTGCCGTCGCAGAGGCCGTACCGGGTCGTCGGGTTGCTCCCCGTCACCTCGAAGAGGAGGAAGGAGGAGTTCGGCGTCGTGGTGATCGTGAAGGGCGCCGTGATTTGTCCGCCTGTCTCGTTGTAGACCGCGGCTTCGAGCAGCCCGGAATTGATGTCCTGCCACGCCGCCACGATCCTGATCGTCCCGTTCCGCTCGATGGCGGCGACGCTGACCCGCGAAACAACCCCTGCTTGCGCGTCGATGCTCGTCGGACCGGAGATGTTGGAGATTGTCGTCCCGCTGGCTTCACGAACGGCGAGATAGATGTTCTGGTCCGCCGAGTCATAGAAGAGAGCGGCAAAGCGATTGTTCCGGAGCCCGGCGACCGCCATCTGAGCGGTCTCTCCGACAGCGGTGTCGAGGTTCGTTTGGCCGCTCAAGAGCGTCCCTGCGGCATTGACCGTTCTGATACTCGCGTAATTGCTTCCGTCATCGAACCAACCGACGACGAACGCGGTCGAATTGACCGGCGCGCAATCGATTATGTTCTGTCCATTCGCACCAGGGTTCGCGTTCCCGTCGACGTTCAGCTCGCCGGTGATGGCGCTGCCCGTATTGTTCCTGATGCGGAAGTCTGCGTCTCCATCGTTCTGGTTCGCATTGCAGACCATGAACCGGTCGCCGAGCTGGGCGAGGCCGACATCGCTGATTGTCCCGACGTTGCTGTCGAGCTGCGTCCGGCTGAGGATTTGCGCGCCTGTCCGGTTGTAGATGAAGAGGTCCAGGTCGTCCTCCGGGCTGTCGATGAGCGCGAGCGAGAAGTGAGTGGCGTTGATCGTCTCAACGCTCACCCGGCTGTTCGCGTCGCCGCCCGTGTCGACATCCGTCTGGTTCACCAGGAGGGTGCCGTTCGTGTGCCATACTTCAAAGCTCGTGACGAAGGTGGTGCCGTCCACCCATGCGAGGACGATCGTCTCGTTGTCGAGCGCAGTTATCTCGATGTCGCCCGCCGCGTTCGGGTTGAAGATCTCCGCGTAGCCCGGGTCGAGGGGCGTGAGCTCGAAGCTGTACGCTCTCCCTGGCGAGAGCATCTGCAAGAACCGCCACTCACCCGCGCAGCGCTGCTCGGTGAAGTTCCACTCCTGGCACTTCCAGAGCTCGGTGCCGAGCGCGATGCCCTCCACCGTCGCGCTCGTGAAGTCGAGGCCCGTCGGGTCAAGGGCGAAGACCCGCACAGGATTCCGATCGTCGATGACAAAGCGGCTGCTGTTCGGCTCGTCGACGCCGAGCTCGAACGCCCCTCCTCGTCGGAGGCCGCGGAACGTGATCCGCTCCAAGCCACCGCGGTCGAGGGGGAGGGTGAACCGCTCCTCCCGTTGGATCCGGGATCCGCCGGAGGATCCGCCCCGAAGGGGGAACCCGGGTCGAGACAAGGGGAGATGCTCCGCATCATCGACCCATGATTCCGGCGACGTCGTCGCTGATGACATGGCCATGTCGTCGCTGAGCGCCACGTCCTCGTACCAGCGATCCGCTTCCGCCTCGATCACAGAACCGTTCGGGGCGACGATGGCGAAGGGGACCTGCTCAAGGATGGCGGGCGAAGCGATCACAGCGCCGGTGAGCTCGGAGAGCGAAGTGAACGGGAGACTGGAAAAGAAGAAGCCGGCACCCAGAAGCAAGCAGACCAGGAAGAGTGAGAAGAGAGGGAGGGTTGCCGCAAAGAGCTCCCTTTTCGCCGCCGCGGCATGCTCCTCGTAGAGGCGTCGCCATGCATCCTCATCCTTGCCGTGGAGGAATCCCTTGACTGCGTTGGCAGTCTGGGCAGGGGTGAGGCGCCGTTCTTCGCAGGAGCGGCGGAAGGTCGCGAGGTTCTCCCAAAGCTCCCGACGGTACCGCTGCGCCGTGCGGAGACGGACGAACGCGGAGGAGACGCGTCCGAGTAGGGTGGCGCGCGTTATCATCGCGTCACCCCCGACGACACCGTCGCGCGCCGTGACTCTCCTCGCGAGAGCGAGACCGTGCTTGCGGCGTAGTATGCGTAGAGGTGCTGCCGGATCGACTGGAGGCCGACCTTCCGTTCGATCTCGACGATGGGGACGCGCTGCAGGAAGTCATGGATGATCCTCGAGGAGCGGAGCTGGTGCGGCGTGATCTGGGAGCCGAGGGCGCGCCGTCCGAGAGAGGCGAGGATCTGCTCGACGCGTCGTGGCGTGATCGTCGCCGATTCCCGTGACGAGAAGAGCGGCGCGGAGGAGCGGCGTCCCCGAGGAGTTCCCTGCCGGATGAGGGCGGAGAGGTGCGCTGACAAGGGAAGTCGACGCCGCGCGACATGGAGGATTCCTCGGGAGAGTTTGACATCGCCGACGCGAAGGGCGACGAGCTCGCCCACCGTGCAGCCAGTCTCGTAGAGCATGCGCAGGATGAGCCGCTCACGCGCCGTCGCGGAGCGCTCGAGCAGGTCTATCTCCTCGAGCGATAGTGGCGGTCGCTGCATCTCGCACCAGGTCGTCGCGAAGCCTCGGCGGCATCTCCGAGTTTCGTTTTTTATCTTTTAGTGAATTTCATTTATAAACTTTTTTCTTTTTCAAGAAGAAAAAATAAGAACTAAATTTCGGAATAATAAATATTATGAAATTAAGAACGTTCTCACGACTGGACAGCAGTAAAGGTGACGAACCCCGAGCAGCCGCCCTTCTGCGGGACGCCGAGACGCACCTTCCAGTAGAGCGTTCGCTGCCCCGCGAAGGAGTCGTTGCGCGGCTCGAGATCGAAGGCATCGACCTGGACCGGCGCTGGAGTGAGCGGAGCCATCGACTCGAACAACGCGCCGCCCGAGAGCGCATACCGCTCATCCTCGATGGAGGTGTTGCCGACGTCGCAGACGAGCGCGAGCCCATCGCCAGGGACCTGCGCGTAGCCCTCCAAGGCCATGTCGAGCGGAGAATTGCCGAGGTTTGTCACGACGACGGGGACATCGTCCGAGATCTCGCCCGGCAAGAGGAGCCCGTACGCGATCCCCGATGGGGAGAGATTGAAGGCGTAGAGGGTCTCGACCGAGGAGGAAGCGCTTCCCAGAGAGCCAAAACCCATATCATCCTCGGCCCGGAAGGTGCAGCTCCAGTTCCCGGCTCGAGCATAGTAGGGAAGCAAGAAAGCGCACTCGTAGAACGCGCTCGTCGCGTTGATCCCCGTTGGGATACACGCGGCATCCGTGTGATGGAGACTCGTCTCATCGCTCGCGTTCCACGCGCGATCGACACGATGGAGGTACGCGACAACGCTCGCGATCGTCAGCCGCCCCTGAGGATCGGAGACCGTCGCGTTGCAGCCGACGGAGACGTTCGTGCCGAGCGCGAGCGTGATGCTCGCAGGGAGCGTCACGTTCTCGATGACGGGGGCATCATTGGCTTCCTGCGTGAAAGAGAATGCGGCGCTCGCGCCCATCCGGCCGTAGATATCCGTGCAGCTGACATTCCACTCCCAAAGGCCGTCTTCCACATCGACGACGAACATCCCTTCCCCAGTCGGCCAGTTCGCGTCGCTCCCCGAGACCGTGGCGTTGAGCGACCCGTTCAGGAAGAGGCTGCAGCTCTCTAGCGCCGAGACGTCCTCATGGCGGAAGGTGAACTGGACGATCCGGGCGCCATCGAGCGTGGACGCGTCCCCAGGAGAGAGGAGCGTCACGACGGGAGGGGCGTTGTCAACCGTCAAGGAGCGCTGCTCGGACGTGTTCTCGGTCGGCGAGGAGGAATCATCCAGGCAACGGATGCTCCAGTTGTACCGGCCGTCGTCGAGGATGACTGAGAGGTTGTTCGTAGCGGTTTCGCTCGGCGCCGGATCGGAGACGTTGCCCGAACCGTTGAGGAGGAGCGTGCAGCTCCCCAGCCCGGAGAGGGCGTCGTTCGCGTCGTAGGTGAAGTTCACCTCGGTGAGGCCTGAGTAGTTCGCGCCATCGACGGGCCCGACGAGCGAGATGGAGGGACCTTCACGGTCAGCAGTCACCTCCGCCCAGGATTCGTAAAGACGAAAGACGACGGGATCGGGAGAACCGGTAGCGACATAGCGAACGCGGACCCTCAAAGAGGAGATGCTCGTCCAGTTCCAGGTATACGGAAGGGGAGCGGGTCCCGTCACGTTGTCGTAACGGAGCTGCTGCCGGGAGAGGTTGCCGGCAGCGAGCGTTCGGAGCGGGTGCCACGAGGAGCCGGAATCGTTCGAGTAGTCGAGCCCCCATTGGTCGTCGACCACGCCATCCACCTCGAGATCGAAGAGAAGGTCGAGCTCGCGGAGCGGATCGCTGACATCCCAACCATTATCGCTGAAACCGGAGAAGGAGATGTTGCCCGCTCCAGCGATCAGCGCATAGGTGGTGTTGTCCCCGTCGAAGGCGAAGCTCCCGTTCTCCGCCATCCCGTCGGGGTCGGAGAAGGCGGCAGGGCGTGTCGTCTCCGAAGCGGCACGGACGAAGAACGAGAAGAAGATGAGGAACGCAGCGAAAAGGACGGGGAGCAGCAGGGAAAGGACGAAGAGGGATGATCCGTGAGAAACGAGGGGCGTGCAATCGGCCCGGCGGTGCGAGTGGGGGAAGCGTCCGCGGAAACGGTGAGAGCGCATCGTGCTACCGGTAGCGGGGACGCCGCTGCGCGCGGCGCTTCTTTGCGATGAGGATGAGAAGGAGAAGGATGACGATGATGAGGATGATCGCCCAGTTCCAGCTCCCCGCCGCACGGAGCACGGATCCCCTGACGTTGATGATGGTGCTTTTCTGGAAGGTGAGCTTGTTGTTGTAGAGGACACGCCCCGCGACGATGTACTTGCCCGGCTCCGTCGGGTTGAAGAACGTCTCGATCCGCGCAGTCTCACCGGGAGGGACGTTGTAGGAGTCGGTATCGATCACCTTCACAATCCGCGCCTCCTGTTGCGTCGTCACCGTCCCCTTGAACTTCGCGCTCACGGTCCGGGAGCCGAGGTTCCGGAAGACCGCATAGATTGGGATGATCTCCCCGGTCTCGGCCCAGGGCGAGGCTTCGACGCGGAGCAGCTCGCCCTGGTCTGCGATGCCGCCGCGGTCCAGGACGTCGAACGTCACCAAGGAGGAGTCGCCGCACAACGGGACGGAGACGCGCGCCCAGTACTGGCCGACCGGCAGGCCATGCGCCACCTCCTCGAGGTACTCCCGCGTCACCGTGGGCAGGATCTCGGCCTCTCCCGGGATCGTGATGCTCTTCAGGAGCTGTTCCTGGTACTGGTCATAAATCTCTACTACGAACTCAGGGGAGATCCTGACGTTCCCCTTGTTCGTCACGGTCGCGACCAGCTCCGAGGCCTGCGAGACCTCGGTGCTCTTCACCTGAATCCCGCCGGCGCGGCACTCGATGCGCTGCGTCCCGCTCACCCCGAGCCGAATCCTGATGAGAAACGCTGCACGGGTCGAGGTGCCTATCTGGCCCCCTTCGCTCCGGGCGATCTCGCTGGTGAGGATCCGGAGACGCCCCTCATAGGAGCGGAGCTGCGCATCGGCGGGCGGCTCGATGATGACAGTCATCCGATATGGCTTGACGCTGCTGAACCGGAACGTCTCGTCGGGAGGATCGAGACGTATCCACGGAGCGAGCTCCCCTTCGACCTGCCAGGTCCCGGTAATCTCCTCCTCGCTGTCCGTGGTGACGAGGAACTCGTCCTGTGCGTATCCTTGCTGGAGCACCTCTTCGAAGCTGAGCGTCCCCTTGTTGACGCCGATCCCGACGCCGAGCGCCAGGGGCGCTGAGAGGAGGAAGAGGATGAGAAGAGCCAGGGGACGAGGCGAAAAGAGGGCGACGGGAAGGGAAAGAAGAGGAAGAGAGAGGACGCCGCGAGGAGAGGCAAGAAGAGAGGGAGACGGGCGCGTGAGAGGAGCATGACGCATGAGCGCGAAGAGATGCCTCCACCGACCCATAGCGGTGAAGCCAGGAAGCTCATTTATAAATATTGCTGGAATGGCGGCGAGGTGTGTTCTGAGAGACCGCCCTGATCCTCAAGAAGAGTACGTGGCAAAGATCGGCGAAGCATCATCGATTCTCGACAGAAGGATCGTCAAGCGGCGTATCGTCGAGAAAATTGTATCCCGACGCGATGGCCCGGAGCCGGCCAAAGAGGAACGGATAGGAGGATTTCGCCTTCTCGACGAGCTTCGTCCGGTTGTCGCCGACGAGGAGCGCGGAGGAGCGCATCACCTCCATCAGGCTGCGCAAAGCCTCTCCGTCGCCCGCGACGGCCGCGTCATGCGCCTTCGTCATCGCGTCGGAGAGGAGGAGCTTCGCGTGGAGCAGTCGGAGCTCCGAGCGGACAGCTTCGGTGAGCGAGCCGGAGAGGGGTTCTGTCCCGTACCGAGCCAGCGACGCCTTGTAGAAGTAGAGCGCATCCGCGTGACGGGCATCATCGATGAGTGCGTGCCCTTTGACGAGGAGTGAGGAGAGCGGCTCGTCAGTCCGTGTGATGAGGACCGTCCTGATCATCTCACCTCCACCGGCGAGCCGCTGGCCGGTCGCTGATGCGAAGGAGGGGGGCTCCTGTTGCTCTCCACTCTGTCGCTCTCCCCGAGCGGGCGGAACGACAGGATGCTGCTCTGAGGAGAGCCGGAGATAATAGGTGAGGAGTCCGACGATGATGATGACGCCGAAGAGGAAGAGAAGCCCTTGCCCGCCGGTCACCCCGGGGATGGAGAGGAAGGATCCGAGGAGCGGTGTCGAAGCGGGGGCCTCGAACGGCTGGACCGCGGCGGGTTCGTGCTTCGGGAGCGCGACGAAGGAGGCGGCGCGCGCCTGTGGAATGTCGACGAACCAGGGGACCGCGTACCTGATCGTCGTCTCGGTCAGGGGGTTGAATCCGTAGAGGAGGACGGGATCCTCTTCGAGGATGGTCGGCCTCGTGCCGAGGAAGAGGAGGTCCGAGGCGCGGGGAGAGACCTCTTTCGGGACGACCTCTATCCCGACCGCGTTCCCTCCCGCCGCGCTCTTGATCCGCCGCTCGAGGAGTGTGTAGCGGCGCTCGTTCCCGCCGAGCGAGAGGAAGGAGGCCTGGGTCACCGACGAGGTGACGGTCACCTCCTCCTGGAAGCGACGGGCGGAGAGCGCGTAGGTATCTGATGAGGAGAGCGTCTTGTCGCGGAGCGCGTAGGCGACGGCGCGGCTGATCGCGGCGTCGTCAGCGACCTCCTCGTATTCCGCCCGGTTCTTCACCATGATTGTAACGGGGAGCTTCTCGAGGGCGAGGCGCGCAGTCTCTTCCGACGCGGCCAGCCGTTCCTGGAACGCGCTCGGCGTCAGGGGCGAGGAGCGGAGCCCTTCGAGGCTTGACCGCTCATCGCGGAGCGTCGTGAGCGCTCCGCGCGCCTCATCGAGCAGGCCAAAGGTCCTGATGAGGCCGCTCTTCACCGCGTCGCTCTCCCCTTCCAAGTCCTTGATGACCCGCTCCGCGTCGAGGATGAGCCGCTCCACCGCCCGGAGCCGGTCAGCGAGGGGCCGCTCAAGATCGACGGGGAGCGTGAGAGTGGCGACCGCATCCGGCGCGACACTCGCATACTCTTCGTGCGAGAGCTCTCCCACATTCCCGGCCGCATCGACGGCGGCGATGCGATAATAGGTGTCGACGCCGCGCCGTGCGCCATTGTCCAGGTACTCCTGCTTGTCGGTCGAAGAGAGGAAGTCGGCATACGTGACTCCTGGCCGGTCCGAACGGTAGATGTTGAACCGGACTCCCTGCTCCGCATCATAGTACCAGGCGAGCTTTGCTCCGCCTGTCCCGTTGACGGCCTTGAAGACCGTTACTTTGGCCGGCTTGACGGTGTCGACGATGAAGAGCTCTCCGTCCGTGATTCTCGTCCCTTCGAGCCCGTTGTGGTCCTTCCCTTTGAATGAGAAGCTCCCGACGAGCACCCCTCCGTTCTCGGGGACGATGATGAGGCCACGGTAATGTGTCGCGTCGATCTGCTCCAGGGCGAGCGCGCTGGATGAGCCCCCTTGATAGACGAGCGTCAGCGTCGGTTTCTCAAGGAGGGGCTTGCTCGCGGTGAGGATCGCTTCGTACCTGCCGGCGCGTCGGGGGTTCTCGCCTTCGACCTCGATGCTCGCTGTCGGCCTGAGTTGAAGCGTGAACTCGGTCGCGGCCGATGCTTCGTTGCCGTAGACGTCGGCGCAGGTCACCTCGTACCGGTAGCTCCCCTCGACGGGGGAGAGGGGCTGCTCGTGGCGCATCCCACCTGTCGTGGCGAAACGCTCCATCGAGGAGAACGGGAGCGGCTGCATCGCATATCGGCACTGCGCAGTCTCGTCAGTGGTGGCGACGAGGAGAGGCTGGTCCTCGGTGACGATGCCGCTCGGGGCGAGGGCGATGCTCGGTGGAACGGTATCGACGCGGAGCGTCACCGCCTGCTCGGCCAGCTCTTGGCCGCGCTTGCATTTGACGACGACGAGGTGAACGCCATCGGCGAGGGAGAGGTTGCCCTGGTAGTCCCGCGGGGAGAGCTGCTCGAGGGTCTTGCTCGTCGTGCCGCTGACGACGTAGCAGAGGTCCGTCGGGATGTTCGTCGTCACCGCCAGGTCGATGATGCTCTGCGCGTGGTCGCTCGTCGCGGGCTCGGAGAGCGTGACGACGAGCGGCGTGTCGAGCACCTCTACCGTCCGTTCCTCTGTCACGGTAGTGGTGGCGTTCCAAGCCTCGAAGGTGAAGATGACAAGTCCTGCGTCGTCGTACCCGGGAGTCCATGCGGTGGAGGCGCCTCCGGACGTGCCGATGACGAGGAGGGCACCGTCCTTGAGGATCCTCGTCCCGTCTGCCTCCGCTGCTTGGAAGGAGAGCGTTGCAGTGCTCCCTTCCGCGATGGTTCCGGGCGCCTCGAAGCTCGTGAGGGTGACGGCGATGGCGGAACGGAGGGTGAGGAGGAGGATGAGGATGAGCGCTGAGACGAGAAGTAGCTGACGCAGGGTCGTCCGCTGCGGCCACCAGGAGACGAGTCCTGACGTTACCGTCGATATGACCGCTTTCTTCGTCGCTGTCGTCATCAGTCGTTCCTCAACCAGTTCTCAGACGCGGCGTTCCTCTCCTTCCGGCGCATCCTCCTCCTTCCGGCGCATCCTCCTCCTTCCGGCGCATCCTCCTCCTTCCGGCAGATGCTTCGCACCCCCTTCGAATCGGTTTCGAGTCGAAGTTGCAGTGCGTCCGCTCATTGTGCCGTCCTGAACGGCGAGGTCTCGAGCCCATCTTGCGACCTATTTCGGTATGGATTCGAGAACCTTCCGGTCGCGCTGGACCGCCTCGTCCACGACCTTGGCGAGGTAGTCGTTCAGCGTGACGCCTTTCAGGACGGCGATGATCTTTGCTCGGGTGTGGAGCTCGTCTGCGAGGGCTATGTTGACCCGCTTCATGGCTGTCCCTGCCCCGGACTACCCGCCCGGGGTCGTCGCTGTCGTCGTCATCACTGCGGTGGCGGGTACACGTAGAACGCGTACTCTGCCTCTCCTCACGAAGAACGCTTTAAATACTTTTTCATTTTCATATTTTTTAGTATTAACATAAATACTATTAAATATATTAGTTACAAATATATTTTTACACAAAAATGTTCCTTTCGTGGATGACGAGACCCCGAAGAACGATGCAATCAGTCACCAGGTACGATCATCATCTTCATCCTTGCCGGATGAACCGGAAGAAGAGCTAGCAGAGGACTTGGACGATGAGGCGTCCCCTGAGGGCGATCCGCCTCCGGAAGACCGGGCTACCGCAGATTCGTCCTGAACCGCGCCGGAGCCGGGCTTCTTGCCGAGACCCGCCACATCCTCCTCGATCCTGGCGTCCTCCGCGTCGATCTGGTCATAGAGCTGCTGCTTCGTTTCGTAATGGAGATAGAGGAGACGGAGCTTCCGGTAGATCAGCATGATCGACGGGTTCCTCTCCGCCAACTCCTTGAAGGCAGTATCGTTCTCGAGCCGGTAGACCTCTTCGCAGAGCTCCCGCTCGATTGTAAACGGGTTACGATGCTCCTGGTATCGCTCATAGAGCGTCACCATGTTCCGGTATGCTGCCCCGAGATCAGGGAAGTCGGTGAAGAGGTCGTGGAGCTCGCGCCGCTTCGTCAGGGAGTGGAGCTCGTCCGTGATCTCCCGCTCCAGGGCGGCGAGGCTGCTGTTCTCGATTTCGACGAGGCGGATCAGATGCTTCCGGTGCTCGTCCGTCATCCGTTCCAGCTTCCGGAGCTTCGCCTTCTCATCATACTCGAACCGGCGGATCAGCCAATGAATGAGGAGCGGAAGCAGAAGGAGGAGGAGGAGGAGCCACCAGAGATATTTCGGCTCCGCCTCGCAGAGGACGAAATAGTAGTAATAGAAGTAAATGATGATGAAGAGCGCGATGGTGATGGCGGCGAAGAGGTAGAGGGAGCGCTTGATCCGGTAGCGCCGCTTCACCCGCTCCACCTCATCGAGCCCCTTCTTTGTCGAGACCGACCGCAATTCCCGGATGCCGATCCAGGTTCGGATCCCGATGGCGAGCACGAGAATGAGGAAGAGCCATATCAAGTCATTGTCCAGCGGGTTCGCGGCTTTCCGGCAGACAGGGAGGGGGAACTGGATGATGACGGCGCCGCACGGCTTGCAGTACCGGCCTCCGCAATCGATCCCGGTCTCGGTCCAGTCCATGATGCCGTTCTCGCAGCTGTCGCACGGCCGACAGGGGCCGCCGCAATCGATCCCTTCCTCGCAGATGACCGAGCCGTTGGCCAACTCGTAGCAGTCGAGGATGCCGTTCTCGCAACCGGGACAGGGCTTGCACGGGCCGCCGCAATCAATGCCTGTCTCGCCGCCGTTCTGGATGGCGTCGAAGCACGTCGGGATATAGAGGCAAGCCTCCACCTCTGGCGGCCGACTCTCATTGGTGCCGCAGTTGTTCTCATCCCAGCAAGTACGGTTATGGAGGCCGAGAGGCGTGCAGTCAGACCAGGGCGTGCATTGCCACCGCTCCTCACACGCTGGAATGCCGCTCAGAATCTGGGAGAGATACGGCGGGATCTGGCCGAAGAAGGAGGAGAGAGCCCCGCCGCCACCGCCGCCGCCACCGCCGCCACCACCGCCACCACCGCCACCTGGCGGGACGACGCCCGGCTCATACGTGAAATTTGTCTGGTTCGTCTGATTGGTGACGTTGGTCTGGTTGGTCTCGTTCGCAGTGTAGTTCTGGCAGTCGATGAAACAGTTGACGATGTTCTCGAAGAAGGCGTCGCAGAAGAGGTCGCCGCAGTACGGGATGGGGTGGCTGAAGTTGAGGAAGATGAACGCTCCCGCCTGGACCGCAGCATCCCCTTCGAGGAACGCGACCGGCTCGTCATCGTACAGGAATGTCACCTCTTCGCCATCCACGCCACCTTCCCGTTCCGGGGTGGCAGGATCATCGCTCGGGCAGGCGATGACGCCGAAATAGCCGTTGTTGACGATAGCGAAGGAGTCGCACGGCGTCCCATTGACTGAGGCGGTGATTACGTCGCCGGCCGGCGCCGGGTTGTTCCGTTCATAGACCGCTCCATAGAAGACAGTAGGGAACGCGGGGTGGGCAAGAACGGGGGGGAAGAGTGAGAGAAGAGTGAAGAGGGCGAGTGCGAAGAAGGAGAGGATCACAGAGAATGGGAGGCGAGAAGAAGAGGAGAAGCAAGAAGAAGAGGAAGAGAAGAAGCAAGAAGAAGAGGAAGAGAAGAAGCAAGAAGAAGAGGAAGAGAAGAAGCAAGAAGAAGAGGAGGGGCAGGGACGAATCTGACGAGGGGGGTTCGATGAAACAATCATCGGTCGACCACCCAGGTAGTTGCGGAGGCCATGCGGAACCAGTAGCCATGATAGATGCTCATGTTGAGGAGCGTCTCCCCTCCTGGCGGCGGCGTGTCGGTGAGATACGTGCCGTTCTCCCTTGTCCCTTCAAGCGTCTCGACGAGCGCGTAGGTCCCGGCGACGGAGGAGAGGAGCGGGGCGAGATCCTGCGTCCGGTTCGAGGGATAGCCGACAAGGTTCCAACCGGCGCGGAGCGCCATGCTCGTCTGCGGGGGGAGGAAGCCAGTATAGGTGACCGTCTCAGGAGCGTCCATGACGAAGTAGAGACCGTCGAGCCGTCCGACGGAGGAGAGGGACTGAACAGTGTAGTTCGGAAGCGAAGCGTTGTACACAGACCATTTGCCGGACGTGAAGGGCGTGTACTTGTAGATTACCGCGACATTGCTGCCGCCGGCGCTGAAGTTGGAGAGGAACCTCTGCCGCGGGAGAGTGAGCTCGAGGCAGGGGATGCTGACGAGGCTCGTCCCGGCTGGAAGAGTGTGGATGCAAGTGAACGGCGCGCTCTGGTTCGTGACGTTCACGCGTGTCGCCGTGCTCGCTTCCGGCACATGACCAGTGAGAGGCGAGAGGCTGAGACGCGACGCGACGATGAGAAAAGAGAAGACCACGAAGAGGCCGAGAAAAAGGAGGAGGCCGAGCCGCTCCGCGCGGTGGAGCGGATGAAGCAGAGGTTCTCGGCGAGGAAGGATGCGGTGCGCCATCATCCTCCCTCCGTGCCGCGCACATCAGGATCGGGAAGAACGGTCGACGAGGTGCAGGGATCGTCCGCTTCCCGGAACGCGAGGTACCAGCGTTGCCGTTCGTCGTCATACGTGAAGGTGACGAGGTGCTTCTTCTCCAGGTCGAGGGCGAAGAGGAGCGGTTTTGGGATTGTTGTCTCGTAGCTGCTTCCCCGCGTGTAGAGGCGACGTCGCAGTTCCACGATACGATTCTGGCACGCCCTATTTAAAAAAATACCGATTTTACTTATTTTAGTACAAATTTTTTTACTTATTTATTTTTCCTAAAAGATACTCTAGTATACATAAAACTATACAAAACGAAATATTTATATACTAGTACCTCATTATGATGCTCATGGTTGTCCTCTTCGACCAGTTCAACTTGCCGGAGAACGTCTACGACGTCATCTTCGCGACAAAACAACAAGTCGTCGTCGCCAAGATGCTCATCGAAGAGATGAAGAAAAAGGACGGCGAGATCGGCAAGACCGAGATGAGCCTCTTCGCCACCCAACTCCACGACGGCATCAAGATCGGCAGCACCGGCCCAGGACTGAAGAAAGAGAACGTGATCAGCTACAACAAGCGACAGTTCTACGACCGGATCCTCACACCTATGAAGACCATGGGACTCATCGACTACGACCTGTATAAGAAGACCTACAAGGTCAGCGAGAAATTCAACAAGAACATGATGAGAATAGGGCTGATGTGGCTCCAAGAGCTCCGGAAGCCGCCCCGTGAATTCATCATCAAGAAATAAGAATCAACGGTTCGTTGCGACAAAGGAACAGAGCGAGAGTAAAGACCACGCCACTCACAAAACAGCTCCCAGGAAAAAGAGGAACCCTTCCCAGGAAAAAGAGGAACGCACACTGAAAAGCCCCGGGGATTCTCACACACACCCCCCCACCCTCCAAAACCTTCCCCGGGGCATTTCGCTTTCACCGCATCGCCCCTGTCGCCGGACGCGCGGAACCGCAGACCGCAACTCACCGGCGAGCAGGCCTCGCCGATCACGCTCAGAGGCTCCCGGGACAGCATCACGATTCTGATGCGCACCCACCCTCCCACCCACGCGCCCGGGAGCCATCTGCTTCTTCTCATCCCATACACCAAACACCGAGAACCGAACTGAACGAACAGGGCGACAGGGCAGAAGACCGAGACGAACAACTACGCAACACTCCCCGGAACAGAGAACGAAGAAACTCATGGGAAGGAGAAGAGCTACAGCTTCGCGCCGCACTTCTCGCAGGTCTTCCTGCCGCGGGCGTTCTTGTGGCCGCACTGCCCGCACTTCTTCTTCGTCCCGAGGAAGAAGAGGAGGAAGAGGAGCAGCGCCGCGACGAGCGCATAGGTCACATACCGGCCGTAGCCGCCGCCGAACTCGAGGGAAAAGGTCCGCTCAGTCACCTTGATCAGCGCGATCTCCCGCTCGCCGTAGTAGGCCCGCACCCTGATCGAGGGGTTCGCCGTGAAGTCCGCCTCTGCCATCGGGATGGTGACTGGAATCCTGGCACTCTTCCCCTTCTTGATGAGAACGACTGCGTCGGCCGCGACGGTCACCTCCTCGTCGTTCACGAAGAGATTGACCAGCTCGGGCCGGACATACGCGTCGATCGGGCCGACGTTCTCGATGGTGACGAAGAACCTCCCCGCGGCCTTGTCATAATAGAGCCCAGTGATGTTGATGAGCGCCTCGTCGCGGACCGTGACGAACTCGATGGGGAGCTGGGCCTGGAGCGCGTTCTCCAGCGCATTGGGCCCTTCGCCGTAGATAGTGAGGAGCTGCGCCAGGTACTCCATCCCTTCGTCGAGCACCAAGGGATTGCCGTCGGAATCGGCGGAGTAGACGATCGTCTTGTACGCCCCCTTGTCGAGGAAGAGGGGCTCGTCGTCGCCAAGGACGATAGGCTCAGCACCTCCAGTGATCGTGATTGTCCCCTTGAGGAAGAGGGCGAGCTCCACAGGGTTCCGATAGGTCACCTCGAGGCTCTGCGTCGCCCGGTTATAGACGAGGGAGACAATCTCGAGGCTGACGCCGTAGAACGGCATGGGGAACCGGTCGAGGTCCTCGACCTGGGCGATTGCCCCCTGCGGGGTCCGCGCCCCTTGCGCGAACTTGACGAAGACACTGATGCCGAGCTGCCGCCGAACGAAGGTGGCGGTGCCAATCAGCTCGTTCCCGATCAGGATGCCGACGTCGATCTCCTTTCCCTGGATATAGGTTCGCACCCGGTCAGGGACGTTCGCCTTCCCGATGAAGACGACGGGGTCGTCACCGGAGAGGAGGCTCGATTCGATGAACTCGCCGTTGGTGAGAATTACCTGCTTCAGGTCTGCATATTGTTCGTACCGGTCAACTATGGCGAGGTTGTTGCTGAACCGGTCTCCCTTGTTCAGCGTCTCGGGGGAGAAGCGTGCGAGCGCATCCTTCACCTCGCGATCAACCTGGCCGAAAACGAGCAGGCCATCGAGATCCCGAGTATCAAGGAAATCGACGACGTCGTCGATGCTCCTCCGATCCGCGAAGAGGACGTAGCTCCCCGAGACGGCCGCATACGGCGCGACGCTGATCGCGTTGTAGCCATAGGCTGGATCGATGACGATGAACCGCGTAACCCCATCGAGGAGGGCGGCCAAATCAAGGTTTGCGTTCCGCGTCGCAAGCTCCTGCGCCTCGCCATACCCCTTGCTCTTGAGGAACGACTCGTAGCCGTAGACGTACGGCCGGGTTCGGCTGCTCACGACGAGGAGCTCCTGCTCGGTCAAGGGGATGCTGTAGAGGAGGATGGCGCCGTGCTTCTGGCTGACGAGGAAGTTGCTCGGCGTCTCCTGGAGGGAGGCGAAGAGCATACCGCTGTAGACATCCTTCCAGTCGCCGCTGTTGACGATGACCCGGTCGAAGGCCATCACAGGTGAAACTGACAGGGCGAGGAGGAAAAGTATAAGAAAAGAACTAACGCGAACCATCAACACACCCGTTGAAGCGACTAGAAGACAGTTATTTAAATATTTCGGCTCA
>JBBIPM010000002.1:0-35865 GCA_037442865.1 Candidatus Woesearchaeota archaeon
TTTCCCAATCTTCGTCGACAATCCTCGACGACGAGGCACGGAGACCAAGCAGCCGCCCTGGCCGCCCCTCAAGCGGTATCGCGTCTGCGTCGAACAATGCAACAGCATCGTCAAGACACAGACGATGAAGAACCTCTGGACGCTCGTCAAGGGCTTCTGGGCCAAGGCGACGTTCGCCTTGGCCGCCGTGCTTGCGACGCAAGCACTCGCCGTGTTCAATCTCACGACGAGAAACTACCCAACGATAAGAATGACCGAGGCGAGAGATTAATTCTGCCCTACCCTATCTTATTTCTTCTTTAATATTTCGTAAAGATCTTTATCTAATTTTATCTGTCGCATTTTTCCCATCGCTTCTTTCGTTAGGATTCCTTTTCTGACAAGTCCTTCAATTATTCTATGTGCTTTTACTTTTGTGTATCCTTCCATGTATGTGATTTCCATTTGTTGTGTTTTGCCATTGTTTTCTACTATTTTGTTTATTACTTTTCTTTCCTCTGGATCAACTAATTTCAATATTATATCAGTGTTATGTTCTATAATTTTCTCTTTCTTTTCAAGATCTATTGTGTTTATGAAGTAAATTACTGCTCCAACACCTACTCCCAAAAAACCGAATATTGGAATGAAGTAATAGAATGGCACTCCTTCATTTGCTTGTCTTTCATAGATCGTTTGGATGATCTGCTCTTTTTGCATGCTTTCAAGTTCAAGAGGATCTATTCTTCGCATATCTCTTGTATTGTCAATGTAGAATATAATGCTAGCTATAAGAAGTAAAAAACTCAATGCTATAAGCCCAGATATGAACAGCTTTTTCTGCCTCATAAACGGGGTTAAGTCTGCCTATCTTTTAAATGTTACTTTCTTTAGTTTCAATTTTTTGAAACTCAGTTTCAACAAATTAGTAATATGGTTTCAACCATATGATACTATAGGTTGAAACAAAGATTTCAGCCTGAGAGGTAACCAAAATGAAAAACCAAATGTTACGGGGACTTTTCGCATTATTCGTTGTGAGCATCGTATCGCTCGCAGGAATAGCTTATGCGTATAAAGGATACCCAAATGTAAAAGGACCTAACTATAATGCAGATGTGCATGAGAAGTTAGAGGCGGCAATGGAAGCGGGAGACTACGATACCTGGATAAAGATAAGACAGGATAATAACTTGCCAACAAAAGGAAGAATATTCCGGGTAATCAATGAAGACAACTTTGACAAATATGTAGAGCTTCATGAAGCAAACCTTGCAGGAGACACAGAAAAAGCTGATGCTATCAAAGCAGAGCTTGGTCTTGGACAGGGAATGATGAAAAGAGGCAATGGTCAAGGCAAAATGACCGGTTCAGGCAGCGGTCTTCAGAGGAACTTTGTTGATGCAAACAACGACGATCTTTGTGACAGTTGCGGAAGAGCAAAGAACTAAATTCAAAACTTTTCTTTTTCTTTTTTTGGTATTGTACCATTTAAAGTACTTTAATTCTGTAGTGGAGTAGGTTTCCCCACATCCAGACTTTCGTTGCGATGCCCTCCGCGATTGCTGGCATCAGTCTTTCTCGGAGTTTATGCATGAAATTCCAGTAAAACTGGAAAAGCCCGATGGCGTTCGAGAGCCGATCACGGTTCTTCGCGTAGCATTTTCTCCGACGGACGATGCGTCCGACGCGCTCCTCATCGTGTATCTCTTTCTCCCCTTTATCTTTCTTGTCGCTCCGCATCGATATACTGGCCGCGGACAGTGACGCGGAACCCCTTCCGTTCAAGGTACGTTGCGAGGGCCTCTTTGTTGTATCCTCGCAGCTTCTTGATGGTGTGGCATTCGATGATGAGCCGTCGGATCCTTCGGAGGACGTCCTGAGGAGCGCTGTAGAGGATGGGGTACTCGCTCCCCTCCGTGTCGATCTTCAGTAGGTCGCAGGCAAGTATCTTATAACGCCGAAAGAGCTCTGCGAGGCTGATCGCTGTGACTTTGACGGCATGGTCGCTCTCCATCAGGGCAGAATGGCCGCCCGTATTGATGTCGCTGACATAGAATGTGAGCACCCGGTTCTTGTCAGAGACTGCGAGGTTGACAGGGATGATCCCTTGCTGGAGCCCGTTGTCCGCCACGTTCCGCACCAGGAGATCGAAGTTCTCTTTCCACGGCTCGAACGCGTAGACCTTGCAACCTCGGTGGGCGGCGTATGTTGAGAAGATTCCGATCTGAGCGCCGAGATCGATGACGATATTCCCTGTCCCGAGCCTGTGGAGGTTGTAGTCCTCCAGCAGCCAGACCTCGTTGACGATGCCCCGGTCGCATGTGCCTGGCCGGAGCGTGTAGGCGAGGCCATTACGGAGCCGCAGCGTGTAGGTCGGGCGTCGGAGGAGCCGGGTGTAATCGAGGAGGTATGCCGGCCAGCTCTTCACCTGGCGGAGCACCTTGAAGAGGAGCGCGACCTTCCCTGCCATCAGCTGCCGGCGCGACGCCCGCTTTAAAAAATCTTTGGCCCACCCCGCCGCGGGGAACGGCCTTCCAGTCGCGGTGGGAGAGCCGAGGGGCGCCCCTTTGGCCGCCTTTCCGATTGCGGAGCGGTCGCACGAGGCTTACTCGCTGATGCTCGTGGGTGCCGGAGCAAGTCCGGAACCTCGGAAAAACAGCAATTTCACAGCCGATGGCGGCCGGGGCGCCGGACGAGACGTCCACCGCGGCCCGGTCTTCCATTCCCTTTAAAAACGACGGACGTTTCACGTGCCGGATGGCGAACCGGCCCCCTGCTGACGCCCCTGACGCCCTCCGGTCAGTGCCGCTCTTCTACGCCTGGACCGGCATCGGCCTGGTGGTCAGCTATCTCTTCCGCATCCTGCTCGCCCGCTCCCTGACCCCTGAACAATACGGCACCTTCTACGCGGTCATCGGATTCATCGGCTTCCTCCTCATTTTCAATGATTTCGGCCTCGGCTCCTCCTTCCTCTTCCACATGATCCGGTGGAAAGAGAGCCCGCGGAAGAGTGCCGGCGTCTTCACTTTCGTCGTCGCCGCTAAGCTCTGCATCGCGCTCCTCCTCGGAGGACTCCTTCTCCTCTTCCATGACGCCGTCGCGATCCATTTCTTCCGGAATCCCTCCCTTGGGCCTGTCTTGACGCTCTTCTCCGTCTTCTTCCTCTTCGAGACGCTCCTCGCCATCGCGGCGAAATACTTCGCCGCCACTGGCCGCCTCCATCTCTATGCGGCGCATGACCATGTCAGGATGGCGCTCATCCTGCTCTTCAGCGTCGCAGCCCTTTTGTTCCTCCCTCCCCCGCGCATCTTGACCGGGTTCTTCTTCGCGTGGTTCCTCTCGTTCGTGGTCGCAGGGACGGTCGGGGCACTCCTCGTCCCTTTCCGGCGGCTGACGCTCTTCCGGCCCGTTCCCGGCGTCGCGAAGACGGTCACGCTCTTCGCCCTCTTCACCTTCTTCTCCGCCGCCGCGGACATCATCCTGAGCCGGATAGACATCCTCTTCATCACGTACTACCGTTCGGCCGTAGAAGTGGGCCTCTACGAGGTCGCCGTCCCGGTCGCGACGATGCTCACCTTCTTCTTCGCCCCGCTCAACAAGTTCCTCGGACCGATGGTGATGCACCGTCGCCGAGAGCAATCGAGCTTCCTCAGCGACACCCTCTCTGGCTTCTATGGCGCGGGCCTCTTCCTCCTCCTCCCCCTGGCGCTCATCCTCATCCTCTACGCCTCAGAGGTGATAGTTGCGCTCTTCGGCGCCGCGTACCTTGCAGCGACGCCGGCGCTCGTCATCCTGACGGTCCAGACATTCCTCTTCTCCTTCGTGAGCCTCAATCTTCTCTTCCTCTATTCGCTCGGCTACCCGAAGACGCAGATGTACATTCTCTACGCCGCCGCCGCGGTCAAGGTGCTCCTCAACCTCGCCTTCGTCCCCCGCTTCGGATTCATCGGGGCCGCGGCCACCACGCTCCTCTCCACCGCTCTCCTCCTCCTCGCGACGGTGGTCGCCCTCCGGCGACACGTCCGGTTCCGGGTCTCATTTAGGGCCCTTGGTCTCACCTTCCTCCTCGCGGCTCTCACCTTCGCTTCGGCGCTCACCCTGAAGCGATTGTTGGCGCTCCCGCTCCACCTCGAGGCGGGGCTCATCGGCGTCACGTTCCTCCTCTGCTACTACTGCGTCGGCCTCTTCCTCTTCCGGCTTGCCGACTGGCGACAGCTCCTCGGCCTGGCGAGACGGTTCCTCCACGGCTTCAAACCAGGATGAATCAAGAGATTCGCAAAGGGAAGATTCACGTCCACCGCCCGCCACGAAGCCCCTTCCACAACCGTTATAAATGGCTCGCCGCTTTCGTTTCTCAAGCTCCTGGAGAGGAGGAATCATACTGTGCGCACCCTGATCATCGCTGATGTCACGTCGAACCACGGTGGTGACTTGGACCTCGCTAGGCGATTCATCCGGACGGCGGCTGAGTGCGGCGCCGACTACATCAAGTTCCAGTCCTGGCGGGCGTGCAAGGTGCGGCTCTCGGATCCGCAGAAGGCGTGGTTCGAGAAGGCGGAACTGAAGGACGAAGACCATCGCATCCTGATCGAGGAATGCAAACGGCACGAGATAGGGTTCTTGACGACTATCTTCGACATTGAACGGATCGAGTTCCTTGCTTCGCTCGGGATCGACACGATCAAGGTGCCGAGCCCCGACGCCGCGAGCTACACGATGCTCGCCGCGCTCAGGCAGCGGTTCAAGAATATCATCGTCTCGGTAGGCATGGCAACCGAACAGGAGATTAAGAAGACGACGGAACTCCTACGGTCCGGGCGATTCTCGCTTCTTCACTGCGTTTCCCTCTACCCCGTCCCGGACGACTTGGCGAATGTCCGGAAGATGCTCGCGCTCCGAGACTTCGCGGAGAGCGTCGGCTACAGCGATCACACGGTCGGCAACGACGCGGCGAAACTCGCCATCGCTCTCGGAGCGGCATACGTCGAGAAGCACTTTTGCCTCTCCCGTGACGGCACGCTTGGTCGGAGCAACCCCTGGGACATGACGCCCGACGACCTGAGAGAGATATGCGGTTTTTCGCAGCGTGCGGAGCAGTTGCTGGGAGACGGCTCGCTCATCGTGAGCGCCCAGGAACTGGAGAATCGGCCACGGTTTGTCGGACGTTGGGGGGACAACCGATGAAGTTGACCGCGATACTCCTCGACCATCATCAGCTCAGCAGGGAGTGCTTGGATGAATATGAAACGCGGACGAGGTCGCTCTGCGAGACCCTCGCGAAGCTCAGGATTGAGACTCTCCTCCTCACCAACAACCGCTATGCGTGGTCGCCGAGGACGGTCGAATTCCCGAACGAGCTCATCGATGCATGTCGCGAACGCGTCGTCCGCTATGCACTCCAACAGACGAGGATGACCGGTCCGATCATTGTTTTGGACCCTCGTTATGGCATCGCCCGAACGGACCTCGAGGAGGCGATCGTCTGCTACGGTGACCGTCCATCCATCCTCCTCACCGCGGGGAAGAACGGCGTAATCAACGAGGCGCTCCTCATCGCTGATGCGACAGCCTACGCAACGGATGGCGAGGAGGCGCTCTGCTACGAGGACCCTTATCTCCTCATGCTTTCCGAAGAGAAATCCTTTCCGCTCGGATGGTCGCGGGGACAGGAACTAGCATATACGACGGAACGCCAGCTTCATTTCGCGCGCATCTACCCAGACCGGATCGGCGAGGCGCTTGACGCGGACGCCAACAGTCCGGATGATTTGCTCCGCGCCTCCCGCGACAACCCTGAACGCGTCGCATGCATCGGTTCGATTCCTTCGGGTGAGCGTTGTCTCGACGTCGGTTGCAGCGATGGAGCAATCACGATCATCCTCGGCCGGAGCGGGAAACGGATCAAGGGCATCGACATCCTTCCTGAAGCGATTGAGAAGGCGAAGGCGCGGCTCGCCAAGGAACCAACCGAGATCCGGAAACGTGTCTCGTTCGCTTGTGTCCCCGCCGAATCCTTCTTGATGGGTGAGACGTTCGATACGATATATTTGACCGAGGTCCTCGAGCACATTCCAATCGACATCGACCGGCAGCTCCTTGCTAAGTACGCCTCGGCGCTCGCCCCCGGCGGCAACATGGTCGTCTCAGTTCCGAATCGGATGGCCGCCGAACGCTACGTCGCCGAACGACGGACAAGATGGTTTTTCGGCGGCCACGTCACGCACTTCACCGCGCTCTCCCTTAAGCGCCTCCTCACCGAATACTTTTCCTCTGTCACGTTCCACACGCTGCCTGGCGACGAGCGGCCTCAAGACGGCGTCTTCCTCATCTGCGATTGCAAGGGGAGGAAACGATGAGTTCCCGATCCGTAAACAGCGGATTGGTTGAGGACCGGTCAGGAATGATCTCCTCCTCCCAAAAGGGCGACGCGAAGAGGAGGCGGAAGGTGTGCGTCGTCATCGCGAGCAGGGCGCACTACGGTCGGCTCAAGCCCGTTCTCAATGCGATCTCCGAACACTCGCTCCTCGAACTCCAGCTGGTCGTCGGCGCCTCTGCGCTGCTACAACGATACGGAAACATCAGGAAGACCATAGAGGAAGACGGATTCACCGTGAAGATGACCTATTACGCCATTCTTGAAGGAGAGAACCCTCTGACGATGGCCAAATCGACCGGCCTCGCGATAATGGAACTCTCGACGATCTTCGACAACCTGAAGCCGGACATCGTCCTGACCCACGCGGACCGCTACGAGACCCTCGCCACCGCGATCGCGGCCACGTACATGAATATACCCCTTGCCCATAATCAGGGTGGTGAGGTGACCGGCTCCATCGACGAGAGCGTGCGGCATGCCATCACGAAGCTCGCGCACATCCATCTCACCACCAACGAGGAGACTGCGCGCCGCATCATCGCCATGGGTGAGCCGGAGGAGACGGTCTTCATCACCGGGTGTCCTTCCATCGACCTCGTCAAGAGCCTTAGGCTGCGAATCGATGACGGATTCGATCGGCGATATGCGTCGACGGGCGTGGGGACCCCTATCGATTTCCGGAAGCCCTATCTCGTTGTGATGCAGCATCCCGTCACGACGGAGTATGGCGCTGGTCTGCAGCAGGTGGAGGAGACCCTCGCCGCGATCGAGGACCTTCAGGTTCAGACCGCCTGGTTCTGGCCGAACGTGGATGCCGGTTCCGATGAGATCTCGAAGGGGTTGCGCCTCTTCCGCGAGCGCCACCGGAACGGGAACGTCCACTTCTTCAAGAACCTCCCTCCGGAGGATTTCTTGACGCTCATCGCTAACGCGGCATGCTGCGTCGGCAATTCGAGCAGCTTCATCCGCGAAGGCTCCTTCCTCGGCGTCCCCGCCGTCGAGATCGGCAGCCGGCAGGAAGGGCGTGCGGTCGCGGAGAACGTCCTCCGGGTCCCGAGCGATCGGGAGCGGATCCGGGCCGCCATCGAGCAACAGCTTGCCCACGGTCGCTATCCTTCCTCGACCCTCTACGGCGACGGGAACGCGAGCGGGCGGATCGTCGAGGTCCTCGCTTCGTGCGAGCTCAAGATACAGAAGCGGATCACGTACTGAGCCTCAGGAGCCTCCCATGACGCGTGCCAAGCCCTTCATCATCGGCCTCATCCCCGCCCGCGGCGGCTCGAAAGGCGTGCCACGGAAGAACATCGCTCCGCTCTGTGGGAAACCGCTCATCTGGTATACTATCCATGCGGCCACCCAATCGAAGCTCCTTCACTCATGCTACGTTTCAACAGAAGACGATGAGATCGCGCGCGTCGCGGAGCGGTACAACGTCCCTGTCATCGAACGGCCGAAGCGGCTCGCGACGGACAAGGCACCGACGCTCCCTGTCATTCAGCACGCCTTTCGGACGATCGAGAAGCGGCTCGGGCGGCGGGTCGACGCGGTCGTCCTCCTCCAGCCGACGACTCCGTTCAGGAAAGCCGCCGATATCGACGCTGCTATCCGGCTCTTCCTCAGGAAGAGAGCGAACTCCGTCGTCAGCGTCAGCGAGGTCCCGGCCCATTATAGCCCGTACAAGCAGCTCAAACCGGCAGGGGGCACCCTCGTTCCCTTCACTGGCACGGATACGCCCCGTCGCCAGGACGCGCCGCCCACGTATTACCGGAACGGCGAAGTGTACGTCACGAGGCGCGACGTCCTGCTTAGCGGTTCGATGTACGGCGACAGCCCGCTTCCTCTCATCGAGAAGAAACCGCACCGAGTCAACATCGACACGCCTGAAGATATGCTCTACGCGGAGTTCCTTCTCAAGAAGCGGCTCGTGCAGCCGTGACCTTCTGTCTGTCCTGTCACCTCACCGTTGACCCCTTCCTCTCTTCCCGGAGAGCCCGACGAGACTGAGTACGTGCCTGGCGATCCGTCGGCCGCTCCTTCCGTCCGCGCCGTTGCAGAGGAGCTGCAGGGCCTCCTTGCGTTCGGCGCTCCTGAGAGTGGGGTCCTCGAGACACGCGTTGATATGGGCGATGAGCTCCTTCTCATTCTTCGCGACAGGAATCGCCCTCGTCTCGACGAGCGGCCGCTGATGCTCGAAATCGTAGTATCGTCGCACGCTCTCGATGTACGGTCGTTCACGCTCGCCGTCGAACCCGACATGGATCGCGGGCCGTCCGGAGGCGAGCGCATCGAGCGCCATCGTCGAAGCGGTGTTGACGCACACCGCTGCGTGGTGGAGCGTCGTCGCGAGATGGTACATCTCCGCTCGTGTCGGGCTCCAGAAGCGGGAGTCAGTAACGCGCTTTTTGAAGAGCACCCCCTCATCGAAGGGTATCCTTTCCCTGACGATTTCCGCGTACGGCTTCGGGTCACGGGGGTGCGGCCGGACGAGGAGCTGCGCGTCACGGATTCGCCCGTCCTTGATCGCCCGATCCACCATGCGGATGCAGTCATATTCGTCAGGGAATGAGGGGACGGTCGCGTAGAGGATGATGCGTTTCCGTGGATCGAGGCCGAATCGGCGGCAGAAGGCGGCGCGTGACTCGAACCGTGCGGTATCTGTGTAGATGTCAAACTGCGGCGGACCCGAAACGAGAATGTCTTCTGGTTTCATGCAGTGGTACCGGATGAGCTGCTGCTTGTTCACCTCGTTCCAGACGATCGCCTTCTCCGGGATGACCGGGATCTCGCCCTTGTTCGTCAGGTTGTCCCAGCTCCCCACCTGCACGACGGTGGGAATCCCGAGGAGCTTCGCCTCCTTCAGCACGTACTGGTCCGGCGCGAGGAAGACGGGGGAGACAAAGACGAGGTCCGGCCGGTATCTCTTGAGCAGCCGCGCGTATCTGCGATGGCGGCAGAGGCGCGCCTCGAGCCAGCGGAGAGACGCGGCCGTGGCCTTGTTGCTGATCGCTTTGCTGGAGAACAACCCCGCGAGGGCCCTCTGGATCGGCCCCTCCCTTCTGAACTCCTCGACTTTCACGAGCATCGTCGATATCCGATGCCGGTTGCTGAAGACGGCGACGCGCGACTTCCGCAGGAGGTTTTCCAGCGGTCCGGGTGGCGCGGTGTCGAGGGGTTCGAAGATGACGTTCCGCCCTTCCATCTCCTCCCGGAACGCATCATCTGCCGCGTAGGGGGTGACGAGGACTATCCTGAGGTCTGGACGCCCCCTGAGAAGACGATAGAAATCCGTCCTGAGGAGGTCACGGACCAGCTGGCCCCAGGAGATTGCGATGAGGACGGTCTTCATCGGGTTCTCCCTCGGAGTGACTCGTCTCTTTTTATATTCTTCCTCGAATTTCGGTCGAGGGTTCCCCGCCTTCTCTGATGCTCGGAGCCGCCGCGATCCTGAAGGAGCATTGCGGCGAGTACTTCGATCTCGAACGTGAATCCCCGTACATGCTTCTGATCGCGGACGTCAGGAAGCCCGACGTCGTCCCTTCTATCACCCACGTCGATAACACCGCGCGGGTCCAGACCGTGACGAAAGAGGAGAACGACCTCTTCTATGACCTAATCAAGGCCTTCCAGGAGATAACCGGCGTGCCCTGCGTCTTGAACACCTCGTTCAACGACAACGGGGAGTCGATCGTGGAGACGCCGATAGACGCGATTCTCTGCTTTTTCAAGACAGGAATGGACTACCTCGTCCTCGGAAACCATCTTCTCGACATCAAGAGGATCCCTTCGAAGGATGACGTCCAGAGGGTGATGGAGAATGATCGGGCCGCCGCGATTGCGGCGAGGCGAGAGGAGTTCCTCCGTCGATTCTTCACGAGGTACGATGAACGGGAACGCGACCACTTCATCTCCGAGTCCAACAAGATGGCTGAATGGCATGCGAAGTACCGCTCGAAATACGAGCTCGAGAAGCGCGTCGGGGAATGGGTCGCTGCGGGCACGAGAATACTGATAGTGGGCGAACGGGACCACACGGAATTCCTCCGACGTCATATCAATGGGTTCTGGAACCTGCTCGTCGTCGGGTTCTGCGACTACGGCCATGGATTCGAACAGGATCATCCGCCCGGGTTCCCGTATCCGGTGGTCTCGTCAGAGGAGGCGGCCGAGAAGGGTTACGACGCAGTCCTCATCTCTTCTTTCGAGCACAACTTCTCCATCCTGCCCTGGCTCGAAAGGTGGAACGCGAAACCGGTCTTCCCGATCTACGATAACGCCTCGCGCAGCCTAATGGAGACGATCGAGGGTTTTCCGCCGTTCAGGCCCCTTTGAGGGATAACGATGGATCAACAAGCGGACGAACACCTCGTCGTCCTCTACTACTATGTGACTGACGAGGAAGGATTCGTCAGGATCACTCCGCGCCTCTTCGCACGTCATCTGGATTATTTCCGCCGTGAGGGTTATGTCCCTTGCACGGTGCGCGATCTCGTGCACTGGCTTCGAGGCGAGCGCTCATTGACCAAAAGGACTCTCTGCATCAACTTCGACGACGGCCTCCGGTGCCAGCACGCCGAGGCCTTCCCCCTCCTCCGCGCCGCCAGCTACACTGGCTGCTTCTTCATGTCCACGAACAACGTTACGAACGGGCGCGTCCTGAACGTCCACCGGATCCACCTCCTTTTGAGGCATCATCCAGTAGAAGTAGTCGGGGAGGCATTCACGGCCCTGACAGGGATCTCCGTCCCAACGGACATCCGTCTTAATCCGCGAAAGCGCTGGGACTCTGCCTACGTCGCCAACCTGAAGTTCCTCCTTCATCAGAGTCAAGATGTCCTCGACGAGCTGTTCTGCGGTTTCTTCACCGAGGAGAAGGATGAGGCGAGTCGTCTCTACTTCGGCTTCGAGGAGGCGAAGGAGCTGCTCGCCGCGGGGATGGATTTCGGCGGCCACACGATGAACCACGTCTTCCTCGCTGGCCTGTCTGAGCGCCGGCAACGCGAAGAGCTACCCGGCTCCAAGAGCGTTCTCGAACAGAACATAGGGCGGCCAGTCGACCTCCTCTCCTATCCGAGCGGTTCCTTCGACGAGACGACCATAGCCATCGCCCGCGAGCTCTGCTTCGTCGGCGGGCTCACTGTCCGGACCGCGGAGAATACAGGAACGACCGATCCTTTCCGTATCAACCGTCTCGACGCGAACCACATAACGGAGAGGCTTCGACAGGAAGAAAAAGATGGTCGCTAGAACTGTCCGCTCACTAGAACCTCCTCTTCCCGACTTCATCTTTTTTTTCGGCCGAGCCCGTTTTCCTGGTCTTCCCTCTCGTCATGCACGAGCGGCTTTCGCTGCGCTTGAGACTCGCTTCGCGTAGCGTTCGGCCCCGGGATCACGGGGGTCTGCCGTTTCCCTTCCTGTTCTTGAAACACTCCTTCCCAGGGCGGTCATGAACCAACCCGTTCCTATCCTCGTTCCTCCCCGGTCTGAGAAACCGACAATGAGGCCTGAGGTGTCGTCAGGTTGTAGCGGTCCTGGGTGGTGCCCGATGAAACCCTAAGAACGCGCCTCTTGTTCCGGAACGATGAGGAGCGTAGGTATCACGACCGTTGCGCCGCGATCACGTACGCATAATATTTCCTAAGACCTTCCTCGAACGGCGTTATCCTCTCCTGGTCGAAGTAGGTGCGGAGCGAGTTCTTCGCGATGAAGGACCGCACCTGGCCGGGACGTTCGCCGACGTGGCGCTTCTTCACCTTCTTCCCGGTTATCCGCTCGATGTGTTCGACGATCTGGTTCACCGTGGTCGGGATGCCGCTGCCGAACGTGTAGACGTTGCACGCCGCCGCGCGCGGGTTCTTGAAGATCTCGAGATAGCCGCGCGCAACATCCTCGATGTAGATGAAGTCCCGTGCCTGCTCCCCATCGCCGTGGATCTCGATCTCCTCGTCGTTCATGATCCGCTGGAAGAAGATGGCTATCACGGCGCCGTGACCGCCTGCCTTTTGCAGTGGGCCGAAGACGTTGAACGGCCGGACGATGTCGACCTTGAGGCCGTACGTCTGCGCATAGGCGTAGGCGAGCCGCTCAGCGGCCGTCTTGCTCGCGGCGTAGGGGCTCTTCGGGTTGAGCATCGCATCTTCGTCGATGTTCTCGCCGCCCCCGTAGACTTCGCACGTGCTGGCCAGGATGACGCGGGTTTTGTTCTTCAGTGCCCAGTTCAGGACGTTGGCCGTGCCCTTGACGTTGGTGTCCAGGAACGAGTCCGGACGCTGGATGGATTCGTCCACGTTGATTTTCGCTGCGAGGTGGAAGACAGTGGAGCATTGGGGGATAATCCTCTCGAGTAGCTCGATCTCTGTGACGCTCCCCCAAAGCAGATGGAGGTTCTCCCCGATGCTCGCCTCAGGCGTGTGCGCCAGGAGCCAGGCAAGATTCCTTTGTGCGTCGACACTCGGGGTGTTGAGGACAAAGATGTTATGCCCTTCGCGGAGCAGTTGCTGGGTGAGATGCGTCCCTTGGAACCCGAGCCCGCCTGTGACGAGTATCTTCTCCATTGGCTCTTCCTTTGCACGCGGCGTTTCTGGCGAGTCGCTTAAAAATATTCCTGTTTTTTTCGCTGATCCCGTGCCGTTCTCTCATTGTTCGACCTTCTTCATTCACTCCCCTCTGTCCGTGACCCGTCACTGATCATCCTGCGCTGCGCTCATCACGATCTCCGCGAAGCGGGCAGCGTAGCGTCTGGTCGAGAACGCCTGAGCCCGTCGGTGGCTGTTCTCGCCCATCGTTTTCGCCCGTCCAGGATGCTCATGGAAGAATCGGATTCTCTCCGCGATCGCGTCGCTGTCCCGGATCGGGACGACGTAGCCGTCGATTCCGTCGCGGACGACGGAGCCGCTGTGCTCCGTGACGATGCAGGGGAGGCCGCATGCCATCGCTTCGATCACCGCCTGCGGGCACCCTTCGCTCAGGGAGGGGAAGACGAGAATCGAACCGCCTTGAAGATGCGGGAGAGGATCGACGTGGCCGAGGAACCGGATGCTCGGCTCATTCCAGTATCGCGGGAAGGTCTTCTTGAACTTCTCCTCGACGGTTCCGCAGAGGACGAGCTCCGCGTCCCGGAGCATAAGTTGTTCCCACGCCTCGAGGAGGTAGTGGACCCCCTTCCAGAACGAGACCATGCCGACGAAGACGACGCGGAACCTGTCCGGTCGTTTCTTCGCGGGACGAAACCGGTCAAGGTTCGCGTACATATGGATCGGTTCCGTCGAGATCTTCGTCGCAGGGATTCCGTTCTCGATGAGGGTGCGCCGAACGTACTCTGATCGGGCGAATATGAGGTCGGCTTCGCGATAGGAATCGTTGTCGGCCTCCTCGATGGCCACGTATTCTGCGACATTGTACGTGAGGCCGTACTTGGCGTACTCCTCAGTCATCAGCGTCCGCACGTACTCCATGTGCCCGGTCGAGGCGATGACGAAGACCTTCATCCCCTGCCGCTTCGCCGCGGCGATCTCGCACGTCAGGGACGAGTTGCAGCAGAGGAGGACGTCCGTCTCCCCGGGGTGGCGGTCGATGTAACGGGCGGCGAACCGGTCGTAGAGGATGTTCTGCCCGATGTACCGCACCGGGACGCGTTGCGTGATCAGGGTGATGCCGAAGAGCATCCTCGGCAGGAGGTTACCGAAGGGGAGAGGAGTGACGACGTGTCCTCGTTCGAGCCGAGAAGGCCGTCGTCGTGACACGCCGCGGCAGAGCACCTTACTGAGCATCCCCCGCTTCGCGAGTTCGACGCCGAGCAGCTCCGGTTCGAAGCCCCTCGGCGTCTCCGGGTTGCCGATGTCTGTGTAGGCGCTGACGAGGATCATGGGAAGTCGCGCGCCGTTCCCTCGCCGCCTCGCTCCTTGTTTAGCTGTCGTCCCTCGCCGCCTCGCTCCTTGTTTAGCTGTCGTCCCTCGCCGCCTCGTTCCTCCTTGTCGTGTCACTCCCTCACGTGTTCGGGAATCAATTTAAATAATTAATCGACACCCATTCCTCATGCGCCTCATCGTCCGGGATGATGACATCTCCTACTTCACCGATCCCCGACGACTCAATGGGCTCTACAAAGGGATATGGGAGAAGATCCCGATCCATCTCGCCGTCGTCCCGCACCTCTATGCGCGTCAAGCGGAGATTCCTCCCGGGGCGAAGCCGACGAAAGACTATTACTGGGTTGGTGAGAACAAACGGCTCGTCGCGTATCTGAAGAAGCGGATCGCGGAGGGGAAGGTCGTCATCTGGCAGCACGGCTTCACGCACCGCGACTGGCCGGGCGGCTTCGAGCTCGAGCGGCGCGACCGGAAGCGGCTCCGGGACGACCTGCGCAGAGGCAAGGAGCACCTCGAACGCGCCTTCTCAGTGACGGTCGACACCCTCGTCGCGCCGCACGACCGCCTCTCCAAGGCTGCGGTCCTCGCCGCGGAGGATGCGGGTTTCGCGCGGATCTGCCGCGGCTTCGCGCCCTTACCGCGCGAGATCAGATGGACGGATCCCGGGTATCTCGTTTCCTATTTTCATCTTTTCCTCTTCTGGCTACTCAAGGGACGAGGCGCTAGGTTCCCGCGACCCCTGCTTCTCGGCAACCACGAGGAGACGTTCTTCTATCGTATCGAGGAATTGAACGCCGAGTCGATTCCCCGCGCGACGGCTCTGGCCCGGAGAGGCGACGGCTTCCTTCGCGTCACGATGCATCACCTGGGCGCCACGCCCGCGCAGCGATGGACGCTCAGGCGTCTCGTCGATTCGTCATGACCGGTCATCTCAGGGACGGACGCTTGCGCATCTTCTCCTTCGCGCGCCGCGTGCGTCTTGCCTGTTGCTGCGGCATCATCCACATCTCCCACCAGTGGTTCAGCATCAGGATTCGCCACGTGAGGGTCGTCTCGCTGCTGTCCCTGCATCGCGTGATTTCCCTGAGCGTCTCGCGGTCTAGGAGGCCGTGTCCGCGGAAGCGAAGCACCTTCTCTTCAACGAGCGGACGGAGTTCCCCTAACAAGTACTCTTTGAGAGGGACGCTGAACCCCTGTTTCTTCCTGTAGAGGATGTCGTCAGGCAATACGCCACGGAACGCCTCTTTGAAGATGGCCTTCCCCTCCTTGCCGCGGAGCTTTAGCAGCGGGTCGATGCGTGCCGCGAGCTCAACGAGGTGATGATCGAGGAGCGGGGGGCGTGACTCGAGGCCGTGAGCGAGCGATGCCCGGTCCACTTTTGTCAGGATGTCATCCGGAAGGTAACGGTGCAAGTCGTGGTCAATCGCCATCGGCAGCGTCGAGAAACTCCCTTTTCTTGCATACCGTCTGTAAGCGCTCCGGGGGCTCATCCCGGTCAGCCGTACGAAGAGTCGCTGCGGGACGTTGCTCATCAGCCGCGCGTAGCGTTCCTCTTCCGGCAGGGCGCCGATCTCGAAGAAGGTTTTCGCCTTCCGCAGTCCGGGGAGCGGGCGGAGCATCGCTTCCGCCACGAGGCAACACCGACGGGGGAGGATACGTTGGAACCGGAGCGAGCGGTAGAGCTGGTGCGCCTTGTAGCCGCCGAACAGTTCATCCCCTCCGTCGCCGGAGAGGGAGACTGTGACGTGGCGACGCGCCACTTCGCTGACAAGGAAGGTCGGCACCATTGATGGGTCGCCGAAAGGCTCGTCGTAGTGGTACGCGAGCTTCTTGAGGAGCCGCCGTATGTCTTTCGCGGAGAACGTGACGATGTGATGGTGCGTCCCGAAGAGCTTCGCGACCCGCTCGCCGTAGGCGCTCTCGTCGTATCCGTCCTTGTCAAACTTGACGGAGAACGTGTTCAACTCCTTCTTGTACCAGGTAATCATCGCGACGACGGCGCTGCTGTCCACGCCGCCGGAAAGGAAGGCGCCGACGGGGACATCGGCGACCAAGCGACTCCTGACGGCCTTCTCCATGAGCTCCAATATCTTCCGCTTCGCCTCCTCCGGTTCGCTAATCGTCGCCTCTTGACGGACGTCCCAGTACCTGCGTCGTCCGATGATACGTTGTTGCCGGAGATCATAGACTAGATAATGGCCGGGCTCGAGTTTCCGGCACTCCTTGAGAATCGTCTGCTCGGAGGGGGTGTGGCCGAACGCGAGGTAGTGGGAGAGTGCTTCATGGTCTAGCGTCCTCTTCCCCCCCGCAGCGAGGATCGTTTTGAGCTCAGACGCGAAGAGGAGCCCGCGCGCGTCTTTGCGGTAGTAAAGCGGGTTGATGCCGAGCCGGTCACGGACAAGGAAGAGCACGTGTCGCTCTGCGTCGTGGATGCAGAAAGCAAACTGCCCGTCGAGCCGGTCGAGACAGCGAGGGCCCCACTCCTTGTAAGCGGCCAGGATCACCTCGGTGTCTGACGCGCTTCGGAACCCGTACCCCCGTTCTCGGAGCAGCATTTTCAGCTCACGGTAGTTGAATATCTCCCCGTTGAAGGTGATCCGGAGCCTGCCGCCGTCATACTCCATCGGTTGGGCGCCGTGGCGAGAGAGGTCGATGATGGCGAGCCGCCGATGCCCCAAACTGACGCCGTCCCCGACACAACGTCCTTCCGCATCCGGACCTCTGTGCTTCAAGGTCGTCACCATCCTGCTGAGGGTCTCTTCGTCCTCCCATGACAGTCCGCAGATGCCGCACATCTTCAATCGCCCTCCGCGCTTCTCTTTTGCCTGTCCCTCGACCTTCTCTTGCGGAAGACAAATTCGTTGCATCCGAGCGACCTCGCCGGGTTCACTCTCTCAAGACGGAATCCTCGTCGTACGAAATATCCCTTCACTTCTGCGACGCTCGCATACTCATAGGGGTAGCCACCCAGCCAATCTCTGACGTCGGAGAAGAAATCCATGCCGCGCTTCTTCGGGAATTCCTTGACGTAGCGCACAGGATTCCTGCCATGCAGCAAGAGCCCCGCGAAGAGATAGCATATGTATGGATAGTAAATGAGTCCCTTGCCGAGCGCTCCCCGGTGATTGTACCAGCGCTTAAGACGCCCCCAGAGAAGGGATGACCCTTCGAGCCGATACTTCTCATTGTTGTTGTAGATGGAGATGCAGAGGAGGCCGCCCTTCTTCACGAGTCTCCCCACGTGCGCGAAGGCGAGCCGCATGTCCCCTGTGTGATGAAGCACGCCCCAACTGTACACGACGTCATGTTCGCCAAGGATCTGGACGAACTTCTCATCCAGGATGGAGCCATGACGAACGCTCCAAGAGAGTGGATTGCCGGCCCGGCGACGGAGCTGCCGGGCGCAGGCCAACGAGTGCTTGTCGACGTCGACACTGACGACGCGCCGAGCCCCCTCAAGGAACGCGACCAACGAGAAAATCCCGCTGCCGCAACCGATATCGAGAAAGTTTTTCCCTCGCACACATGCGAGGCGCCGGAGGGAATTCCTCGCCTTCTCGACACGCTCCGCATCCAGCTTCTTGAGATATGACTGCCAGTTCTTGCCGAAGCTGAAACGGCGCGGACGGAGATAAGTATCCTCGTACCGTCCGGTCTCCTGACGCATTTCCTCGGACCTTCGCACACTCTTCGTAGTCTCATCACTCTTTAAGAATATTGTGTGGCTCCCCCCGGTTTCCTAATCTCCATCAAAGAGCCGTCGATACGCCTCGGAGAGGCGTCTCGTGGTCGCCCAGACGAAGAACTTCTCCTTGACACGCAGTCGCGCTCTCTCCGCGAACCGCTTCGCACCAGCGCGGTCTCGCATGGTCCTCCTGACTGCGCGTGCGAGGGCTGACGGGTCTCGCCGAGGAAAAAAAAGCGCCTCCTCTCCCACGACTTCGCGGTTCTCAGGGATATCGGTGCAGACGATCGGGACGCCGGCGGCGGCGGCCTCGAGGAGCGCGTTCGGCATCCCTTCATGGAGCGTGGGGAACGCGAAGCAGTCGGTGATCGCGAGGATCTCGACGACGTCGTCCCGCTCGCCGAGGAAGAGGACCCTCCTCGCGATCCCGAGATGCCGCGCGAGCCGTTCCATTCCGTTCCGGAGCTCGCCGTCGCCGACGAGGAGCAGCCGCGCCGACCGTCGCAGGCTCCCGCCGAGGAGCGCGAACGCCTCCAGGAGCGTCGCGTGATCCTTCTGCGCCTTGAAGCTGGCGACGTACGTTATGACGAACTCGTTCTCCGTGATGCCGAGGGCGGCGCGTTTCGCGCGCCGGTCCGTCCCCGCGACCCGCTCCCTTATCCGCTGCTCGTCGACGCAGTTCGGGATGACTGTGATCTTCCCGGGCGGCAGGCGGAGCTCCTCGACGAGGAACCGTCGGACGGACTCGCTGTTCGGCGTGTAGGCGTCCACCAGCCCCTGCGTCCGTTTGTCGAGCCAATTCCAGAACGGCCGGTCGCGATGGATGTTCCGGACGGAACAGATGATTATGGGGACGCCGAAGAGGCGCCCGAAGACCCGTGAGAAGAGGTTGGTGTGGAGCAGGTAGGAGTTGATGATCACCGGCCGCTCCTGCCTGATTACGCGGCGGAATCGGAGGATGAGCGCGGGGAGATTCCATCGTCGAAGCCCCAAGCGATGGACCCTGATGCCTCGCTCTCGGAGGAGACGTCCTACCTCGTCGCGGTCGGTGAGGCTGCAGACGACATTCTCGTTCTCCATACGGGGTAAGGCCTTGAGGAGCATCTGCTCCGCGCCGCCGCGGCCGAGGCCGGTGATCACATGGAGGACTCGGGGACGGATCGCTCCATCTCCCCTCATCTTTGCCGCCCCCCTGTCGGCTCTCCTCGTTGCCTTCACCATGCTCTTCAACCCTTTATCGCTCTCGACGCGTTTCTCTCCGCCTCTTCATGACTCCCCCTTCGTCGCTCGGTCAGCGAGTCCTAGGAAGCGGTCGACTATACGGGGCCAGGTGAACCGATCATGTATCGTTCTCGCCGCCATTCGGCCCATCCGCTGGCACGTCGGCCGGCGCAGCATCTTTTCGAGCGCCGCAGCAAGATGCACCGGGTCTCCCGTCCGGAAGATGAGCCCTGTCTTCCCGTGATCAACATAGGTCAACGGACCACCGTTGTCAGGCACGATGCAAGGGATGCCGCACGCCATCGCCTCCGGCACAACCATGCCGATCGCTTCCTTCCTGCTGGCGAGGACGAGACAATCAAATCTCCTGTATGTCTCGGCCATCTTCTTGTACGGCACGCTCTCACCGAAACGTACATGCTCGGCGAGCCCGAGCTCCTCAGCCTTTCTCCTTATCCCTTTTTTCAACAGGCCCTCGCCGATGAATGTGCATCGGAACCGTTTCTTCCGCTGAAGGAGCAGTCTGAGCGCTTCGAGAACGGTCTCATGGTCCTTGCAGCTGACGAACCGAGCAACCATGAGGAACTCCGTTCCCCCGTCTTCCTTTCTCTTCTCTCTCCTCTTTCCATGATCCTCTCCGAGCATCATCTTCTTTTGCTCTCCTCCGCGCAGTGCTGAGAAGAGCTCTCTTGGTATGCCTGCCGGCAAGGTTCTGATCCGTCCGCGCAGCTCAGGCGCGACCCGCACCCAGAACCGTCGGCTGTTCTCCGTCCAGGGAAGAAAATAGGCGCACCCCGGCAGTATGAATCGACGAGCGGCCGCGACGTATGCCTTGATGTAGAGCCGGTCGCTTCGCGTCTGCCCGGAGTACTGCATCTCGGTCTGGATGAGGAGCGGAATCCCCGTCTTCTTCGCCACGCGTGCCGCCTGGAAAGCGTAGGGGCGTTCGAGGGGATTCGCCACAATCAGGTCGGGTGAGATGTCACGGACGAGCCTCCCGAGCATGAAGTAGAAAGGCGTTTCAGGGAACTGCTCGTAGTAGCGTCTCGCCCGAGCGGAGATGAACCGGAGGAGGATGGTTGTTGGCAAGTGGAGGATTCGGCTGAGTGCGCGGAGCGAGGGGACGGGGTGGCGTACGACGCGTGCTGAGAACATGTCCGAATCCCCTTTCCATCGCGGGAGGACGTAATGGACTTCAATGAACGGCCTGCGCGCGAGTTCGTTCGCGAAGTTGACATAGATCGGGTTGAGGCCGGGCTCGATGAGCATGATCCTCATCGGGCGACCACTCCTCGACTGCGCTTCGAACGGTCCCGTCTTCCTCCTCGTGTCGTCCATTGTTGTCATCATCATCTCTCCTCTTTTCCCCCGTTCATCCTTCCCTCAAGGACTCAAAGAGTTCCTCGTACTCGCTGATGATGCTCTTCCAGCGGAAGTGGCGCCTGATGCGCTCTCGCCCGGCGGCGCCGAGCCGGTGTCGCATCCTCTTGTCCCCGATGAGCCGATTCAGAGAACGGACCAGTGCGTCGACATCGCCGGGCGGAAAGAGGAGCCCGGTCTCGCCGTCACGAACCAGGCAGCCGACGCCGCCGACATCGCTCGCCACGACCGGGACGGACGCGGCCATCGCCTCCATCACGGTGTTCGGCAGCCCCTCCGCGTAGCTCGCGAGGACGTTGATGTCAGTCGCCGCGAGGATCGCCGGGACGTCGCGACGGAAGCCGAGGAACTCTATTCGATCCTTCCGCGGCAGCGTCTTCCCTTCCGTGTTGCCGACGAAGAGGAACCGGACATTGCTATGGGTCGTGGTCAGCCGCTCCGCTGCGCGGAGGACGAGGTCCCATCCCTTCACGTTCTCGAGCCGCCCGACGTAGGTGACAATCACCTCGTCCCGCCTCTTGTCACGGCGCTTCTGGATGTCGCGCGGCGGCGCGTGTCGCCGGAAGGACTCCTCGTCGACGCCGTTGTGGATCACGCGGGCGCGCCGGAGCCTCAGTCGTCTCGCCGTCGGAACCAGGTTCTCGTGGAGGAGGATGACCTCGTTCGCGAGGTTGAGGAGCCAGCGTCCGAGGGTCAAGGTGTAGAGCTTCACCGCCTTGTCCCGCAGCCTGAACGGGGAGAACCAGCAAAGGCCCGGGAAGGTGTCTGTCGTGATGACGAACGGCTGCCCGAGCAGCCGGAGGAGCGGGGCCGCGAGGGTCGTGAAGAAGACGTACTTGCTGATGATCACGACATCCGGCCCCTCCTTCCGGACGAGTCGCCACGTCCTCCACCAGAGGTTGGGCATGACGTTGAAGTTGAACGGGTCCGGCAGGAAGAGGTCGCGGCTCCGATGGATGGTAATCAGGCCCATCTTCTCCTCGGCTGGTTGGTCTTTGCTCCTGGCGGTCAGGACGTGGACATCGAGCCCATGCCGTGAGAGCTCACGCGCTGTCTTGTACGCGCTCGCCACACCGCGGTGTGGGTCGTTGAAGAACGGCGTAATCAGGAGTATCTTCATCCTTTCTGAAGTTGCGTCTCCATTTTAAAAATCGATTAAACTCGCTTCCTCTTTCGGAGGAAGGGGTTGATCATCAATCAGTACGGTCTTCCTGATCTTTTTTTCTTCTGCCGTTCTGCTCCGCTCCCTTTATGTTTCTGCGCGATGACCATCCCTTTCGTCGCGAAGCGGTTGAGGATGCGCGGCGTTGCCCGGAATCCCCAGCGATAGAAAGGGAGGTATGCCTTCCGCAGGATCGTGAACCCCGCGATGCGGATATCGTCTGTCATTCGGTCGGGAGTCTGCATGTTGATGTGCGTCCGGTCCTTCTTGGCGACGCTCCTGATGCCGAGCGAAGCGATCTTCTCGTAGCACCACGTGTCGTTCACCGAGAAGAGGATCCCTCCCGGCTTCAGGACGCGATGGAATTCGAGGAGGTACGGTGCCGGGTCGCGGAGGTGCTCGTACACGGTGATGAACGAGACGAAATCGAGCGAATTGTCACGAAACGGGAGATTCCCTTGATGGTTGATGAGCGTTGGCCGTATCCTCTTCGCTTCAGGGCTGCGGGCGAAGGCCTTCACGCGATTCAGTGAGAGCTCGATTCCGATCGGGAGCTTGACCAGGTCTGCGAACGTGGTGATTGTCCGGCCGGCCCCGCAGCCGAAATCCAGTCCTGTGGCGAAGGGGAGCTTTGTTCTGCAAGTCTCGATGAGGAATTCGCGGAGCGTGGCGTCGGCTCGGTCGCCGTCATAGTCCTTGTCGGTCTCGTAGATATCCTCGCCCAGGTCGTTCCGGAACTGGTAACGGCGGTCGCTGAAGACCACGACGCCGTCCTCAGTCATGCTGGCTCGCTCTGCGAAGGACGGCTTGAGGAGCCGATGCCAATCAGCGGTCTTTCGCATTCTGTCCCCTGCGCCTCCGTTGATTATAAGCTTTCCGTTTCTCCGGGCCGCGATGAAAAAGTCGAGGCGCAACCGGTGCGTTCGTGGGCACGCCTTCGGCGTTGCCGCCTTGGCGGCCTCTGGGAAGCAGCAGCGATCGCACGATGCGTGCTCTCTGCGTTTCCCGGTCGCGGGACGCGCCCGAGCCCTCGCTGGAGAAGCGTCGCGCCGGCGGGTGGCCGCGTTCACTCCGTGCTCTCTGCGTTTCCCGGTCGCGGGACGCGCCCGAGCCCTCGCTGGAGAAGCGTCGCGCCGGCGGGTGGCCGCGTTCACTCCGTGCTCTCTGCGTTTCCCGGTCACGGAGCCGGTCCGCGACCAAACCCCCTTTGTCGCTTCGCCTCCTCTTCCGCCGACGCTCCGCCTTAACTGCGATAGCGGATTTTTTCTCCTGACCCTTCCCCGACATTAATTTTTTAAATGGGGCGCCTCTGCTGATACTTGAGGGTTCGGTGTGACGATAAGAAAACAGAGGAAAAACCGGTCTGAGCCTGAAACCGAAGAGCGGGCGAAACAGGGCAAGGGGCCTGATCAGGGGTTGTTTGAGAAAGCCTCGCGTTTCTTCAGGCAGAATACTCGGATCTTGCTGTTTGGGCTCGTATTTCTGGCCATATTGATACCGGTGTTTCTCTCAATCCAGTACCGCAGTTTCGTCTATTCTTTGCCTGTGGCCGATGGCTGGGCGCAGAACACTATTAATCAAAACATCCGTTCTCAAGTGACCGCCAGCATACGGAACGATTTCCCTAACCTGCCGGTTGCCAACCTGGAAAAGATGGTGGATGAGCAAGTAGATCGGTTCGTGGCCGATAACAAAGAAATTATAGAACAACAAGAGAAGCAATTGGCCGCTTATTTCCGTTCAAGGCTGCGGGAACCGGACGGTCATTCCTACTTGCCTGACTTGGACCCTTATCATTATGCGAAGAGGATTGATCTTACGCTCGCTAATGGTTTTCCGGGTCATGAAAGAAGGGAGGGGCTGTATTGGAATAAACAGGCAGTAGCGCCACTAGGAATATTATCGGGACAAGATATGTTCACCTGGCTCAATGTACAGTTTTACAAGGTGGCCCGTATTTTCTTCGAGCTAGAGCCTCGGCACGTCCTGTTCTGGTTCAACCTCGTCTTTGCCTCCTTGAGCACAGTCCTTGCATTTCTCATAACGCGGCACAAAGGGTTGTTCGCCTCGTTCATAGCGGCTTTCCTGGTGGCGGTCCACCCTGGAAGCATCAGCAGAACCTCTGCAGGTGTTGGCGATACGGAGATATTCGCCCTCTTCTTCCCGTTGTTGGCGGCTTGGTTCTTGGTGGAGGCCTTAGAGACTGAGGAAGGCGATTGGAAACGGCTGGTCTTGATGCTCATCTTCTCAGGTCTCTCTTTCGGTCTCTTGGCACTTGCATGGGAATGGTGGTTCTTTTTCGTCGTCTTCATGGTCGCGCTGCTCTCGTTCGTAGTCTTCAGGATCGTGAGCCATTTCGTCAGGGGTGGAACGTTCACAGGGCTTTTTTCAAGCACGAAGATGAGGTGGGTGGCCGCGATTCCTGTCGGCATTTTCCTCAGCACCGGGTTCTTCGTATCCTTGTTCAGGGGTTTTGACGCGTTCGCGAGCGTCTTCCAAGCGATTATCGGACGAGTACAGTTAAAAGTGGCCATACAAGCGGGCGGCATCTGGCCGAACGTCATGACCACCGTCGCCGAGCTTAACGTGCCTAGCATAAGCGAGATAATCAACAATGCTGGTGGCAAGCTTCTTTTCGTACTGGCGGTCCTAGGCCTCGGCTTCGCAATGGTGCCGAAAGATCGGTTGAGGGTCAATGATTGGATTCTGCTCGGCTCTAGTCTACTGGCCGGCATCATCTTAGTATCGCATTTCGCCGCTGATTTCTCGATATTGAACTTCCTGATTATACTAGGTTTGCCGGTCGTTCTGGGTTGTTTTCTGCTTCTCAAAGAAGGCGATAAAGATGTTGACTTGGCTTACGCTCTGTTCCTGGCGGCTTGGCTGGGAGTGAGCATCTTCTCGATGACGAGAGGCGTCAGGTTCATCAGCCTACTTCTGCCTCCTTTCATACTGGCGGTCGCCTTAGGGCTCAACGGCACATACGTGCACCTAAAGCGGCTGTTTAGCGAGCACTTACCGACAGTGATCGTTGTTCCTGTCCTCCTGATTTTGTTGATGGTGCCGCTCTACCCCGTGGCCGCGCAAGGCCGCGCGGTCGGTTTCCAGGCGACGCCGCACATGAGCGATGCGTGGTGGGACTCCCTGACGCTCATCAAAGAGCAATCCGCTCCTGACGCGATCATCACCTCCTGGTGGGATTTCGGCCACTGGTTCCGGTACGTCGCCGATCGTGGCGTCACGTTCGACGGCGCGTCGCAACGTGGTCAGCTCGCGCATTTCATCGGTCGTTCGTTGCAGACGAGCGACGAGAAGGAGACGCTCGCTATCCTCCGCATGGTGGATTGCGGCTCCGATCGAGGCGGGGAGGAGCTCGAGTCGTTCCTCCCTTCGCAGGACCAGTACGAGGCGATCCTGCTCATGAAGCGGCTCATCCTCCTGACGCGCGCCGACGCTGAGAAGCTCCTCCTCGCGAACGGCCTCACCGATGAGCAAGCAGCCATCGTCCTGAACTACACCCATTGCGCTCCGCCTGAGGCGTATTTCATCACCTCCGGCGACATGGTGGGTAAAGCGGGCGTCTGGGGTCATTTCGGCAGTTGGAACTTCACGCGGGCGGACGCATACGCTAATTTCCATCGTCTGCCGCAGGCGACGGCTGTCGCGGGGATGAGTGCGAAGTACGGTCTCTCCGAGGATGATGCGTCTGTGCTCTATTATGATATGCTGCGATTGCCGACCGAGCCGCAGGTCAACTCCTGGATCAGCCCCTGGCCGGGGTATGCCACTGGCGTCGTCGGGTGCAACGATGAGAACGGGACGCGGCTCCTCTGCGGTTTCAACTTGCAGCTCAATTCCCAGGCTGCCGGTCGCTCGGTCTTGGAGGGGCTCGTCGTCAACATCTCCGATCCCGGCGCCTCGTTCTTTGTTGTCACGACGTATGATGCGCAGGGTCGTCGCGTCCAGTCGACGACCGAGGTGCGTCCGGAGCGGCTCCTCCTTATCCGGAACGGCACTTTGGGCGAGGTCCGGTTCCCTGACGGCGGTTTCGGTATGGCGGTCGTCGTCGACCTGGATGGGAAACGCGCGATCATGGCTGATCCGCTCCTCGCCGGCAGCCTCTTCACCCGGCTTTTCTTCTTCGACGGCGCCGGCACGGTCGCGTTCGAGAAGTTCAGCGACCAGACGACGTTCACCGGGAGCAGGATCATCGTCTGGAAGGTGGATTGGTCCAAGCTCGAGGAGCTGGGCTTGGCGTAGCCGCTCGGTCTCGTTCTTTTCGGGATTCTTTGACGGTCACGACCATTATTTTGATGATCTTGATGAACCGTCGCCTCACTGGCTGTTTACTGGGTCCTCGTCCTGTTCCTCTCCGCGCCGAGCGAGCAGCTCCGGTTCGAGAACCCTGCGTGAAGAACGTCGACGTGCCGTTAGTCTGCGTCGCGTTGGCCGCGCGTCAGGATGAAACGCGTCGTCCTCGCGGAGGAGCGGATAGTCGCGGCGCGGCAGGGGTTCGGCCCTGAGTGGCGGAGTTCCGTATGTTTTTTATACCCTTCGCGTCTCTTCCGCGCCATGCTCGAGGCTGCGGCGAAGCTGGTGATGCGGGCGTTGCCGAAACGACGGCGCCCGCATCGTGTCTTCATCGTCGTCGCTGCGTATAACGAGGCGTCGAAGATTGGTTTCGTCCTCGATGATCTGCACCGTCACGGCTACCGCGACGTCATCGTCGTCGATGATGCGAGCTGTGATCGTACCGGCTCGATCGCGCGCGCTAAGGGCGCGTCGGTGATTCGTCATCAGCGCAATCGTGGCCAAGGGGCTGCGCTCCGCACCGGGATCGCGGCGGCTCTCGCGCAGAAAGCGTCCGTCATCGTCACCTTCGACGGTGACGGCCAGCATCGTGCCGAGGAGATCGGGGCGCTGGTCGCCCCTCTGTTCGCAGGAGAAGCCGATGTCGCGCTCGGCTCGCGCTTCCTCGGTCGCGTCGTCGGCATCCAGAAGCGGAAGTGGGTGACGCTGAAAGGGGCGATCCTCGTCGAGCGGCTCCTTCTCGGGGTGAAGCTGACCGATGTCCATAACGGGTTCCGCGCCTTGTCGCGGCGAGCCGCTGAGCTGATCGAGATCACGCAGGACGGGATGGCGCACGCCTCGGAGATAGTCTATGAGATCAGGCTCAAGGGGCTCCGTTTCGTCGAGGTGCCGGTGACGATCCAGTATGACGCGTACGCGAAGGGGAAGGGGCAGTCCATCCTGAACGCTTTCAACATCCTGCGCGAGATCGTGCGGATGAAGCGGGCGAAATAGGCTTCGGCACGTCGTGGTCGGCGTTAAACCTCTTGGTCGACGGCGATCCTCTCTCCTTCGTCGTTCTCCACATCTTACTATGGAGCTACTTTTTGGCACTGTTGCCGCGGCGAGAGCTCGGCTCAGGTCATGGCAGGACGCGACCGAGTCATACGCAATCCTCCGGGGCATCGATGGCCCCGCCAAGGCGGCAAAAGTGCCGGTAGTGACGAGAAGCGCTATTACGCTCTTCGCGATGAAAAAATATTAATATTGGCTTCTTGGTGTGAGGACGTGCCTGATTTCCTCATCTCCTCTTCGCCGTTCGGTCTCGGCGTCGTCGCCGGCAGACGTTTCCGTCGCGGCGAACCGCTCTTCCCCTTCACCGGGGAGCGTCTGAAGAAAGAGGAGCTTCCCGTGATCTTCGCTCCCGAGGATGATCGGTATGTCCGGGTCGGGCAGGATTTTTTCTTCGACCCTTCCGGTGGCTTTGACGATTGCTTTGACGATTTCGTGAACCATTCCTGCGATCCGAATTGCGGTCTCGTCTTCGACGGCGATCGCGTCCAGCTGGTGGCGATCCGGATGATTGCGCCGGGAGAGGAGCTGTTCTGGGATTATTCGACGACCATGGACGAGGATGGCTGGGAGTTGGCGTGCCGTTGCGGCTCTCCGCTCTGTCGCGGCAGGGTGAAGGATTTCAAGCATCTCCCCGTTCCGCTTCGTCTCCGGTACGCGAAGCTCGGCATCATCCCGCCGTACCTTCTCCGGTACGTCCCTGCTGTCATGCTCGTTTCGAATCGTGTCGCCTGAACCAGGCGATCGTCTCCCGCAGCCCGTGCTCGAGCGTCGTCGTGGCGGTGAAGCCGAGCTCCTCGTTCGCTTTCGTCACGTCGGCGAGGCTCGTCTGCGGGTCGCCGGGACGGGCCGCGTGATGGATGATCCTGCTCGTGCTTCCGGTGAGCCGGATGATCGTCCGGGCCAGTTCGTTGATCGTGACGCTCCTTCCGGTGGCGATGTTGATCGTCCCGCTCCCGGTGGCGAGGCCACGTTCGATCGCGGCGCAGACATCCGCGACGAAGATGAAATCCCTGGTCTGGGTGCCATCACCGTAGATCGTGAGCGGCTCGTTCTTCAGCGCCCGGCTGATGAACGCCGGGATGACCGCCGCGTACTGGCTCCCGGGATCCTGTCCTGGGCCGTAGACGTTGAAGAACCGGAGGCAGAGGCAGGGCAGTCCGTCGCGTGTGTATCGTGCTGCGTGCGCTTCCATGGCGAGTTTCGTGGCGGCATAGGGGCTGCCGGGCTTTGGCCTCTCCGTCTCTTTCGTCGGCGTCCGGGGCGTGAACCCGTAGACGGCTGCGCTGCTGGCGAGCACCGCTTTCTTCACCTTCGCTTCCCGGGCCGCTTCGAGGACGTTGAGGCTGCCCTGGACGTTGACGCGTTCAGCTTCGGCAGGGTTCTTGATCGTTTCCAGCACCGAGATCATGGCGGCGAGGTGGACCGCCGCGTCTTTCCCTTCCATCGCCTTCTTGATGAGCGTCGGGTCGGTGACGTTTCCTGCGATGACGCTCGCTCCTTCCGGGATCATCTCCTGTTTTCCGCTGCTCAGGTCGTCGATGATGGTGATGGCGTGGCCTGCTGCGAGGAGGCGTTTCGCGAGATTGCTGCCGATGAAGCCCGCTCCTCCGGTGATCAGGATCCGCATGGCGGTGGTGACGTTTCACCCATTATTAAACTCTCCTCGTTTTCCTTCGCGCGCATATTTATTTACTATATAGTTATTATTTATTCCTCTTTATCGTTCCCGGTATCATGTATCAAGGATGAATATCAGGAACGAATACGGACGCCGGGACGGTACTCTATTATACTACTATAAAGTGATTACTTTTCAGAAAAGTTTTTAAATAGTGGTTGCTTCATAGCCGGGACTATGGCCGCTCCGCGCTCCACTTCCCCGCATCCCTGTCGCGTCACCGCGCCGCGCCAACGCGCCCCCAGCACAGCCTCCTCTTCCTCCCGCGCCATCCCCTCCTTCCTGCTCTGCACCCTCTCCTTCCTCCTCGCTTTTTCCCTCCCCTCCACGCTTGCCGTCATCTACCACGACTACTACGGCCCCTACGGCGGCGACCCCTGGCTCACCTGGGACGAGGATTACCGGCTCAACAACAAGAGCCACGCCACGCCGCCCTTCGCCCCCCGGCCGAGCTTCGGCGGCTGCTACATCGCCCAAGGGAGCGGCGTGCTCCTCGACGACCTCGACTGCGACAAGGTCCCTGATGTGTCTGACAACTGCCGCGGCGTCCCGAACACCGACCAGCGCGACCAGAACAAGAACGGGCTGGGCGACGCCTGCGACCTCGTCGTGGACGCGATCAGGATCGACCCCGGCGTCGTCCTCGAGGACCGGCCGTTCATCGTCACCGCTGCGCTGACGAACTACCGTGCGCTGCCGATCAGCAACATCGAGCTCACTATCCAGGTGCCGGAGCTGGGGCTGGACCAGAAAGCGTATGTCGACCGGCTTGAACCCGGGCAGCAGGGACGCTACGAATTCTTCCTCCGCGTCCCCGGCTGCACCGTCGCGAAGGAGTACGACGTCGTCCTCTTCATCGCCTTCCCGCAGAGCCCCGGCGTGAAGGAGTTCTTCTACATCCCGACGCGGATGGCGGTCCAGAGCAACGGGCTCTGCCAGGAGGAGCCCACGCTCCGGGGGAAGAGCATCATCACCATCCTCGACGTCCAGGACATCGACCCGGTGCTGGGCGGCTCCTACCCCTTCACCATTGTGAATGGCGAGCCCGAGAGTCAGGCGTATGTCCTCACCGTCCAGGGCACTGAGGAGTGGGGGAGCTACCTCATCGAGCCCCGCTCCCTGATCGTCGTTCCTGCCGGCGAGACGCGCGAAGGGCGCCTCACGCTCTTCGCGAAGAAAGGCGTGACGGGCGAGCACGGCTTCATCCTGACGTTGCGGAGCAAAGCGGATGCGCAGCAGCTCGTCCTCTCCGCCCGCGTCAAGGACGAGCTCCCGGGACGGAGCCTCGCTTCGTGGCTCCAGTTCGGCATCTTCATCCTCTGCGCCATCATCCTCGTCGCGGCCTTCGCGCTCCTCCATCTGAAACGCGGAAAACGTTAGCGTCCGCTTCTGTTTCCCGTTCTCGCTCTTCTTCCTCGACGGTCCGTAGAACGTCTCTGGCACTTCGTTGGAGAACGCGCGTTCGGTTCCGTGGCGAGGAACCGGGGAACGGTGACTACGGAGCCAATGCGCGGCGGTCGATGCGCCCTTGTCTCTTCCGACGATACTCAGTTCTCCTTCTCCTCCTCTCTCTTTCTTCCGTTCCCCTTTTTTTCTCTTTCATTTTTTTCTCCCTTTTCCCCTCTCTTTTTCTCTCTCCCTTTTACCTTTTCATTACCACTACCAAATAGTTAAAAAACCAATACTTTTATAAATGCTGTTCCTCTCCCTCACCGCACCATGGGAGATAGATTGTCCATCACGCTCGTCGCGCTCGTCGCGTCCTTGCTCATCGCACTGCCCGCCGCGCTTGCGGACCAGGTCCAGAACGGCTTCCCAATCGACGGATGCGCCCTCGAGACGCCCCACGGCCTCGTCAACGACCGGGACTGCGACGGCGTCGACGACTTCCGCGACAACTGCAAATACAGGCCGAACAGCGACCAGCGCGACGCCAACCGGAACGGGATCGGCGACGCTTGCGACCTGCTCGTCACCCAGATACTCCTCCAGCCCGGGACCGAGGTGCAGCAAGGAGCGTTCTTCACCGTCAGGGTCCAGCTGATCAACAACAAGGCCTACGAGATCACCGACCTCCAGGCACGCATCAGGAACAACGCGCTCGACATCGACGTCAGCACCTTCGTCGAGCGGATGAAGCCAGGCGAGCAGCGGACGATCGACTTCATCGCGAAAGCCCCGGGCTGCGCCCCGCCGCGGAACTACGAGCTGGCGTTCACCACTGACCACAAGGAAGGAGGAAAGGCCTACACCCAGACGCGCTACCAGCAGATCACGCTCCTCAAGAAGGACGGGGCCTGCACCCCGGTCGCCGGGACGCTGCAGAACACCCTCGTCGACACCTTCACCGGCCAAGAGGTCGAGCCGGGCGGCACCGTCATCTACCCGATCACGATCACCAACCTGAACAGCCAGGCGAAGACCTACACGGTCAGTGTCGAGCCGATCAACCATCTCGGCACCTACCGGCTCGATCCGGAGAGCACCGTGACGGTCGACGCAGGCAGGAGCGCCACACTCTTCCTCTTCCTCCAGACGGAGCGGTTCGCCCCGCCCGGACGGAACCAGATCCAGCTCGTCATCGAGACCGGGAACGAGCGCGAGACGACGACGCTCAACCTCCGCGTGGTCAACGGGAGGGGGGTCCCGCTCGCCAGGATACTCTTCACCGCGCTCCAGGTGGCGCTCATACTCCTCGTGCTGGCGCTTATTATCGGCGCCGGCATCGTCGCGTACAGGAAACTGAACGCGGAATACGAGGGGGCGACAGGCGAGAAGCCGCGACGCTCACGTGGCGAGAAGCACGGAAAGCCGGCCGTCGAGGATGTCGCTGATGATGAGTTCCAGAGCTACTACTGAGGTGGACCTGATGAAGCAGCCACGCGCATCCCTGACCTACCCGCTCCTCCTGTTCGCGCTCCTGTTGACGATCCTCGTCATGCCGGCGCAGGCCGCGATGATCGTGAACACCTACACGAACGACTTCTCCGTGGAGAGCCCCTACGCCTCCGAGCCGAAGGCGTGCGCCTGCGAGAGCCGCGCCGACCGGGTGACAGTGACCAACACCGGCGCTTTCCTCTCCTCCTACACAGTCAGCGTCCACTCAGAGCAGCCCTGGTACCAGCTCCAAGGAGGTGGGTTCACCCTCGCGCCGGGCGAGAGCCGCGACGTCCTCGTCTACGCAGAGCCGCCTTGCGACGCCACCGGCACATCGCGCTACAGCATCAGGGTCGCGTCGAGCTACGGCCGCGAACGGGTCCTGAGCAGGACCCTCGATGTGAAGAAGTGCCAGAACGCGTTCCTCACCGTCCAGGGCGGCGTCGAGGAGTCGAACCTCTGCCAGCCCCTCGAGTACATGGTGACGGTCCGGAACGTCGCGGAGTTCGCCGATACCTTCACCCTCGACTTCGGCGCATTCAACGCGTACGCTGACCTCAAAGAGCGGAGCTTCTCCCTCGTCCCGGACGAGCAGCGGAAACTCCTCGTCACGATCACGCCGCCCTGCAGCCTCTACGGCGAGATTAGCATCCCGTTCATCGTCACTAGCGAGAAGAACAAGGTGACTGAGCAGAAGGAGATGCGCCTCGTCATCGAGAACCAGTTTGACCACGACATATCGATCGCGACCCAGACGGAGATCTGCAGCCGGATCGCGTCCCGATACACGTTCAACATCACCAACCTCATCGACGTGCCGAATACGTATGATGTGATCGTCACCGGCCCGGGCTTCCTCGACTACGACCCGAAGCAGCTCGAGCTGAAGGGCCACGAATCGAAGCAGGTCACCCTGACGCTGAACCCGAAGAAGGGGCAGGAAGGGACGCACGAGGTGAAGGTGAAGGTCCGGAGCAGGCTCGGCGAGATCACCAAGACGCGCGTCCTCGACGTGGACGTCTTCGACTGCTTCGCCTACGAATTCGGCTTCGTCGAGCAGGCACGCGACAAGGACGGGTCGTACGCCGAGGTGGCCTGCTGCGGCGAGACGAGCTACACCCTTAACCTCCGGAACGCGGGGCAGACGGAAGAGACCTACAACCTCCTCGTCGACGGCCCGAGCTGGTTCCAGCCCGAGGAACGGACGATCAGGCTGAAGCCGAGCGAGAACCGGAACGTCCGGTTCGCGGCGCGCCTCCCCTGCACCGACGAGCGGTACGAGCTGCCCGTCACCGTCGTCCTCACCAACCACCCGGAGATCGCGGACACCATCATCTTCCGGGTCGAGAGCCAGACGCTCCAGACGTGCCATGCCGTCGAGGCGAGCGTGACGAGCGTCACCATCGCCGAGGACGACGCCATCGTCCCCTTCCTCGTCAAGAGCACCGGCATCCAGGGCGGGACGTACCGCGTCGCGGTAGACGGAGAGCTCTACGCCGCGGTCTCCGAGGAGCGGATCACCCTCGCCCCGGGCGAGGAGAAGGCGCTCCACCTCATCACGAAAGGGAACCTGACCGACTACTTCGACGGCAAGTACCTCAGCATGCTCACCCTGACGCATGAGCCGCTCGGCCTCGAGTATGCGCAGCCATTCTGGACGCGGTTCGCGCACAACGGGTTGCTCGTCACGGCGTGGCGCGCCCTTGCCGGCTACGACTACGCGAGCGTCGCGCTCTGCCTCTGGGCGATGCTCCTCCTCGCGCTGCTCGTCATCGCGACGGTCATTATCATCATCCTGACGCTGCTCGGAGTCCTGCGGCGGCCGAAGATCGACGCGACGCTCCTCTGGGCGCTCCGCGTCGCCCTCCTTGTCGTCGTGGCGCTCCTCATCATCCTCCTCGTCGTCCTCCCCCTCCCGGCGAAAGACGGGCTCTATGAGGATCGTCTCGAGGACGACGAGTCGGGAATGCTCCTCCAATGGTACGAGAACGAGCGGTTCACCCTGGACCTGGCGCAGTACTTCGCCGATCCGGACGACGACCGTCTCGAGTTCTTCGCGACGCAGCCGGCGCACGTCCGCGTCGTCATCACCGGAAGCACCGCGACGCTGATCCCTGACGCGAACTGGGGGGGCGAGGAGTCCCTCATCTTCACCGCCTCGGACCAGCGCGGCGGCTACACGGACAGCCCGCTCTTCACGCTCAGTGTCCTCCGCAGGACCGAGTTGACGTTTGGCCAGTGGCTGGCGCGGTACTGCCGCCACCTCAACCTGGCGCTCCTCCTCGTTCTGGCGCTCCTCTGGCTCCTCTGGCTCTTTCTCGCCAAGCAGGAGGTGAAGCCGCCACGGGAGCAGAAAAAAGGGGGCGTTCACACCGTCGTCGCGAAGGAAGGAGCCGTCCGCAAGCTCGGCGTCGGCGCTTCTCACCCTCCGTCACCCGTCGATCCGCAGAGCGCGCGGAGCTTGGACCAGGCGTTCGTCGCCTGCGGCCAGGAGCACGAGATGCGCTCCGTCCTGAAGGCGCACGGGAAGCGCGCCACGAAAGGGAACATCGCCACCGTCCAGGCGGCGTGCCGCGCCTTCAAAGCCGACACGCGATGGACGCCGAACAATCGGGAGACGTTCTACCGTTATCTCTCCGCGAACAGGACTCTCGCGAAGCTCGAGAGCAAGGCCGAGAGCAAGGAGAGGCCGCTCGTCGACGAACTGAACGCGACCCGTCCGCGTCGTGGACGCCCGCCGCGCCGCGGATCAGCCGCATCAGCCCTGGCGTTCGTCCCTACGCGGAGCGCCCGTCGAGTGGATGAGCGCGTCGAGGTGCCGCAGCAGTACGTCGAGACGCCGTCCCCGTTCACCCAAGTGAACGTCGCGGTGGGAGCAAATCTCGCCACGGAACGGAAGGAGTTTGTCCTGATTGGCGCCAAGAACGGGAACAAGGTCCACGACCCGGAGTGCATGATCGCCCACCGGATCCCGCGGAAGAACCGCGTCACCTTCACGAGCAAGGAGGCAGCGCAGGCGGGCTACGGCCCGTGCAAGGTCTGCCAAGCGTTCGGTGCGTGAGCGGATGGGAACTCCTCCGAACCCTCGTGATCTCGAGCTCTTTTTCTCGTCTCTCGCTCCCTATTCGCCCGTCGCCTCTTTGCTCGCCGAGAAGTGCCGAGAACCCGGTGTCGGCGAGCGGTCGGCCAGCTCCCCTCCCGTCACGGGCTCCCCGTCCTTCGCGCATCACTCGAACATCTCGTTCGACCCCTTGACCGCTATCGCGAACGGGAACCTTCCGATCGAGTCTTTCCGATCAACCGACCCTTTCCAACTGCTCGACATCTTCGTCGATCCCGGTACGTATGATCCCTGCTCTCGTCGTTTCCGGCCAGAACCGTTCACCACGGAGAGAGGGGTGAAGGTGCGGTACGAACCCGACCGAGGCCTCTTCATCCCCACCAATCTCCTCTTTCGCGCCCTTAATCTGCTGGTCGGAGATGCGTATTGCGGAGTCTCTCTCTCGAAGAACTTCTTTCTGACCGGGCGCGGCGGGGAGCACCCTTCAGGGAGGCGGATAACCGGCTTTTACGGTTGGTCTCTCTAATCTCAGTCCCTTCGCCACGGCGAGAGATTACGCCTTCGTACGACGCGACCGACTCTTCACGCCTTCAGCCCTCCTCTTCGCGTGCCCCGCCAAGCGTGGCGAGTCTCTTCACCACGCCCCGAATGCCGGTGAGGAAGGCGGCAAAAGCACCAGTAGATACGAGAAGCCCCATCACTTCTCTGAATCGTGATTCCTCACCGGAAGAACTGGATGAAGAGGAGCCGGAGCAGGTCGTCCTTGCTCTTGCAGAGCTCGATGTTCCGCGCCAGGAACCGATCCTGCATCACCTCTTTGACCCAGGTGGCGAAATCGTTCCGCCCTTGTCCGGTGTGGTGCTCCCAGACATGGCGTTCCATGGTCTGGAGCTCGGTGAAGAGGTCCTCGAGCGAAGCGAGAGTCCCTCCCTCGTGGAGGTAGAAGTGCTTCTCGGTGTCGGTCACTGCATACGTCGCCATTGTCGTCGATAATCGTCTCCTTTAGACGCCGGAACGGCCAGAATCCGTTTATAAATCTTTCTTTTTGTCTCTCTGTCGCAATAACGGGTGATGATTCTTAAGTCGAATGCGGGTGATAAGCTGATTTTATTCAAATTTTAGCTCTTTCCGGTTTTGTTGAAAGGTTCGGAAGGATTATATAGCCACTTATCGTCGACAAAGTGTCAAATCTCAGACGACAACAGAGGTGGCTA
>JBBIPM010000003.1:0-34168 GCA_037442865.1 Candidatus Woesearchaeota archaeon
CGCGGTACGGGTCCCGGAGCGAGGCCAGTCCTGTCTCTCGCCGGAGGAGGTACTCGTACTCCTGTCGCGTGATCCGTCCGGCGGCGAGCGCCACCGTCGCCTTCTCCTGCAGCCCCTGTTCCTGGGTGGCCTTCCGGGTGAGGCGGTCGAGCGTCATCGTCCCCCACCTCGTTTCTGGCGCGCGCCGAACTCCTCCGCGAGGGGTTTCAGCGCCACTTTCTTGAGGAGGATGAGTTCGCCGACCTGTTCTACTTGGAGGGTGTCGCCTGGCTTGATTTTGAGCCGTTCCCGTATTTCCTGCGGGATGACTACTTGTCCTTTCGTCGACGCCTTGGTCAGCTCCATGTAAGATTTACCTACATTTATACATTGTACTATAATTTTATTATCTTACTATTATAAAAATGTGCTGGTCGTGTCGGCCCTTCGCCACAGGGCGCCACCCGTCCCCTTCTTCTCTTCTTCCTCTTCTTCTCCGCCCTTTTCTTCTCCGCCATCTTCTTCTTCGCCCTCTTCTTCTTCACCCTCTTCTTCTTCGCCCTCTTCTTCTTCACCCTCTTCTTCTCTCTCACCCTCTTCTTCTTCGCCCTCTTCTTCACTCTTCACGAGGCGTATGGCGCAGCGATTTACGCGCTCTCCTCTCTGCTCTTGGCTTGGGCACAATATTATTTTGTCACCCGACTGGAGCGGTTCCGGTGCACACTAACTGCAGAAGGGCTGGTTTTTTCCACCCCATTGAAGTCCGAACGCTTTATCCTGTGGAGGGACATTCGTTCGTATGACGTGACCGACACCCTCGTCTCCTTCACCGTGGAAGGATATCTACGGAAGCTCCCCTTCCCGTTCGGTGAGCAGAAAGAACGCGTCATCAGGTTCTTGACGCGGCACCTGGGCCCGCCCGCATCTCGGCGCTCCAGGATACGTCCGAGTTCCGGGATGCAACGCCCTTGATGGTGGATCACCGCTCGCCCCCGTCACCACGCGGCGCCCGTGATGGTGAGCGTCGCCGCTCCAAGAACATTCAAAAGCGCCAAGAGATAAACCACGCGAATATAGGTAGGGGTGACAGTTCTTACTGACTAGGACAGGGTGACATTTCCTACCGACGAGGACATTCCGCGCAAAGCCCAGCTCACGGAAATGTTTATAAACAGTTCGTGATTCTCCGCGCTACCCGAAAGGGCGAAGCACTGCCGCCGGCTCCCACGGGGGTCGTCGGCGCACAAGGCCTGAGAAGGATGCGCTTCCCAGTACCGACACCGGTTCTCCGAGCGCTGCCGCACAAGGCCTGTATGAGGATTCACGATGGGTAAGCGGGAATCACCACGTCACGGCTCAATGGCAGTCTGGCCGCGGAAACGGGCCAAGCGTCCCTACGCACGCGTCCGCTCCTGGAACACGAAGGAGAGAGGCCTCTTGGCGTTCCCCACCTACAAGGCTGGGATGACGCACGTCCTGGTGATCGACGCGCGGAAGACGAGCCAGACCAAAGGCGAAACCATCTCCCTGCCCGCTACCATCCTTGAGTGTCCGCCGATCAAGATTTACAGCGTCCGCTGCTACACGGAAGACGCGTATGGGAAGCGGGTCGCGACGGAGATCGTCGTCGGCAAGGACAAGCACCTCTTCCGCCGCCTCCTCACCAAGAAGACCGAGGAGGAGAAGCTCGACGCGCTCGACCTCAACAAGTATACCGACCTCACCATCACGCTCCTCACCCAGCCGTCGAAGACCGGCATCGGGAAGAAGAGGCCTGAGGTGCTCGAAGCGCATCTCGGCGGCACCAAGGAGGAGAAACTGGCGTGGATCAAGGAACGGCTCGGCAAGGAGATCCCGGTCACCGACGTCTTCACGGAAGGGGACTACGCGGACAGCCACGGCGTCACCACCGGGAAAGGCTTCCAGGGCCCGGTGAAGCGGTTCGGCATCGGCCTCAAGCCTCACAAGAGCGAGAAGGGGCGGCGAGCGCCCGGCAGCCTCGGCGGTTGGAGCGCGCAGCAGCACTTCATGTACCGCGTCGCCCACGCGGGCCAGATGGGCTACCACCAGCGGACCCAATACAACAACCAGATCCTCAAGATCGGTGCCGACCCCGCCGACGTCAACCCGAAAGGGGGATTCCTCCGCTTCGGCGAGGTGAAGAACCAGTATGTGATCGTCAAAGGCAGCATCCAAGGGCCGAAGAAGCGGATGATCACGCTCACGAAGGCGATCAGGCTCTACCCGCGGGCGAAGCACCCGCTCCCCACCATCGAGGCGATTAGCCGCGAGAGCAAGCAAGGACGATGAACCCACCATGAAGCTCCCCATCCTCGACGAGAAGAAGGCGAAGACCGGCGAGCTCGCGCTCCCCGCGCAGTTCCGCGAACCGGTCCGGGACGACCTGATCCGGCGCGCGGTTCATGCCCTCCAGGCGGCCGCGCGGCAGCCCTACGGCGCCGACCCCGACGCGGGGAAGCGGTCCAGCGCGAAGCTGAGCAGACGGAGGCGCAACTATCGGGGCAGCTACGGCCAAGGGATCAGCCGGGTGCCGCGGAAGGTCCTCAACCGTCGGGGCACCCGCATGTACTACGTCGGCGCCTTCGCCCCCGGCACCGTCGGCGGTCGGAGAGCACACCCACCCAAGGCCGGGAAGGAGTGGGCGCAGAAGGTGAACAAGAAGGAGAACCGGAAAGCGATTAGGAGCGCCCTCGCCGCGGTGATGGACGCCTCCCTCGTCACGAAGCGGGGCCATAAGCTCCCCGATCACTACCCGTTCCTCATCGATGATTCCTTCGAGCGGCTGACGCGGACGAAGCACGTCGAGCAGGCGCTCGTCGCCCTCGGCTTCGCGGACGAACTCGCCCGTGCGTTGCCGACCACGCTCCGCGCCGGCAAGGCGAAGATGCGAGGCCGGAAGACGCGCCGCGCCACCTCCTTGCTCCTCGTCACCGGCGATGCGGACGCGTCGCTCCTCCGCGCCGCACAGAATGTCGCGGGCGTCGACGCAGTCCCTGTCGGGTCGCTCAACGCCGAGCTCCTCGCTCCCGGGACGCATCCCGGGCGGGCGACGCTCTTCACGCGGAATGCCGTCGCGATGATGGCGGAACGGCGCCTCTTCCTCGAACAGGGCGCGAGCGACGAGGCCGTTCCCGGCGTCGCGCCGAAGCAAACGTCAAGGACCCCGGCGAAGAGCGCCGCATCACCCTCCGCGGCGTCCAAGCACGGGGCCGCGTCCAAGAACGGCGCGAAGAACGAAACCGCGACGCCGCGCCGCGCCACCATCCGCGCCCAGAAAGGCGGTGACCCCTCGTGATCATCAAGCACCCGGTCAGCACGGAGAAGACGATCCGGCTCATCGAGCGGGAGAACAAGCTGATCTTCGTCGTCGACCTGAAGGCGAAGAAGCCGGAGATCAAGACCGAGCTCGAGCGGCTCTTCAACGCCAAGGTGGCGAAGGTGAACACGCTCATCACGGCGGATGCGCAGAAGCGCGCCATTGTCACGTTCAGCGCCGAGACGCCCGCGATCGACATCGCGATGAAGCTCGGACTCATGTAACGTATCCACCCGATGTGATTCCATGGGCAAGAACCTGATACAGCAGAAACGGGGCAAAGGGAGCCCGTCCTATCGGAGGCACAGCTTCCGCTCACCGGGCCAGGCGCGTCTCCAAGGACGGGGCGGCGCGGTCATCCTCGGCTTCACTCACTCCAGACTCCACACCGCGCCCCTGGCCGTGGTCCGCTACCAGGACGGGGCCGATGGTCTCATCATCGCCTCAGAAGGGCTCATGGCTGGGCAGCGGATCACCATCGGGGACGGTGCCGAGCTCGCGCTCGGGAACGCGCTCCCCCTGGAGAGCCTTCCAGAAGGGAGCATCATCTTCAACATCGAAGCGCAGCCCGGGGACGGCGGCAAGTTCGTCCGCGCCTCCGGCGGCGTCGCACGTATCGTCGGCAAGACCCCCACGTCCGTGATGGTCCAGCTGCCGAGCAAGAAACGGAAACCGTTCAATCCCGCCTGTACGGCCTGCATCGGCGTCGTCGCTGGCGGCGGCCGGCCGGAGAAGCCGTTCCTGAAGGCGGGCACCAAGTTCCACCGGGTTGCGGCCCGGAACACGTACTGGCCCTCCGTCTCCGGCGCGGCGATGAACGCCGTGGACCACCCACTCGGCGGCAAGCGGAGTAGCAGGAAGGGCCGGCCGACGATCGCGCCGAAGAACGCTCCACCGGGACGGAAGGTCGGCATGATCAGGCCGCGCCACACCGGCAGGAACAAGTAGAGGGCAAGAACGCAGAGAAAATCACGGAGAGAGTCACGATGGCACGCAAGGAATTCACGTTCCGGGGACGGACCGAGGAGGAGCTGAAGACGCTCACTCTCGACGAGGTCGCCCTCCTCCTGCCGAGCGGCGAGCGGCGCAAGATTAGGCGCGGCTTCACCCACGAGGAGCAGAGCCTCCTGAAGAAGCTGGCGAAACGCGACCGGGTCAAGACCCATGCGCGGGAGATGATCGTGTTGCCGAGCATGTTCGGCAAGACGGTCCTCGTCCACAACGGCAAGGAGTTCGTCCCGGTCCTGATCTTGCCGGAAATGGTCGGGCACCGGCTCGGCCAGTTCGTCCTGACTCGGAAGATGACGAAGCATAGCAGCGCGGGCGTCACCGCGAAGAAGGAGACGAAGAAATAAAGAGCGGGCAGCACGGATGTGAACGATCATGACCTTCACCTATGACGGAGCGACGATGGCCAAGGCGTCACTGCGCGACGCGACGATCAGCTTCAAGAAGAGCTTGATGGTGGCCCAGGCGCTCCGCGGCATGATGAGCGACAAGGCCTCCGCGTACCTCGAGCGCGTCATCGCGCAGCGGCAGCCGGTGCCCTTCACCAAGTTCATGAATGGCGCGGGCCATCGGCGCGGCCCCCTCGCGGCAGGTAAATATCCGCTCAAGGCTGCCGAGGCGTTCCTCGCCCTCACCAAGGCGGGCGTCGCCAATGCCGAGAACAAGGGACTCGGCACTCCCCTCAGGATCGTCCACCTCGTCGTCAACGAATCCTCGCGCCCCATGCACGCGGGGAGGCAGCGCGGCCGCGTCATGAAGCGGACGCGTGTCGACCTGGTCCTCGCGGAGACTGAGGAGAGCAAGAAGCGCGAGAAGAAGGCGAAGAAGGAAAAGGCGCCGAAGAAGGAAAAGACGACGAAGGATGACGGGAAGAGCGAGAGGATGGCGGCCAAGGACGCGCCGAAGCCGACCGAGAGCGTGGTCGTCGCACCGGCCGTGAAGCCGGGTGGTGCGGAGAAGGATGATCGCGTCGTGGCGAGCGTCGAAACGCCAAAACCCTCCATCAAGGCTACCCTTGCGAAGCCGGCGAAGAGAGGAACATCAACCTCAACACCGAAACCAGCGAAGGAAGTGACCCAGGATGGCAATTGAGCGCAAGTTCGTCTCCCAGAACCTGAAGGAGTTCCGCATCAAGCAGTTCGTCAGCGGCCAGCTCTCACGGGTCGGGCTGAGCGACATCAAGCTCCAGCGCACCCCCCTTGGCGACAAGATCTTGATCAAGGCGTCCCGTCCCGGCCTCGTCGTCGGACGGGCAGGGAGCAACATCCAGAAGCTGACCGAGACACTCAAGCACGAGTTCAACCTGGACAACCCACAGATCGAGATTGAGGAGGTCAGCGCGATCGGGCTCGACGCGAACATCATCGCGGAGATGATCGTCAACAGCCTCGAACGGTTCGGGAGCCAGCGGTTCAAGGGCGTCGGGCACCGCGCGCTCACCGACGTGATGGGTGCGGGCGCGCTCGGCGTCGAAATCCTGATCAGCGGCAAGATCCCGAGCCAACGGGCGAAGACCTGGCGGTTCTACCAGGGCTACCTGAAGAAGTGCGGCGACGTCGCCATCAGCGGCGTGGATGTCGCCTACAAGACTGCCGTGCTCAAGACAGGGGCTGTGGGGATCAAGGTCTCCATCATGCCGCCGACGACGAAGCTGCCGGACCAGATACTGCTCCTCGAGCCGGACCCGGCCACGGTCGAAGAGGCGGACGGAGCGGCGGCTGAGGAGGATCCTGTCCTGGAGCGTGTCCCGGAGCCTGGCGCGAAGCCGAAACGGTCCACGAAGAAGGCGACGAAGCAGGCGCAGAAGGATGACGCAAAGAGCGGCGCGAAGCCGAAACGGTCCACGAAGAAGAAGGATGAGCGGCAGCCGAAAACCGGAGCGGCGCAGGCGGCGACCGACGCGACGGCTGAGCCGGCGACCGACGCGACGGCTGAGCCGGCGACGGAGTGAGTGATTATGACACGGAAAGCGTTTGCGGAGCTGAAGAAGAAGGGCGCGCCCGAGCTTGAGAAGGAGCTCGCGGCCTCGTCCTTGGAGATGATCAAGCTCCGCGCGCAGCTCAGCACCGGGGCTGCCTCGAAGGAGGCGGGAAAGCTCAGGAGCCTGAAGAAGAGGAGAGCGCGGATCAAGACGCTGCAAGGAGGGAGTGCCCGGCGATGAGCGCGATATGCACGACGTGCGGACTGCCCGAGGATCTCTGCGTCTGCGATCAGATCGCGCGCGAGAGCCAGCGCATCACCGTCATGGTCGAGCGGAAGAAGTTCGGGAAGAAGTATACGGTCATCACCGGCATCAACGAGCATGAGGTCGACATCAAGGAGTTGGCGAAGAAGCTGAAGAACCGCTTGGCGTGCGGCGGCACCGGCAAGGACGGCGTCGTCGAGTTGCAAGGGGACCACCTCCGGACGATCAAGGAGGACCTCGTCGCGTTGGGGTTCAGCGCCGACACGATTGACATCAGGATGAGATGATCACCATGGAGCAGAAGAGCAAGGAGCGGAAGGTGGAGCCGACAGCCACGACGAGGCCGGAGAGCCGTCCGCCGTCGCAAGCGCCGACCTCTGTGCCGACGCACGGTCGCGTCTTCACCGGCACGGTCGTCAGCGACCGGATGGCGAAGACCGTCACCGTCGCCTGGGAGCGGCGTCACTACGTGCCGAAGTACCAGCGGTACGAGCGCCGGTACAGCAAGATCAAGGCGCACAATCCCGACGAGATAGACGCAAAGGCCGGCGACACGGTCATCGTCATGGAGACTCGGCCGATCAGCAAGACGAAGCACTTCCTGATCATCAAGAAACTGTGAGCAGTCTACGAGAGGAGCACCATGAAAGCAATCAAGGCGAGCATGACGCGGGCGATCCCGACCGGGAGCTACGTCGCGACCTGCGACAACAGCGGCGCGAAGCTGCTCAAGGTCTTCACCGTCGTCGGCCTCAAGACGCGGAAAGGGCGCGCCCCTGCCGCCGGGATCGGCGACCTCGTCATGGCCTCGGTGAAGAAAGGGCGTCCAGACATGCGGAAGCAGGTCGTCTTCGCCATCATCGTCCGGCAGAGGAAGGAGTTCCGGCGCCCCGACGGCACCCGCGTCAAGTTCGAGGACAACGCGGCCGTGGTGCTGAAGGACAACAAGGGGAACCCGAAAGGGACGATCTTCAAGGGCCCTGTCGCGAAAGAGGCGTGCGGCCGCTGGCCCGCCGTCGCGAAGGTGGCGAGCATCATCATGTAGGATCATCATGTAGTATCATCACGTAGGATCATCATGTAGGCTGATACCATGAAACAAGCGCATTCGACGAGTTGGCGGAGCAGCGTCCAGCCGCGCAAGCAGCGGAAGTACGTCCACAACGCGCCGCTCCACCTCAAGGGAAAGCTGCTCCATATCCACCTCTCCAAGGAGCTCCGCGCCAAGCACGCCACCCGCGCCGTCCGCGTCCGCGTCGGCGACAAGGTGAAGGTGCTCCGCGGCACCCATAAGGGGAAGGAGGGGAAGGTGGAGCGGGTCGACGTCGTCAACGCCCGCATCCATGTCGCAAAGATCGAGACGCCGAAGCGACAGGGCGGCGCCGCCAAGTACCCGCTCCGGCCGAGCAACTGCCTCCTCGTCGAGCTCGCCCCTGACAAGCGCCGCTTCAAGCGGCGGACGGGGGCTGCCGAGGCGAGACTGACCGCGAAGCCGAAGAGAGCAAATAGCGCTCTGAAGGATGTGCGCAGCGCTCCGACCACAGCATGAGGATTCCACGATGAGCAAGAACCACCTGAAGAGGATCAACGCGCCCAAGACCTGGCCAATCGAGCGGAAGTCCACAGTCTTCATCATCCGTCCACGTCCCAGCGGCCACGCGATGGCGAAGAGCCTGCCGCTCAGCATCATCCTCCGCGACGTCCTCGGGCTCGCGCGGTTCACCCGTGGCGTCCGGTTCATCCTCAACACGCAAGAGGTCCTTATCAACGGGAAGCGGCAGCTCCGCCCCGAGGCGTCCGCCGGTCTCTTCGACCTCCTCTCCTTCCCGGCGCTGAAGGCGCACTACCGGGTCACGATCAACGGCCTCAACCGCCTCGCGCTCCTCCCGGTCTCGGGGAAGGAGGCGACGCTCATTCCCTGCAGGGTGACGAGCAAGACGGCGCTGAAAGGCGGCCGCATCCAGCTCGGCTTCCACAACGGCCGAACCCTCCTCGTCACGAAGGATTCCTACCAGGTGGGCGGCACCGTGCTGCTCACCCTCGAGAACAGAGAGGACGCGTACTTCCCCTTCGCGGAAGGCGCACCTGTTTTCATCGCCGGCGGCAAGCATGTCGGCACGATCGGGACGCTGTCCCGGATCAACGGGCAGGACGTGACGGTCACGACCGCGGACGGCCCGCTCGAGACGAAGCGAGGCCACCTCTTCGTGCTGGGCGGGGAGAAGCCCGTCGTGAAGGTCGCATAAGGATAGGACCATGGAACAGAAGCTGATACTCATGAACCCGATGCGCCGAATCCGGATCGAGAAGCTCACCCTCAACATCGGGGCGGGCAAGGACCAGGCGATCCTCGCCAAAGGCGAGAAGCTCTTCGAGCAGCTCACCGGCATCAAGCCCGTGAAGACGAAGACGCAGAAGCGGATTCCGACCTGGGGCTTACGTCCCGGCCTGCCGATCGGCCTGAAGCTGACGCTTCGCGGCCCACAGGCGGAGCGGCTGATACCACGCCTCCTCAGCGCGAAATCCTTCACGCTCAAGGACGGGAACATCGACGAGGCGGGCAACGTCAGCTTCGGGCTCCCCGAATACATCGACATCGAAGGGGCGAAGTATGACCCTGAGATCGGGATCATCGGGCTCCAGACGTGCATCACGCTGGAGCGGGCCGGCTACCGCGTCAAGCGGCGACGAGTCCGGCCGGCGAAGCCGGGAGAGCATCATCGCATCCACCGCGACGAAGCCAAGGCGTTCATGGCTGAGCGCTTCAAGGTCCGGTTTGAGGAGGAGTAAGCATGACCACGACGCATCACACCAAGGTGCTCACGCAGATCAAGGGGAAGCCGGGCAAGCATGCCAAGTACTTGAAGAACAGCGTCCCGAAGGAGCGGAAGTACGGTGCTTTGCTCCGGCGGTGCAAGCTCTGCGGCAACCCGCGGGGCCACATCGGCAAGTATGGGCTCGACCTGTGTCGGAAATGCTTCCGGGACCACGCCACCGAGCTTGGCTTCAAGCAATACAGTTAGCAATACCGACGCTTACTGCTCAGCAATAAAAGGATACGGCAGACCTACGGCAGACCGATAATGATGATGGAGAGACGAAGATGACGCTCAATGACCCCCTCGCCAACGTGCTCAGCGCAATCATGAACGCGGAGCGGCGCGGCAAGAAGACGATTGTGACGCGGAACAACTCCGCGCTCATCCGCACCGTCCTCGACCTGCTCCGCGACAACGGCTATCTCGCGGGCTATGACGTTGCCGCTGACGCGAAAGGCGGCCTCCTCACCGTCCGGCTCGCCGGCAAGATCAACGAGATCGGCGTCATCAAGCCGCGCTACCAGGTGAAGAAAGGGCAGTATGAGCGGTTCGAGAAGCGGTTCCTCCCCGCAAAGGGGTTCGGCCTCCTCTTCGTCAGCACGAGCAAGGGGCTGATGCTTCACGAGGAGGCGAAAGCCGCGGGCATCGGCGGCGCGCTCATCAGCTATTGTTATTGAGGAAACCACCATGAAGATCGAGAAGCTCGAGGACAGCATTCCGCTCCCCGCCGGCGTGACGGCCGCGTTCACGGAGCAGACGCTCCGCGTCGACGGCCCCAAAGGGAGCCTGTCCCGCGTCCTCTTCAGCCAGAAAGTGGCCGTGACCGTTGATGGCGGCGCCATCCGTTTCGCGGTCGCGAATGCGACGCTCCGCGAGAAGAAGGTCTTCTACACCTTCAAGGCGCACGCAAAGAACCTCGTCAGGGGCGTCACCGAGGGGTACACCTACACGCTCAAGGTCTGCAGCGGCCACTTCCCCATGTCGGTCAGCGTCAAGGGGCGCCACTTCGAGATTAAGAATTTCATCGGCGAGAAGGTGCCTCGGACCCTCACCATCAAGGAGGGGGCTGAGGTCAAGGTGGACGGCGACAAGGTCGTCGTCACGGGAATCGACAAGGAGCTCGTCAGCCATGTCGCGGCGGAGATCGAGCAGCTCAGCAGGCGTCCTGGCTTCGACACCCGGATCTTCCAGGACGGCATCTTCATCATCGATAAGGCGGGCAAGCAGGTATAGGAACTGATACGAATGACGCGGTGAACGATCATGACAGAGCAGCAACTCGCGGAACGGCGGCAACGGAAGGCGAAGAAGCCCCGGTTCCTCCGCCAGGATGCGCGGAAGAAGGCCGAGGTCTCGCAGACCTGGCGCAAGCCTCGTGGCCTCCACAGCAAGATGCGGCTGAACAAGCGTGGCTACCCGCGATGCGTCAGCCCCGGCTGGGGCAGCCCGCGCGCCGTCGAAGGGCTCACCCGTGAAGGGCTAGTCCCCGTCCGTGTCGCGACGCTCGCCGAGTTGGCGGCGATTGACCCGAAGCGCGACGCCGCTGTCCTCATGGGGACGCTCGGCGCGAAGAAGCGCGAGCAGCTCCTGAAGGAGGCGAAGGCGCGGAAGATTCTCGTCGTCAACGTGAAAGACGTCGACGCGGCGCTCGTGCGGATCGGCGCAGCGCGGACGCGGCTCGCGGAACGGCGCGCCGCGCGTGCCTCGCGGCGGGAGAACAAGAAGGCTGCGGCGAAGAAGACAATCGAGGAACGCGTCACGAAGGAGGAGCTGCAGCCCTCTGAGGCTGAGAAGGCGGAGGCGCTCGCCGAGGAGAAGCGGCGCGTCCTGACGAAGAAGGCATGATCACCATGAAGCTCACGACACAACGGAGAGTGGCAGCCTCGCTGCTGAAGTGCGGCGAAGGGCGCGTCAGGTTCGACCCCTCGCGGCTCAACGAGATCAAGGAGGGGATTACGAAGAGTGACCTGCGCCTCCTGGTCAGTGACGGGCTCGTCGCCGCGAAGCCGGTGAAGGGTGTCAGTCGCGTCCGGGCACGGAAGAAGCACACGCAGAAGCGGAAAGGGCTCCGTCGCGGCGACGGCAGCAGGAAAGGGACGCGGAACGCCGCGGTCTCGGCCAAGTCGCGCTGGATGGCCAAGGTCCGGAGCCAGCGCGCTTTCTTGGCGGAGCTGAAGAGGAAGAAGATGGTCGACAACGCGGCGTACCGCGAGCTCTATCTGAAGAGCAAGGGCGGATTCTTCCGGAGCAAGCGCCACATCAAGCTCTTCATCGACGACAAGCGCCTTTGGCGGCTGCCGAAGGCGGAGAAGAAGTGAATCCCATGACCCACGCGAAGCATGTCCTCCCATACCGCCGCAAGCGCGAAGGCAGGACGAACTACAAGAAGCGGCTGGCGCTTCTCAAGTCAGGGCGCCCGCGGCTCGTCATCAGGAAGAGCAACCGCTACGTGCAACTCCAGCTCGTCCGCTACCACGCCGATGGCGACCGCATCCTCGTCACCGTGACGTCCAAGGCGCTCGCGAAGCTCGGCTGGACTGGCTCTGCGAAATCGATCCCCGCCGCGTACCTTACCGGCATCCTCTGCGCGAAGGAGGCGAAGGCGCACGGCGTCGCCGACGCCATCGTCGACCTCGGTTTCCAGAAGCACCGCGCGGGCACCCGGCTCTGCGCCGCGATCAAGGGGGCTATCGACGGCGGCCTCGCCATCCCCGCATCGGAGGAGATCTTCCCGTCCGGCGACCGGATCAACGGCGTCCACACGAAGGCGCCGGAGCGCGTCGCGGCTGTCGCGGCGAAGCTCGGCGTCACGCTCCCGAAGCCGGACGCGAAGAAGGAGGCGAAGAAGGGCGATGAGCAGAAGCCGAAGAAGGGCGACGAGCAGAAGCTGAAGAAGGGCGATGAGCAGAAGCCGAAGAAGGGCGACGAGCAGAAGCCGAAGGGAGCGCCCGGCGAGAAGGGCGGAGCGAAGAGCGCCGCGCCGAAGGTCCTGGCCGATGGCGCCGTGAGCGCTCCTGACGAGGAATGATCACCATGGGACGACCGCAATTCAAACGAGAGCGCGAGACGCCGAACCTCGACGCGTGGCAGCCACGTACCGAGCTGGGGCGGCTCGTGAAGAACAAGGAGATCCTCTCCATCGACGAGATTCTCGATTCCGGACTGACCATCCTCGAGGCGGAGATTATCGATGTGCTGCTGCCGAACCTCGACGAGGAGCTCCTCCTCATCGGCCAGGCGAAAGGGAAGTTCGGCGGCGGCCAGCGCAGAATTTTTAGGCAGACGCAGAAGAAGACGATGGAGGGAAACAAGCCGAAGTTCACCGCCATGGCCGTCGTGGGCGACAAGGACGGCCACGTCGGCATCGGCCTCGGCAGCGCGAAGGAGACGATGCCCGCGCGTGAGAAGGCGATCCGGAAGGCGAAGCTGAACCTCTTCAAGGTCCGGCGCGGCACCGGCTCCTGGGAGGATGCCAGCGACGACCCGCACAGCATCCCCTACGCAGTCGAAGGGAAGACGGGCAGCGTCCTCGTCCGCCTCCTGCCCGCGCCGAAGGGGAAGGGGCTCGTCGTCGAGAAGGAGGCGGCGAAGGTTCTCCAGCTGGCAGGCATCCGGAACGTCTGGAGCAAGACGTTCGGCCAGACGAAGAACAAGGTCAATTTCATCAAGGCGCTTGAGCGCGCGCTGCGGCAGCTGAGCGCGACGAAGGTGCAGCCGCTCCACCGGACGCGGCTCAGCATTATCGACGGTTCCAAGAAGCGTGCGGAGGGAGCCGAATGATCCTCGCCGCCGTCAGGGTCAGGGGTGAACAGGGCATCAGCGTCACGACGCGGGACGCGCTCGACTCCCTGCGGCTCCGGCGCAAGCACGTCTGCGTCCTCTACGCAGACACGCCGCTGACGCGCGGCGCGCTCCGGAAATGCAAGGACTTCATCACGTACGGCACAATCACAGAGGAGACGAATGCGCTCCTCATCGAGAAGCGCGGCGTGAAGGATGCGGAGGGGCGGCTGAAGCCCTTCTTCGCCCTCCACCCGCCCCGCGGCGGCTTCGAGCGGAAAGGGATCAAGAAAGGATTCGCCGAAGGCGGCGCCCTCGGCGACCGCGGCGCGGCGATGGACGCGCTCATCAGGAAGATGCTCTAGGTGACTGGCATGTTCAAGCGACGGAAGAAAGTGACACGGGCCCGGGGGAAGCACACCCATGGCTGGGGTGCGATGAAGAAGCACCGCGGCGCGGGTAACCGCGGCGGCCGCGGCAACGCGGGCAGCGGGAAGCGGGGCGACGCGAAGAAGCCGAGCTACTGGAAGGACACGGAACGGTACGGGAAGCATGGCTTTACCGAGAAGGGCATCCATGCGGTCGTCGTCCCGGCGATCAACGCAGGCCACCTCGCATCCGTGGCGGCGCGGCTCGTCCGTGAAGGGGACGCGGTCGAGAAGGGCGGCGCCATCATCGTCGATCTCGGCGCGCTCGGCTACGGCCGGCTACTCGGTGGCGGCATCGTCGCCGCGAAGCTCGACGTCACGGTCGCCTGGGCGTCGGCGCGCGCCATCGAGAAGATCGAGGCGGCGGGCGGGAAAGTCACCGTGACCGCTCCGGGAGTGTCTGAGGGTGACTCGTCGACGAACGACGAGTGAAACTCATTCCTTCTCTCTGTTTCGTTCGTTCTCTCTTCCTATCCCCTCTTTTCATCCCTCTCGCTTTTCCACCCTCTTTTCTCTCTTTCCCGACCCATTCAGCATTCGTTATCCTTTTCCTTGCTTTTTTTTTCAGGCAGTTTTTGCAGAACGTATGGACTACTCATCCGCGCCGCTGGCCGGAGGTCGCGCCCCGTTCTGTCAAAGCATTTATAAACCCGTCGTGAGCCCTCTCCGGCGATGGCGTTCCTCGACACGGTGCTCCAGAACTTGCCGGAGGTGCAGGCGCCGACGGAGAAGCGGCTCGCCTTCAAGGAGAAGGTGAAGTGGACGCTGGTCGTCCTCCTCCTCTATTTCATCCTGGGGATGATTCCGCTTTTCGGCCTCGGCGCGAATGCGCTGCAGCAGTTCCAGTTCCTCGAGATCGTGCTGGGCGCGAGTTTCGGCTCCATCATCACGCTCGGCATCGGCCCCATCGTCACCGCCTCTATTGTCTTGCAGCTCCTGAACGGGAGCGGAATCGTCAAGTTCGATCTGACGAGCCATGAGGGGAAGGCCCGTTTCCAAGGGATCCAGAAGCTCCTCGCCATCTTTTTCATCATCGTGGAAGGGTTCATCTACGTCCTGACGGGAGGGCTCTCCCCGGAAGTGGGGATTCCTGTCTGGGTACTCGTTTTCCAGCTCTTCCTTGGCGGCATCCTAATCATGCTGATGGATGAGGTCGTCTCGAAATGGGGCTTCGGCTCGGGCATCAGCCTCTTCATCGCGGCCGGGGTCTCGAAGGAGGTCTTCGTCCGTGCCTTCACCTGGTTGCCCAGCCCCACGAATCCTGATATCCCTGCCGGTGCGGTCCCCGCCGTCTTCACCGCGCTGAGCGCCGGCGACCCGACGACGGCGGCGATCGAGGTCGCCATTCTCGTCGCCACCGTGGCGGTCTTCCTCTTTGTCGTCTATACGCAGGCGATGAAGGTGGAGATTCCGCTCAGTTTCGGCCGGATCAGAGGGCACGGAATACGGTGGCCGCTCAATTTCTTCTACACCAGCGTCATCCCAGTCATCCTGATCGCGGCGTTGCTGGCGAACTTCCAGCTGCTTGGGCACCTCTTCCCCTCCTTCTCCTGGCTCGCCGACCTGGTGAACAGGCCGAACATCGTGAGCCAGATCATCACCGGGAGCTTTGGTTGGTCCTCTGCGTGGCAGTCGCTCCTCTATGTCCTGATCTTCATGGTCGGTAGCCTCGTCTTTGGCCTCTTCTGGGTCCAGACGGCCGGGCTCGACCCGGCGTCGCAGGCGCGGAACATCATGAACAGCGGACTTCAGATTCCAGGGTTCCGGAAGGACCAACGGGTGCTGGAGCGGATGCTGGAGCGGTACATCTGGCCCTTGACCGTGGTCGGCTCCCTCGCCGTCGGGTTCCTGGCGGCTGTCGCCGACCTGACCGGGGCGATCGGCTCCGGCACCGGCCTCCTGCTCACCGTCATGATCGTCTACCAGCTCTACCAGAGCATCGCGCAGCAGCACCTCGTCGACATGAACCCGATGATGCGGAAGTTCATGGGGCGGTAAGATGGGACTCTCCTCCTTTTTCGATCCCGTCCTGGCTCCTCTCCTCTCCTTGCCGCCGTTCTGGGCGATCCTCGTCATCTCGTTCCTCTTGGCGCTCGTCACGACGTTCATCTACAAGTATGCCACCGACCAGGCGCGGATGAAGGAGCTGAAAACGAAGGTGAAGGCGACGAACGAGCGGATGAAGAAGACGAAGGATGATCCGAAGAAGCTGATGAAGATCCAGCAGGAGGCGATGGCGATGAACCTGGAGCTGATGAAGCACAGCTTCAAGCCGACGCTCTACACGATGCTTCCCATCCTGCTCATCTTCTGGTGGATGGGTGCCACGTTCGCGTATCACAACCTGGCGCCCGGCGAGGAGTTCACGCTCACCGCCACCTTCGCCCCCGGGGTGGAGCGCGCCTCGCTCGTCGTGATCCCTGAGCTCGAGCTCCTCTCGGAGCAGGAGCAGGCGGTGAACGGTTCCGTCTCCTGGACGTTACGCGGAGGCCTCGGCGAGTACAAGGCGACGGTCTCGGTGCCGAACGCTGGGGCTGAGGAGAAGCGTTTCCTCATCGCCGAGGATCGGCGCTACGCGCCGCCGGTCCAGCAATACAAGGGGGTGGTGAAGAGCATCACGCTTTCGAATGAGGCGGTGAAGCCGCTCGGCTCGCTCTCCCTCTTCGGCTGGCGTCCGGGCTGGCTCGGCACCTACATCCTGCTGAGCATCGCGTTCAGCATCCTCCTCCGGAAAGCGCTCGGCGTCGTCTGAGCGGGTGGTTTTTCCCGTTTCTTCTCCCCCTGTTCGTCGTTCACCCCCGCGTATCGGCCCGGGCAGGTCTCTCTCCTTCTTCTCTTTGCTCGCTCCGCTCCCCTCTTCTCCTTCTTCTCTTTGCTCGCTCTGCTCCCCTCTTCTCCTTCTTCTCTTTGCTCGCTCCGCTCCCCTCTTCTCCTTCTTCTCCTCGCCATTCTCCTCCGCGTGCTCCTTCTTCTCGCTCTCTCGCCAGCCATCTCTCCCTCTTCCCTCCTCCTTTCTCTCCAACCAAAATGCACCTCTTTATAGAAAATATATCTTCTCCTGTCGTTTCGTTTCCAGTCACATTTATAAATGACCGGCCGTTTTCGTCACGCTAACGCTTGGCAGCGGAGCAGGAACGATGGTCGAAGGAAAATTCAAGAGCGGACGGTTCGCCCGGACGCACGTCAAGGTCCCCGGAGGACGGACAGTGCCGCGGTTCACGGAACGGACGCCGCGGCAACCGCATTGCAGCGGCTGCGGCGCCCCGCTCCACGGCATCCCCCGGATGCGGCGCGTCGAGGCGAAGAACGCGCCGAAGACGGCGAAACGGCCGGAACGCCCGTACGGCGGCGTCCTCTGCAGCGCGTGCATGCGGAAGCGGATCGTCGAGCAGACGAAGTAGGCAGGATATCCTCCCAGGGAGTGCGGCGACGCGCCCAGATTCTCGGGAGGGAGGCGGCAAGATGGCGATATTCGGGATAGGCAGGCTCTGTGTGAAAGTGGCGGGACGCGACGCGTCCAAGCGGTGCGTCATCGTCGAGGAGGAGAAGGACGGCACCGTCCTCATCGACGGCGAGACGCGGCGACGGCGGTGCAACGTGAAGCACCTCGAGCCCCTCGGCGAGATCCTCGCCGTGAAGAAAGGCGCGTCGCGCAGCGACGTGAAGGCGGCGTTCGCGACTGTCGGCGTCGAGCTCCGCGACACCAAGGCGAAGAAGGCGGCTCCGCGTCCGAAACGGGGGCGGAAGGAGAAGGCCCGAGCGGACGAGAAGCCGGCGAAGAGCGTGGAGACGAAGACGGCCGCGAAGAGCGTCGGGAAGGAAGCAAAACAGTCGTCGAAAGCCGTCGCGGAGAAAGCGGACGCGAAACCCGCGAAGCCGGAGGAGAGGCCGGCCGAAGACCTTTAAAACCCCCTTCTCTTTTCCCTATCCATGACTGCGTATCTCGTCGCGGCCAAGCGGAGCTTCACCGACCTGTTCAGGAACCCCCTCCTCTTCGTCCCGTTCCTCTTCCAGGCCATCTCCCTAATCCTGCTCACGGTTCTCGCCCTCGTCGTCATTCTCGCGCGTTTCGACGGGCTTGACTCCCTCTCCTCCCTGGTCTGGGACGCTCGGCTCATCGCCATCGTCACCGCATCAGCGATGATCGGCCTCCTCCTGCTTCTCCTCAACGCCTGGTTCACAGCCGGGAGCCTCGCCATGGTGGACGAGGTCACCAAGGGACGGAAGACCCGCGCTACGACGTTCTTCTCCTCGGCGAGACGAAAAGCGGGCCGTCTCTTCGCCTTCCAGCTCCTCTCAGGTGCACTCTATCTTGCGGCCGCCGCCCCGGTGGCGATCGCCATCCTCGTCGCTATCCTCTCCCCCGGGGCGCGTATCGTTGCCCTTCTCCTCGCCCTCCTCTTCGGCCTCCTCTTCCTCCCCGCGGCGTTCTTCCTCGGAGCCGGGCTCCTTTTCGCCCAGCCGATCCTAATCCGGACGGAATGCTCCGCCCCGGCCGCGATCAGGGCATCGTTCCTCCGTCTCAAGTGCCAGACAGGCCACGTCCTCCTCACCTTCCTCATCGTCTTCAGCATCAACGTCGTCCTCGGCATCGCTCTCCTCCTCTTCACCCTCCCGTTCTCGATCCTCTCCGACCTCGCCCCCGGCAACGCGGGGCTCGCCGCGCTCTCCGGCGTCGCCTCCCTCGTCAGGGCATTCCTCCACCTCGGGGCGAGCATTGTCGCGCTCCTCTTCACGTTCCGGATGGACGCCGAAGTAGGGACTGTGGCGGGCCCGAAACCGGCGGCGCTGAGAAGGCGATGAGGGTCGCGATCTGCGGCAGTACGATCTTCACCGACCGGTTGGTCGAGACGAAGGCCGGCCTCGAGATAATCGAGATAATGGACTACGCGGCGTTCATCTCGAAGTTCTTCCTATTGTACCTCGGCAAGCCTGAGGGGGAGAAGGAGATGATTGCCCTCTTCCACACGAACGAGAAGGACGCGATTAGGGATTTTCGGGAGGAGATCGCGGCGAGCGACGCCATCCCGGTCCTCAACCACGACGGAAATGAGTCGCGAACTACCTCGGCGGCAACACGCTCATGGAGCCAGGGTTCGCGCACGTCCTCGGCAAGAACTCGGCAAGAAGATATTCCTCATGCATCCCATCCCGAAGATCGAGTACTCCGAGAGCGAGATCGCGGCGCGCAGGCCGGTTATCCTGTATGGCGACCTCGCCTAGTTATCCTGTCAGAGATGATGCCGTAGCGCGCTCACGTCGAGTTCGAACCCCGCGACGGGCATCGCCAGCCCGAAGTTCTCCAGGACTCGGGGGTGGAGCTCGCCGACGTATGCGATGCCTTCATTGCCGAGCGAGACGCGCGCCACCCGGCCGGGGAGGAAGGAGGCATGCGTCGTCTCGGCATACATCGGCGTCAGGCCGAGCTTGGCGCAGAGGTCGTCGAGCACCTGCCGGATGGCGGTGTAGTCCGCGTCTTCGCCGCAGAGCGCCACGGCGAGCTGGACCTTCTCCACGACCCTGGTCTCCGTGGCGTCGCTCTTCCTTCCCCTCGTGTTTCCCCCTTCACTCCCTGCTCGCGTCGTCTTCGCCTGCGCGAAGACACGGCCCACCTCGAAAATCCGTTGCGGGTACTCGTGGCGCCTGTTCCGTTGCAGCGTCTCCAGCAGCGAAGGGAGCACCCAGGCGCGGAGCGAATCGTACTCGAGCGAGACGGGGTTCTTGAGCGTCATGATGCGGAGCGCGCCGCCCAAGCCCATCCTCGTCGTCTGGGCTTCTGCGTTGATCAGATTGTAGCCTTTGCATTCGAGCAGGCCGTGACCGACGAGGAGCTCGCGGAGCTTTGCCGCGAGGATCTCCGCCCGTGACTCCTGGCCGACCGTCGTCACGTCAGGAATCGTCTCCGGCACCTTCTCGTACCCGTAGGCGATCGCGACCTCCTCTGCGAGATCCGCCGGATGGAGGATATCCGTCCGGTACGCGGGGATGAGCGCGTCCCCCTTCCCGTGACCAAATCCCATCCGGGCGAGGAGCTGCCGCAGCTCCTTCTCGCTCAGCGCGAGGCCAAGGAGCCGGTTAATATATCTCCGGTCCGCGTTCATCCTCCCCGGCGCCAGCACCGGGGAGATGAGCTTCTTCCCGGGGTAGGCGAGCTCCATCGACCCGATCCGGCCGCCCATGTCGGCGAGCGCGGTGACGATCATGGCGAGGCATTCGTCCAGGATCCGTTGGTCGAAGCCGGAGCATTCGATGAACACCTTGGTCGTCCGCTCCGTGATCTTTCCAGTGAGGTGGCTGTTGATGATTGGCGTCAGGCTCATCACGTTCCCTTTCGCGTCGACGAAGCAGGCATACCGTTCCAATCCTTCGAGAAGGTGCGCGTACTCGCGTCCTTTCGGGTGCTCTTCGAGGATCTCCGTCGCGGTCATCTCTCGCGCCGCTTCGAGGGGGCGGAACCTGATCTCGTCCGGCTTCAGCCCCGTGAACCGGATGGGGAAGGCGATCTGCTCGCACGGGTAGATGCCGATGGCTGCGCGCTTCCGGTTCCGGCAGAACGTGACGTGGAGCTTCTCCTGGATCAGGATGATCTCCTTCAGACACTCCTCCGTGATTCTCAATCCCGTGACGATCGCGCATGCTGTGTACGGCCTGCAAGAGGCGACGCTCTTCTCGACGACGCACCTCTTGCCGGTCTTCCGCACAGGATAGTTCCTGAGTCCGGTCTTGCCAGGGATGCCGAGGAACGAGGCGAAGGCCCGCGCGAACCCTTGCTGGCTGAGCAGGTCCGGCCGGTTCGGAAAGATCTCGACGTTGATCTCGTCCCCGTCGATCCCTTCGAGATCGGTGCCGAGCATCGAGATGCGGTCCTTCAGCTCGTCATCGGTCAGCTTCCGGCCGATGCTGGCGAGCAGCGCTTTCTTGGAGAGGGTCAGGCTCGGCATGGTCGGTCCCCTCGTATCTTCGTCTCGACGTTGGTGCGGCAATAGGTGGTGCGTTGCCCCATGTCCGCGGCGAGCAGTCGGATGTCCCGGGCGGTGGTGAGATTGTAGTCGCGGGGATGCTCGCGCATCCATGCATGGTCGAACCCGTCCCAGAGGGCTGCGACCCTCCTCAGTCTCAGTCCACCAGATGCCGTGAGCATCAGCTCCGTGCGCCGCTCCTTATAGGGTTTGGTCATCAGCACCACTTATTGCCGCGCAGACTGGAGATCTATTGACTCCATCCCTTTTTTTCAAGTTCTCTTCGAGTCGGTCCATGGTCAGTACGTCCTTCGCTCTCCTTGAGCAGTATCTTATCGTTCCAGCAGCGGATTGTCGCCGAATTCTCTGAGCGTCCTCAGGACTGGGACTATCGGCAGTCCGATGATCGTCGTGTAGTTGCCCGCTTCCGTGATGAGGTGGACGCCCATCCGTGACATCTTGAAGGGGCAGCTGGCCTCCATCGGCTCTCCCGTCGCGATGTATCCCGCGATCTCGTCCTCGCTGAGGTCGTCGCGGAATGCGATCTTCGCGGTTTCCGCCCAAATCCTCTCTTCTTCGCCCCTGATGACTGAGACTCCGCAGATCACGGTCGCGTTCTTTCCGGGATATCGGCTGAGGGTGCGTCTCGCTTCGTGCGGATCCTTCGCTTTCCCGATAAGTTGTCCTTCGAATTCGACGAAGACGTCGGTGGCGATGACGATCGCTTCCGGATGTTTCGCCGTGATGGCGCGCGCTTTCCCGAGCGCCAGTTCGGTGGCTAGCTCTTGCGGATTCCTGTCGAGGGTCATATCCTCCTCGTAGCCGCTCGGCATCGTCTCGAAGGCGATGCCTGCATGTTCGAGGACTTCGCGCTTGTTCGGACTTTCGCTCGCGAGTATGACTCTCATCGCAGCCACGCCTTGATTGTCTTCGTCTGCTCGAGATCATTGCGGTACAGGTCCCGGATGTCCTCGAGCGCGTAGTATTCCTTGATGATCCGTTCCATGCCGAGGCCCCAGGCCAGCACTGGCACTTCCTTGCCGATGAGCGTCTTGGTCACTTCGGGGCGGAAGATCCCCGCTCCTCCGAGTTCCACCCAGCTCTTCTTGTCAGCATCCCACACATCGACTTCCGCGCTGGGTTCCGTGTATGGGAAGTGGGCTGGCCTGATCCTGACGTCAGGGAACCCCATCTTGCCGAAGAAGGCGCGGAGGTACCCTTTGAGGTGCCCGAGCGTCATCCCTTCCGCCACCACGATCCCTTCCACCTGGTGGAACTCGAAGAGGTGCTTCCAGTCCAGCGCCTCGTTCCGGTAGACTTTGTTGACGCTGAAGAACTTGGCGGGCAGCTGCTTCTCACCGCGCCGTATCCTGTCGAGGTACTGCGCGCTCAACACCGTGGTGTGCGTCCGGAGGAGCAGCCGCTCGCTCTCCTCCTTGGAGAAGGGGGCTCGCCATCCCTTGCTTCTGGTGTCGCCGCCGTGCTCGTGGACCGCCTTCACCTTTTTGAAGAGGTCCGCGGGCAGCGGGCCGCGCTCCGGCTCGCGGAGATAGAACGTGTCCTGCATCTCCCTGGCGGGATGGTCCTGTGGGACGAAGAGCGCGTCGAGGTCCCAGAAGGCCGTCTGGACGTGGTCGCCTTCCATCTCCTCGAAGCCCATGTCGAGCCAGATCTGCTTGATCGACTGGATGGCTTCATTGACGAAGTGGGCTCTGCCCCCTGTTTTCGCGGGGACGTTGATTGTGACGTTGTATGCCCGGAATTCCGTCTCTTTCCAGCTCCCGTCCTCGAGCATCTTCGGGGTGAGCCGTTCCGCGTAGCTCTTGCCGAGCCCTTTCGCTGTGGTCAACTCGAGGCCGAGCGGGGTGAGCGCGTAGCGCTTCGCCTTCCGTTTCTCCAGGGAGGCATACCCTTTCCGCTTGAGGAGCTCCTCCGCGTCGGCTTTCCGGTCTTCGGTGAGGGTGATGCTCCAGTTCTTCTCCGCCGCTTCCGTGAGGAGTTTTTCGGTTCCGCTCACTGGGACGGTGAGGCCCTCCACCCATTTGAAGGCCGGCTTCCCGGCCTTGGTCGTGATGAACGGGATCCTCATCCGTTTCAACGCCCCGACGACGGGTCCGACCGCGTCCTTGTCGTAGGAGGGGAGGCTCCTGGCTATCTCGTCGACGGTCAGCTCCTTCTTCTCGAGGAGCGCCTTCAGCGCGTGCCGTTCCGGCAACCCGTGGAGCTTCGCCTCCTGCCCCTTTGCGAGGATGACGAGACGCTCCTCCTCGTGCGTCGTCAGGGTGAGGCATCCTTTCCCTTCGAGCCATTGGAGGGCACGCATCGCCTCCACCTCCTGGAGGCCTGCAGCCCTCGCCAGGTCTGCGAGTGTCCCCTCCTCCTTGAGGTGCGGCGTTGCTCTCCGTTCGAGCGGGCTGAGTCCCGCGGCGACCCGTTCAATGTTCATGCCGCTCACGGATGGAGCCGGTTTTATATGTTTAGCGGCTCGCTGCCGCTCCTCGCGGTTTTTTTCACACAACAAATAATAACCATATGGAAATGATTTTTTCTTCCTGAGGGAACGTCCCTCTCGGGCGGCGATGACGCGCCGTCCTCTTTCCCGAAGAGGAACAGAACCAGAACACATTTAAAGTGGTGATCGTTAATCAAGACTAAAGAGGGGTGAAACTGCGCGAGCGGTCCCTGTAAGGGGGTAGAAGAACATGATAGTGCGAGATGAGTTTCTGACACGGCTCCGCCGATACTTCGGCCTCAACCTCTATGAGGTAAAGATCTGGGCGGCGCTGCTCAGCAGGGGGGTCTCCACTGCCGGCGAGCTGAGTGACATCGCGAACGTCCCGCGAAGCCGGTCGTACGACATCCTCGAGTCCCTGGAGAAGAAAGGGTTCATCATCATGAAGATCGGCAAGCCGATCAAATATATCGCGGTGCCGCCGGAAGAGGTGGTGGAGCGCGTCAAGAAGAACGTCAAGAAGGAGGCGGACGAGCAGGTCCAGCGCCTCACTGACCTGAAGAAGACCGACGTGCTCGACGAACTCCGGAATCTCCATACGCAAGGCGTCGAGATCGTGGAGCCCACTGACCTGTCGGGTGCGCTGAAGGGACGCCACAACCTCTACAACCACCTCGAGCTCACCATCAAGGGGGCGGAGAGCACCGTCACGATGATGACGACCAGCGCCGGCCTCCTCCGCAAGGTGGAAGGGCTGATGCCCGTCTTCCAGGAGGTGGCGAAGCGCGGCGTCAAGATCAGGATCGCGGCGCCGCTCTCCAAGGAGACGAAGGAGGCGGAGAAGGAGCTGAAGGGTATCGCCGAGGTCCGCGACTGCGGCAAATCCAAGGCGCGCTTCATCGTCGTCGACGGCAAGGAGCTCGTCTTCATGATCCTCGATGACGCGGAAGTCCACCCGACGTACGACATCGGCATCTGGATCAACACGCCGTTCTTCTCCGCGGCGCTCGAGGAGCTCTTCGAGCTGGCGTGGAAGGAGATGAAGAAGCTCAAGGCGTAGGGCCAAACTTTTTAATCCACCTTTTTTCTCTCTTCATGAAGTGCTATGTCAGTTCTCGGACACAGCACAGAGCAGCTGTCAGCTCTCTCTACAGGATGATCGAAGCGAGCGGCCACACGGTCGCCCGCGACTGGACAGCCTTCGATGAAGGAGCGGTCGTCGATGCGCGCCATGCGTCGCTCCTCGCATCGAGGATCCTGGATGGGATCGGGGAGAGCGACCGCTTCGTCCTCATCACCGACCCGGCGGGATCGGACATCTATGTCGAGCTCGGCATCGCGCTGGCTGCGAATGCCGCGACAGGAAAACCGCGGATCTACGCGGTCGGCCCCCATGGCGGGCGTACCCTGATGCACGCCCATCCCGCGATCCGCCACGTCGCGACCGTGGCGGACCTTCTCGAGAAGGAATGCCCCGGTCTCCTCTGCACCGAAGCGGAGAGCGTCACCTTTTCCTGATCACGTAGAACGCCTCGTCGCCGACCGCGAAGGCGCGGTACGTCCATCGCTTCCGCCGGAGGAGCTTCTCGAACCACGCGCGCCGTTCCCGCGGGATCCGCTTCTTTCCGCCGATCGAGACGGTGGGGAAGCTGACGACGAGCCATTCGGCCTTCACCGCGTCGAGGAGCTTCGCCGAGACGTTCCGCTCCGCCGTTTCCAGCGAGTCGAGGAGCTTGAAGAGGAACGCGACGTCGACCGTCGCCAGCTCAGCGAGCTTCTCATGCTCCGTGACGAGATCCAGCCCGTGCGTCAATCCCCTGACTCGCTTCTTCCTGAAAAACTCCTTGATCTGGGCGAGCGCCTCGTTCGGCAGGTCGACCGCGATGTAGAGTGGCGTGCAGCCGAGCTGGTCGTAGCTGTACGGGTTGTAGCCGCACCCCAGGTCCAGGATCGCGCGCGGCTCCCCGGTGAGGGCGAAGATCCGTCGGTAGATCTCCAGGTAGTGCGGCAGCCGTTCCCTACTGCTCTGGTGGAGCGCCAACGCGTCCCGCGCCTTCGACGTGTCGGCAGCGAGGGTGGCGAGCACCTGCCGCTTTCTCCTCGGCTTCTCGGCGTCGAAGAGGCCGTACACCTTCCGCAGGGATTCCCGCACGCTCTTCTTCAGCGCGTCGTGCTCCTTGCTCTTCGCGAACGACCCGTAGCTCGTCGCGGCCTCGACCCTCTTCCGGAGCTTCGCGTCTTTCTTCAGCGCCTCCTCCACCTTCCTCCGGACGACGGCGTCACCGAGGGTGGAGAGTTCGCGCTTCTGCTTCACCGCCGCGACGACGCCGACGATGACTGTTTCCTGCACGGTTTCTCGTCCCTCTCGTTCTTCCCTCATGCGCCTTTTCTTCGGAGTCCTCTTCGTAGCGATCGTCATGCTCACCATCTCCGTATCGCAACGACGCCGCCAAGCGGGTCGATCTTCCCCTGGGCCTCCTCCGAGGAGAGGACCCTGATGGCGGCGCGCGCCTCCTCCGCCGCTGCGAGCGTCCGTTCCAGTTCCGCGAACGTCCCGCGCTCGCGCCGCTTCCTGATCTCCCGCTCCGTCACGATTAGCGTCGCGACGTTCCCGGCCGTGACGGCGTCGGCCACGGCGTCCGCGCCGTACGCCAGCCGCTCCCCACCGAGCGCAGCTAGCGCCTCCTCGACCGAGAAGAGCTCGCGCATCGTCCGGTTCTCCCGGAGGAGCTTCTCCACTTCAGGGCGGGCGAGCAGCTCCCTGATCGCGGTCCGTTCCACGGTGCTGATCGTCGTCAGCACCGTCTTCTTCCGCAACGGTGGCGGCAGCTCCTTCTCCAAATACTCCTTCCAGAAGGCGGGAGCCCCTGCGACGATGTGCGCGTAGCTCCCCCGCGCGTCGTGCGCTTCGAGCGCCGCGACGAGCTCCGCGTAGAAGTTCTTGGCCTCCTTCTCGTCCTGCGCCTTCTTCCGCACCTTCCCCTTGAGCCGGGTCAGCTCCTCCACGCCGCGCCGCGTCACGCCGTACAGCTTCGCCTCCTCCCGGTCGAAGAGGAGGACGAGGAGCGCGGCGTCCGCCCGGGTCGCCTCGTCGAGCTTCTCGACGTGGTAGCCGAGCCATCGCCTCTTCACGATCGCGATCTCCTCCCCTGGTTCGAGAGAGAAGCTGTGATGGTCGCCGCGCGGCACGTCGTCCGGGCCGTCGGTGATGCTCCCCAGGGCGCGGAGCGTGGCGCCGTCGTAGTCGAGCTTCTCCACGCGGAGCGTCAGGGTCATCCTCCTCCGCGTCACGGCGCTCTTCCCTTCCTGCGCGTTCCCGATCCTCACCTTCCGTTCCGTAGAACCCCTGATTGCGTCGCCTGGCTCGATGACGCCGTTCAGCGTCCAAAGGTCGTCCGTCGATTCGATCCGGATCCTGATGACGCCGGTCTTCAGATCCTGGTGGAGTATCCGCATCAGTCCCCTCTGCCTTCGTTCTTCCCTTCGTTCCCCCCTTTCTTCTCTCTGGTTTCTCTCTGGTTCCGCGTCCTCGGTGTTCGTTGAGACAAAGAGAAATCTTTATATATAAATCTTTGTAGGGTCGTCGTATGGTGTCGAGGCGCGGCCAGGAGTTCCGAGCGAGCACGCCGCTCGTCATCCTCCTCGTCGGCGCGATCCTGATTCTCTACATTCTCTTCCTGCCTCCGGCGCAGCGCGAAGCGCTCCTCTCCGGTACTGGCGGAGGCGGCGGAGGCGGCTACCTCCCCCCTGGCCCGGGCCCCGTCGGCGGCGGCGTCGTGCTCATGGACAAGTATGTCGGCACGCTCCTCGCCAAAGGCCCTGACTCGGTGGAGCACGCAATGCCGAGCACCACCGTCTTCACCGCGACGAACACCGAGGAGGTGAAGTTCATCGACAGCATGACGGTGAAGAAGAGCGCCTTCTCCTCCCAGGAGGCGTCGCTCACGTTCCGCGCCGACCCGCGCGTGGCGACGAACTATCTCCTCACCTTCAACGTGGACCAGGCGAACGGCCCCCTGCAGATCCTCCTTAACAGCAAGCCGATCTTCGATCGCGTCGTCACGACACGGAGCCCCGAACCGATCAAGCTCCCGGCGGAATATCTCCGAGCGGAGAACACGCTCACCTTCCGGGCCGGCGGCTCGGGCTGGCGTTTCTGGCGGGCGAACAACTACGGGCTGCGGAACATCCTCGTCAGCGCGGACGTGACGAGCTATCAGGGGTCATTTTCCGAGCAGCACTTCACCATCACCCCTGACGAGCACCAGATGCTCGAGCGCGGCCTCCTCGAGTTCGTGCCGCAGTGCGACCCGCGCCAAACCGGACGGCTCACCGTCACGGTCAACGGCAAGCTCCTCTACGCCGGCTTCATCGACTGTGGCGTCCTCACCCGGCAGGACGTGGCGCGCGAACTCCTCACCATCGGCGACAACCGTGTCGGCTTCACCTCGAACAAGGGGAGCTACACGATCGACCGGCTCAAGCTCGTCTCGCTCCTGAAACGGCAGGAGTACCCAGTCTTCTACTTCAACCTGCCGCCTGACATGTTCCAGCAGGCGAACGTCTTCGCCGGTCGCGTCGTTCTCACCCTCCGGTTCACCGACGGCAACTCGCTCAAGCGAGGCAGCGTCGTCATCAACGGCTTCACCGACACGTTCCAGACGAAGAACTACCACTACCAGGCGACGCTCGACCCGAACATCCTCATCCCCGGCGCGAACTCGGTCCAGATTGCGCCGCAGGGCGAGGCGCTCCACGTCGCGGAGCTCCGCGTCGAGCTCCTAGGGTGAGGAGAAACGATTCTATGGCGGTTGACGGGCGAATAGCGGCGTTGCAGCGGGAACTCGCGAATGTGGACGTCCTCCTCGTGGACGCCGAAGGAGAGGAGCGAGAAGTCCTGAGCCGGCGGCGAGCGGAGCTCCGTGGCGTGTTGGCGCAGAATCTCAAGGCCGCTCGCAATTATGCATCCGCAAACGTTTCCGCTTCCTCTGACTCCCACGGCGGGGGCACGATGAAATTCTCTGATTACACGGACCTTCGCGAGCGGATGCTCGCCGAAGCGAAGGCCGAGAAGGAGGCGGCCGAGGCGAAGACCGCCGAGACGGAAGCTGAGAAGGAGGCGGCCGAGGCGAAGACCGCCGAAGCGAAGGCCGAGAAGGAGGCGGCCGAGGCGAAGACCGCCGAGACGGAAGCTGAGAAGGAGGCGGCTGACGCGAAACGGAAGGCGCGGGAGGCGGAGAAACCCGGGCTCCTCCGTCGCGTCGCGGACGGCTACTCCAAGGCGAACACGGGCTTCATGAATGCGCAGGACTCGGTCGCGCGCCGCTACAACGGTCTGAACAAAAAGGGCTTCATGAATGCGCAGGACGCGCTGATGAAGCACCCCTACCACCTCTGGCTCTTCGCCTTCGTCGCCCTGCTCATCCACGCGTATGATGCGAGCACGGGCTTCTCGCGGGGCGCAGGGAACGCCACCCTGATCTTCACCGCCTACGCGCTCTTCGCCGCCTGGGCGATCTTCGTCTACTATAAGAGCAGCTTCACGCGGGAGAGTCTCCGTTATCTCGGCGTCAGCCTCTTCGCCTTCGCCCTGCCCCTCATCCTGAAAGCGCCGTTCCTCAGGACGAACTCCTACGTCGTCGTCGCCCTGACGATCCTCCCCGTCTGGTTCCTCTTCATCGCGTTCCAGAGCGACAATAAGCCGCTCCTGTTCACCGCACGCCTCCTCGTCATCGGCTTCGCCCTCCTCCTCGTCATCATCGCCGTCGGCACGGTCACCCTCCCCGATTTCGGGATGCGCGGCGTCAACCTCGGCGGCCCCTTCAAGGAGTTCTGGCAGGACGTCCAGGACGCCTGGGCGAAGATCAAGGAGCGGTTCCGGAACGCCGGGTTCTTCAACGTCAAGGAGTGGCGGCAGCGGATCAACGTGACGTTCAACCCGTACGCGCAGTTCTACACCGGCCAGGTGGAGGAGAACAAGCAGGAGCCGCAAGGCGTCTTCCTCACCGACGTCAAGAGCCTCTACCCCGTCAACTACGTCGGCAGCCCCATCACGCTGATGACCCGGCTCGAGGCGAAGACGTTCCTCGAAGAGCCGGTGAGGGTGACGCCGAGTTGTCGGCTCGAACGGGCAGGGAAAGGCGGCTGGCTCGGGAAGGCGGAGCCGCGCGGCCCCATCGAGGTGAACAAGCAGCTCACCCGCGATATCCTCTGTACCTTCCAGGGCGAGAACGTCACGGCAGGCACCTACGCCGGCTTCGTCGGCGCCTCGTTCAACTTCGAGACCTGGGCCTACATCACTAACACGTTCGTCTCGAAGCAGCTCATCGAACAGCACCTCCGCCAAGGGCGCGACATCAACACGGAACTGGCCATCCCGAAACGGACCGAGGCGGTCTACACCAACGGACCCGTCGAGATCGGGATCTCCGCCTCGGAGCAGCCTATCGACGTGACGCTCGAGCCGCTCGACGGCAAGTTCCTCCATCAACGGTTCGGCTTCACCCTGGCGAGCAGGTGGAGCCAGGGGACGCTGCGGAGCGTCGACTCGGTTGACATCCTCGTCCCAGAGCCGTTTGCCCTCGAAGGATGCGTGCCGCAGCTTGCGGGGAGGATGGCTGAGCAAGGGTTCACGCGCTACACCTTCGACCGCGCAAAGGTGCAGGTGGATCCGCGCCTCGACTACCGAACCGTGACGTGCGAGCTCGTCCTCCCTGACCGGGCGGCGGCGGAGCGGGTCCTCGCCTTCGGCGAGAAGACGCCCGCGACGTTCGTCGTCATCGCGCGGTATGTCTACGAGCTCGAGAAACAGCTCCCGGTGAGGGTGAGCGAATGAGTGCGCATCATTCTTCTTCGTCGCCGCGCTCCTCGCTCCGACCGTCGTCGACTCTCACCTCCTCGCGCTGCTCCGCTCCCGTCTCCTCGCGCTCTTCCCGTCTCGCTCGCTTCTCATTCCGCTCGCCTTCCACCCCTTCCGCTCGTTCTTCTCACCCTCGTCCCGACCCGTCGGTTCGACGCGGCTCATCCATGACGATCGCCTCCTTCTTTACCATCCTCCCGCACCTCGCGCTCCTTTTTCTACTCCTCCTACTCCTTTCTGCCTGCACACCAGGGCCGAGGAGCACCAACTACCGGACAGGGAACGACGGCATCGTGCTGAGCTTCGAGCGCGGCACGCCGCCGAAAGAGGCGTATGAGGAGATGCGTGTCCCAATCGCGGTCCGGCTCTGGAACAAGGGGGCCCATCCGGTGAACTACACCGACATCGTCTTTGCCCTGAAAGGGGACCCGTTCTACGTCGCCATCACCCCTGATCCGCTCCTCGAGCAGGCGCGGAAAGGGGAGATCCCGAACTATCAAGGGGAGCGAGAGGATGAATTCCTCATCCTCCTCGGCAAGAGCCCGGGCTACGAGAACGGGAGATGGCTCGACCTCCTCCCTGTGGCGGAGTTCCTTCCCATCAAGGGGCTCCGCGAGAGCCCGGAGACGCAGCTCTTCGCCTCGGTCTGCTACCCGTACGAGACGCTCTTCTCCGCCGAGGTCTGCGTTGACGCGAACGCGTTCAACGGGAACGTGCAGCGCCAGGTCTGCAGCGCCCAATCATTGACGGCGTCGAGCCAAGGGGCGCCGGTGGCGGTGACGCTCGTCGAGAATAGGCCGAGTCCGCTCCGCGTCGCCATGGAAGGCGGCCGCGGCTACGTCGACATCGTCCAGCCCGTCTTCCTCATCCATCTCCAGAACGTCGGGGACGGCACGGTGCTGATGCCCGGACCGGATTCCCGGCGAGAGCTCGACGAGGCGTGCGCCCTCCGCGTCCCACCGGAGCGGCTCAACAAGGTGGCGGTCTCCGCCTCGCTCAGCGGCCTCAACCTCACTTGCACCCCGTCAGAGGCGATCCTCCGTGACGACAAAGCGTTCTTCTCCTGCGTCTTGCCCCCGGGGGAGGTCCCCTTGGAGATGCCAAACTACCTCGCCACGCTCGTCGTCAAGGCGCGGTACCTCTACCAGTCCAGGTTAAGCGTGGACGTGGCGATTACGCGGCGTCCAGAAGGGGTGGCGAGCACCGACCCCACGTTCCGGGAACGCGACCTCGACCCAGGATACATCGACGGCTTCCCGCGCTGCGAGTTCTGCAGCCGCTCCCCCGGTGATTCACGCTGCGACTGGCCGGAGAAGACGCGCGGACTCGTCCGGGATGGCGCCTCGTTCGGCTGCACGTGCGGCCAGGAGGAGTGCCTCCGACTCGCCCCGTCCGGGAAGTGCGTCTACGGCTCGAGCTGGTGCCCGGGCACGAACCAGTGCTGCACGAAGCAATAGTTTTAAAAACCTCCTTATTGGTGATGGTCTCATGCCCCGTCGTCAATGCGTCGCGTCGCCGTTCCCGCGGCGCCTTTCCCCCGTGTCCCGCTGTCCGCGTCCGCCCTTCTCTTCCGCGCCTTTCTCCATCCCCTCCGCTTCCTTTTCCTTGCTCGCCACATCCCTCCTCCTCTTTCTGCTCCTCGTCGCTGCCTGCACCCCGTATGCGGGCCGCGGCCGAGGCGTCGACGCTGAACGAGCGAAGTACTACCAGGGGCAGCAGGGTGTCGAGATACGCATCGATCAGCTGCCGCCGAAGCTCTACTACTACGGGAACGTGCCGGAGACGAGCCATAATGAGTTCCCCTTCGCAGTCGAGGCATGGAATAAGGGAAGCGCCTATTCGCGCGGCGCAGTCTTCATCTCCGGCTACAACCCGCACATAATCGAGATCGAGCAGATCCCGATCACCGGGCTCTACCCCGGCGCCTGCTCCTTGCGGCTCGGCGATTACAGCCTCAACAAGTTTGGCATCACCCTGCAGTGCGGAGAGAACTTCCGCTGGTCGGGTAGCGAAGGGAACTGGTTCGAATCCCTCTCGCTCCGCGGCAAGACGTGGTTCACGGAGAGTCCCTTGGAGAACCTCATCCTGAACTTCAACAGCCGGAACGGCGGAGAGCAGATCGACCTGATCTTCGACAGCTTCCGCTTCTCACGCGACTACCGGCAGCGCGGCCTCGTCCTGATCGCAATCCTCGCCGGGCTCAGCTTCGAGAAGTATCTGGGGCAGGAGTTCCTCCTCGCAGGGAACACGTACGAGTATCCTGGCGGCGAGCTGGACTACATCGAGTACAACGCGCGGATTGTCAACTGGCCAGAAGGCGCCGACGAGATCCCGCAGACGTTCAAGGCGACGAGCTGCTACATGTACACCACCTTCGCCGCCCCCGTCGTCTGCATCGATCCGCAGCCCTACGCCGAGACGAGGAAGGTCTGCACTCCGCTCCAGGCGAGCTACAGCTCAGGCCAAGGCGCGCCGGTCGCGGTCACGCGCGTCACGCAGGAGAACACGCCGCGCACCGCGGTCTTCCACTTCACGATCCGGAACGTCGGCGACGGCACGGTCTTCGACGCCGGGCAGCTCGAGAAGTGCAGCCCATACTTCCCGGGCGGAGCGAAGAGCAGCGACCTGAACGTCGTCTGGATCGGCTCCGTCAGGATTGACGACACGGATCTCGTCTGCACGCCCGAACGCTATGTCCGGCTCCAGAACGGCCAGGGTTCATTCACCTGCACGTATCCCATCCAGCACGCGCAGCTCAACAGCGCCTACCAGACGCCCATCGTGATAGAGCTCTGGTACGGATATTCGAAAGACGTAGTGAGAACGATCCCGATCAAGCGGGTCGCATAGGAGGAGAGAACCATGAAACGAGCGATGTTCATCATGATTGCGGCGATGCTCCTGCTCGCCGCGTGCGGACAGACGGCGACAGGCCCTGACCTGACCCGGCCGTTCATCGGCGGCAAGGTCGGCGTCGGCGTGGGTCTGATCGACGGGATGCCCCCGGCGGCGGTCTACGACAAGCAGCGGATGAACTTCGGGGTCGGCGCATCGCTCCACAACCTCGGCGAGGCGGACATAGGCCCGAATACTCCTAACCCGTTCGTCCGCGTCTCGCTCGACGGCTTCTCCCCGCGCGCCTTCGGACTCACCGCCTCGGAGATGACGCGCGACCTGGATCGGCCGCTGCTCGGCAGCAAGAAGAACTTCGATGGCACCATCCTGCCCGGGCAGCTCGCCAACATCGTCTTCGAGCCCCTCAGCTACCAGGATCAGCTGCAGGGGAACTTCGTCCAGAACATGGTGGTGCGGACCTGCTATGACTATGAGAACTGGGCCACGGCGCCGATCTGCTTCAAGAACGAGATCTATCAGACGGCGCAGGATATCTGCTCCCTGACGGGCGAGAAGTTCCCGCAGAACAGCGGCGGCCCGCTCCATGTCACCTCGTTGGTCCAGAACCCGCTGGGGCCGTACAAGGTGATGATCAGCTTCGTGCTCGAGCATGTCGGCACCGGCGACTTCTATGGCCGCACCGCGGAGGAGACGTGCAACCCGAACACGATGAATATGAACAAGTACAAGGTCGAGGTGGCGGTGACGAGCCGCGATCCGGAGATGGGGATCGAGTGCAGCACGCTCAGTTCCTCCTCCGCTAACCGGAACAGGGGGACGATCACGCTCTTCGCCGGCGCGCCGCAGACCGTGACGTGCACCCTGACTGCGCCGCCAGGGAGCGGGAACACGATCTTCACCGACCCGATCATGATTAGCGCGAAGTATCGGTACGGCGAGATGCTGACCCAGCCGATCATCATCCAGGCGGTCGGCGACCGGTAGGATCCTGAGAAAACCCTTTTCCTTTCTTTCGGCTCTTCGCCGTTTTCGTCATCCGTTCTCGTCCCGCCCTCGTCCGGCTTGTCGTGATCCCCGCTTCTCGCCCATTTCCGGAGCCTGCTACTCCGGCGCGTTGATGATCTCGAAGACGAGGAGCGCGGTAATGATGATGGTGAGGAAGAGGTTGAAGCCGGGGCCGAGGTAGAGGACGAGCACGTTGTTCAGCACGAATGCGGTGAAGATGACTGCTGAGAAGAACGTCTCGCCGCGACGCCAGAGTAGGATCGCGTAGGCGAGGAGCGCGGCGCTGATCAGGAAGAGCGATTCGAGCGGCAGGTAATACGGGATCAGCCCGTAGAGGATCCAGAGCGAGATGAGGAGCGTGAAGCGGAGGATGGTGCTCGTTCCATACTCGCCGCGGCCCCAGCGCGCCATGCTTCGCTGAGCGTCGTTCGTGATTAATAAATCTTCAGGGTACAGTCAACTAGAGTGTGTTGCGGTTCCAGTGGTGGAACCACATGGCGA
>JBBIPM010000004.1:0-21295 GCA_037442865.1 Candidatus Woesearchaeota archaeon
AGGAGAAGGAGAAGCAGGGGAGGAAGGAGAAGGAGAAGCAGGGGAGGAAGGAGAAGGAGAAGCAGGGGAGGAAGGAGAAACAGGGAAGGAAGAAAAAGAAGGTTCTTCCTGTGACAACGACTCATCAATAGGGAGGACTGTGACCACCAGCGATTCCTGGTCAAAGAAGAGGGCAATCTCACCGAGATGGTTCGCGGGAAACTCCACTCTCCGTTCCAACGAACCAAGATAACGATAGCTCCCTTCAGGAGTCTCGATACGCAACGAGCCGGAGAGTTCATCGAAATCGAAAGAGATGATGATGGGCTCGCCGAGAAGATATTCAGTCTTATCGGTGGTGAACGCCGACGCGGGGAGAGATTGGGAGAGAAGAAGGAGAAAGAGGGTCGCTAAGAGCAGAGAAAAGAAGAAGGGCGAAAAGCGGTGAGGGAAAAAGGATGAAACGGAGGGAGGTGTCAAGAAGAGTGATCCGAACAGAGGGCGCTGATACGCAACGCCTTTCACGCCTCGTCTCTCAGCTCCGTGTCTCTCCATTCATCTCAGCTCCGTGTAGAAGACGACGCTGCTCGTCGCTCCGGCGTAGTCGCGCAGCGGGGCGGGGATCCGCGCCTCATAATCATACACCCCCCGTGAACCCGCTTGGCTCAGGTTGATCTGGGTGATGAACGCGACGTCCTGGCTCCCGTCGTACGAGGCGCCGCCGTCGCTCATGTCCCAGAGGATACCAGTCGTGAACGCGCTCGTGTTCGTGCTGTTCACCACGGGGACCTCGGCGATGACGCGGCGGAAGAGGGTGTAACTTTTCGTCGCAAGGGGGGCGCCGCCGCTCGTCCATGTCGCGTTGACGCTGTCGCTCAGGTTCGTCGCGTTGATCCTCGTGTCGAGCGTCGAGAAATCAGGGAAGCTGCTCGCGTTGCTTGCATCGCGCCCGAGCGCCTGGAGGCTCGCGAAGGAGAGGGCGCTGTCGCTGTCCGCGATGAGGAGGTTGCTGCCGGTCGCGTCGGAGAGGTTCCACGCCCAGACGGCGATGAGGCTGCCGTCCGCGACGCGGAGCAGGTTGTTCGTCGTGCCGCTGAAGATGTGATAGAGGCCCACCTGGAAGAGGTTGAACGCCTTATTGTTCGTCTCATCCTCCTCGGGGATGGTGCCGTTCGTCGCAAGAGGCGGGTCAACGACCACGTAGATCTCATTCTGGCCGATGATTGCGGTATGGTTCGCCGTCACGGTGGCGTTCTCGCCGGGCGCGAGGCTGGCGATCGTCTGGTTCGCCCCGATCTGGCTGCCGCCGACGTCAGGGTCGCCGAGCCAGAACTGGACGATCGCGTTGATCGCGGTGGAGTTGCCGATGTTGAAGATGGTGGCGTTGACGGTGATGTTCTGCCCCTCGATGGGGGTGCTGTTGCTGAACGTGATGTTCCCCGCGGCGATCACCAGGTCGGGGGCAGGAATGGTGAATGTCCGGGTCTCGCTCCTGTTTGCGTTCCCCGCCTCGTCGACGCAGGTGACGTTCCAGGTGTGGAGACCGATGGCGACGCCGCTCAGGTTGAAGGAGAGAGGGGTGGCGTTCGACGCGTTCACGGGGAAGTCGCCTTCGCCGCTTACGGTAAGGACGCACGCCAGCACGTCATCCAGGTTATCTGTGGCGGTGAAGTTGAAGGTGACGTTCTGGCTCGTCAGGTTCTCCCCAGGTTCGGGGGAGCTGAGCGCGATGGAAGGCGGAGTGTAGTCAACGATAATAATGATGGCTGTCGAGTTCTGGCTGTTGCCGGCGGGATCGGTTGCTTGGAGCAGTATCGTGTGGCTCCCTTCCGTCGTTGACAGAAGGTTCGCGCTTGCGGGCGTGTTGTTCGTGGCCGAACCATTATGGTCGGGCGAGCCGTCGTTGTAGAAGCGATAGTTGAGGTTCACGGCGAGGTTGTCGGTCACGATGAATGAGATGAGCGGCGTGGTCGTGTTGAACCAGCTCCCGTTGGTCGTCGTGATGTTCGGCTGCGGCGGGGTCAGGTCGACGTAGAAGACGAGCGTCGAGCTGTTCCTCGTGTTGTTCAGCTCGTCGGACGCCTGGATGACGAGCGTGTGCGGCCCCTCGACGAGGTCGGTGATGTTGAGTTCGAGGAGCGAACCGTTCAACGTCATCCCGCTCTGGCTCCACACCCCATCCAGGAAGGCCTCGTACGTGATGTTCACGCTGAAGCGGTCGGTGAGGTTCGCCTGTAGCGTGACGTTCACGGATGGGAAGAACGTGTTGTTCTGCGTGATGAAGGTGATGTTCGGCGCGGTCGTGTCGACGATCACGGTGATTGGCTCGCTGAGCCGCTGCCGTCCGAGATCGTCGGTTGCGCGTATGCGGAGCACAGAGAGGCCATCGGTGCGCGTCACATTGACGAGCTGCGAGACGTTGTCCGTCGCGGTCCCCGACTGGTCGGGCGCTCCGTTGACGAGCAGCGTATAGTTGACCGTGCCGCCCATGAAGTCCGCGACGGTGAAGTTGACCGGGATTGTCGTGGCGTTGAAGGAGGTGCCGTTCCCGGGCTCATTGATGCGTGAGATAAGTGTGCTGATGTTGAGCGTGGCGTTGTTGTTCGTCTCGTCCAGCTCGCCGATCGCGTTCGCGGGGTCGGCTATCGCCCAGACGGTGTGGAACCCTTCTGGGATGAGCCAGGAGACGTTGACGGTCTTCGTCTCGTTGATCCCGAGGAGCGCGATGGTGGCGTTCTCTATGGACGCCCCTCCGAGCAGCGGGTCGCCGTCATAGAAGCCGATGATGAGGTTCACGGCGGGGTTGCCGCCGATGTTGCTCACGTTGAGGAAGATTGTGATGTTCTCGTCCTTGTCGGGGTTCGTCTGGTTGAGCCAGAGCCACTCGTCCTGGATGACGAGGTCGGGCTGGTTGATGGTGAAGTTGCCGATGACGCTCGCCGCCGAGTTGTTCAGGTCGTCCCGGCAGGCGACGTTCCACGTGTGCGGGCCGTCCGCAAGGTCGGCGACCGTGATGTTGAACGGCGTCCCGCTCGTCTCGGTCAGGTTCGTCGCGTTGAGGAGTCCGTCGATGGCGAGGTCGCACGTGATCGTCGTGTTCGGGTAGTCCGTCGCGTTCCACAAGAAGGCTATCGTGTTGTTGTTCAGCACCGCCGCCTCAGGCGGGTTGAGGAGCTCGATCACGGGTCCGGAGAGGTCGATGCTGAACGTCTCGTTCGCCGCCTGGTAGGCGTTCAGGTCAGGGTAGTCGTCGATGCAGAGGACCGTCCAGGAGTGGTCGCCTTCCTCCATGCCAGTCATTGGCCAGTAGTTCGGCTCGTTCATCTCCATCGAGGTGTCGGTGCCGTTCGGCGCGCCGTTGAAGTAGACGGTGCAGTTCTCGATGCCAAAGTAGTCGTAGGGCGTGTAGTTGAAGGTGAGGCTCGTCGCCGTCGTCCGGTAGCCGCTGACGGGGAACGTGAGAATGACGAGGGGCGGCGCTTCGACGGTGAAGTTCGCCGTCTCCGTGACGGTGTTCCCGGCCTCGTCGACGCAGGTGACGCTCCATGAGTAGTTCCCGTCCGTGAACGCCTCTTGATAGGTGCGGAGCGAGCCGTTCGCGATAGAGAGGTTCTCCTCGACGAGCGACCCGTCCACCGTGACGTTGCAGTCGAGCGACGCCGCGAGGTTGTCCGTCACGGTGAAGTTGAAGTCGACGAGGTTCCACGGCATCGTTGATCCTTCTGTCGGGTTGATGAGCGTCAGGTCCGGCGCCTCGGTGTCGACCGTGAAGGTGAAGAGCGTGCTGTTCGTCCGGAGGTCCAGGGTGTCGTTGACGCTCACCATCCAGGTGTAGACCCCGTCGAGGAGCCCGGAGAGGAAGAAGCTGTTGTTCTCCTCGTTGTTGATCGTGGCGTTCGTCTGGTTGAAGGCGCCGTTGATCCAGAGCTCCGCGGCGCTGATGGCGACGTTGTCCTCGGGGAGGTAGATAAGCTCGATGGATGTGACATTGAAGGCGGAGCCGTCCGCGGGGCTGAGGAGCGCGACCGTCGGCGGGACGAGCGGCGTGAAGCTCCTCGTCTCGCTGGCTCCCGAATTCCCCGCATCATCGTAGCAAGTGACGTTCCACGAATGAGGCACCTCCGTCCAGTCGTCGGTGATGTTCACCACCGTCGGTTCCCCGGCCTCGGCAGGGATGGACTCCAGGGCGGCGGTCCCGTCGATGAAAAGGGTGCAGTTCAGCTCGTCGTCGAGATTGTCGTCCGCGGTGAAGTTGAAGATGATGGTGGCGCTGTAGATCGTCTCGTCCGGCTCAGGATTCTGGAGGGTGACCGTCGGCGAGGTCCAATCCACGGTGAAGTTCCGCGTCTCGGTCGTCGTCACCCGGCCGTTGATCTCCTCGCAGGAGAGGGACCAGTTGTACCGCCCCTGGTCGAGGTCGCTCAGGTCGAACCCGTTCTGGCCGCCGTTGATGAGCGGCGAGGAGTTCGTCTGGTTCCAGACGCCGCCGAAATAGAGGTCGCAGCTCGCGAGGCCGTCATTGTCGTAGGGGACGTAGAGGAAGGTGATGCTCGTCGTCTGCTGTCCGTGGCCTTCATCCGGGAAGATGATCGTGATGAGCGGAGGGGCGGTGACGTTGATCGTGCGCGTCTCGCTCGTGACGCGGTTCCCTGCGAGGTCGGCGCAGGTGACGTTCCAGGAGTGGAGGCCGTCCGTCAGGTTCTGCGTCCGGGTCGTGTTCGCGCCGTTCAAGGCGGTGAAGGGGCCGTCGATCACCGCGTCGTCAAGGGTGAGGTTGCAGGTCATGTTCGGCGAGTAGGTATCTGAGACGTTGAAGCTGAATGCGACGGTGGCGTTCGTCGTGTTCTCCCCGTCGGGAGGGGCGAGGAGCTCGAGGGAGGGGGCAGAGAGGTCGATGATGAAGGTCCGCTCCTCTGCCTGCGCGGTGAGGTTGCCGGTGTCCGTGACGTTCACGGTCCAGGTGTAGCTCCCTTCGGGGAGGCCGGTCAGCGTGAAGGAGTTGACGGCCGCGTTCGTCACCGGCGTCTCGTTGCTCTTGTTGAAGAGGCCGCCGAGGTAGAGGTCCGCCTGGGAGAACCCATCATTGTCGATCGGGAGATACTCGAGCAGGGCCGTCGTTGAGAAGAAGGAGCCATTCGGGGTGACCAGTTCAACGGTGGGCGGGACGTCCTGGATGGAGAAGTTCCTCGTCTCGCTCGTCCGCGTGTTCCCGGCGTCATCGACGCAAGTGACGCTCCAGGTGTGCGGCGTCGGGGAGAGGTCTGAGACGTTGAGGAGCGTCGCCGTCCCGTTCGTGGCGTTCACGGGGTAGATGGTGAAGTCGACGGTGAGGTTGCAGTCGAGGAGCGCGTCGAGTGCGTCCGTCACGGTGAAGTTGAAGGTGACGTTCGGGTCCGCCAGGTAGGCGCCTTCGAGGGGCCGGTTCAGCTGGATCGCTGGCGCGGTGAGGTCGACGGTGAGCGTCCGGTTCGGATAAGCGAAGGCGCTATTGCCGTCCGTGTCGGCCGCTTCGCAGTTCCAGCGATGACGCCCTTCAGGGACGCTGCGCGACCAGCTCGTCTCATTCTCGGTGCCGCTCACATTCGTGGTGTTGAGCCGCGTGAAGGTGCCGGAGAAATCCGCGTAGAGGCTCATGTTGACGAGCCCTACGTTGTCGGTGGCGTTGCAGGTGAAGGTGATCCCTGTCTCGTTCGTCGTGTATCCTTGGGAGGGGGAGATGAGCGTCACCGTCGGCGGTATGCCGGTGATGTCCGTGATCGTCAGGTCGATGTGCGCGCTCTCTGAGGGGGTGACGTTCAGCGGGTAGGTCGTCGCGTTGCTGAAGGCGAAGAACTCGTGGACCGAGCCGAGCGGGCCGGTCGCGTTGACGCTCCACGTCGCTTCGCACGTGTCTCCGGCAGACATCGCGTCGAGGCAGGCGAGCGTCGCGTTGCTGAACGGGTTCTGGTCAACTGTGTAGAACGGGATCGTCCCAGGGGTGGTGGAAACCAGCCCTTTCTGGTAGGTGGCGTTGAGCTGGACGTAGTCGACGCGCATCAGGTCGCTGGTGTCGACGTGGAGGATGAGCCAGGAGACGTCCCGGGTGGAGTTGATGATCTGCTCCATGCCGCCGATCACGCTCCCAACCAGCGAATCATCAGTATCGGCGAGCATGAACTTCTCGGCGACGAGCGTCCATGCGTAGGTGCTCCTGTTCCAGACATAGAGGCGCATGTTCGCGTTGTTGTCCGGCTGCCCTTCGAAGAGGAAGTCGAGGCGGTTGACGTCGCTCGACTCGTGAGAGAGGCGCGTCTGCAGCTCGAGGGAGACGTAGTCGCCGCTGCCGGGGTCGATGGTAACCCATCGTTGGTTGTCGCTCGCGGAGATGTTGCCGACCTGTGATGTTGTGAGCGCCGTCCGGGTGTTGATGCTCGTCGGCGGGTCGTTGTTGCTGTCAATCTCCCAGGCCCATTTGTCCGCGAGGTAACCGGTCGAATAATTGTAGGCGGTGGTGGCGTTGTAGGGGTCGAGGCTCAGGTTGATGCTTCCGCATTCGCCGCCTGCGCATGCGACGAGGACGGTGAAGTTGAAGAACTCGTCCTTCTGGACGTAGCCGTTCGTCGCCGGGTCGATGAGGGTGATGGTGACGTTCCCGTAGGGCACGATCCAGGTTACGGCGCTGTTCGCCGTGAGCTCCGAGTCGTCGGTGCACGTCACGTTGAGGAGGTAGGCGCCGCTCCGCGTGATGTCGAGGTCATCGTGGTCGAGGGTCCACGAGCCACTGCTGTTCTCCGTCGTCGTGTTGGAGAAGTAGGTGGTGCCCCGGTCGAGGTTGGTGAGCGTGAACGTGACGTTCTGGATCGGGTTATCGCCGGCGCAGTCGGCCCGCACCTGCTTGAGCTGGGCTTCGAAGAGGATGTTCGCGCATGCGGTCCAGCCCAGCGTGTCCTCGTCGCACTCCACAGCAGTGATCGTCGGGGAGTAGCTCGCCACGATGGCGGTGGAGGAGGAGTTGCTCTGCGTGCCCGTGAGGCGATGGTCCGCAGGGGTAACGCCGCACCACCAGGTGTCGCCGGTCGTCGTATTCCCTGCTCCGAGAATCATAGACTGTGCGACGCCGTTCTGGACGCTGATGACGGAGCTTGTGTAGAGCGTCCCGTTCAGGTACCAGGAGACGTTCGCGGTGAGCGGATCGAAGGTGTTGGGGTCGGTGATGATGAAAGAGCAGTTCAAGTCCTGCGAATAGTGGGCGGAGGGCGACGGCTCAAGCGAGACGACGGAGACGACAGGCGCCTGCGCTGCGACGATGGTGACGGTGATGTTGGGCGAGTAGGAGACCGTCACAGGGTACTGGGTCGCGTTGGATTCGCCGAAGAAGGTGTGGCTCGTGTTCACGATGCCGGTGGCGTTAACGCTCCACGTGAGGGTGCACGCGTCGCCGGCGCGCATCCCCGCGAGGCAGCTCTCGTTCATCGCAGACATCGGGTTTGCCGTCATGGTGTAGAACGGCTCGCCGGCGCCCATCGGGATGATCCCCTTGGCGCGGGAGCCATAGAGCCTGATCTCGTCCCATGCGAAGTAGTCCCCATTCCCGTGATTGACCGCGTTGTAGCTCGTGAAGTGAATCGTCAGGTTGGCCGTGCAGTCGATGCCGCCGATGGCGCAGAGGTCTGCGCGGATGAGTTGCGCGTAGCTTCCCATCGTCGCACGGGTACAGCCGGTGATGCTGTTGCAGTCGCAGAGCGGATTCAAGTCCATGCAGGTGCTGATGACGGCGCTGCCCCCTTTGCTGTCGTTGATGAAGACGGCGCTCCCCTCGTTGGCATTGTCCACGCTCTCGACGACTTGGTAGTAGCTGATGTTGAGCGTGTCGCAACGTCTCCCCGCACAAGCCGTATCATTGATGTGGAGGTAGAGGCCGCCGCCGCTCCCCCCTGCGCGGTCGCACCCTCGGCATTCGAGTCCGCGCGTCCCGCTCCCTCCCGCATCCGCTTCGGTCGAGGCGCACATCCCGTAGTCAAGGTTGGCGTCATCACGACAGTCATCGAAGTCGTCCCAGGGCGTCGTCGCGGCGCATTGGTACGCGGCGGTAGTGCCGCACTGGCCCGCCTCGGGGAAATCACTGTCTGATTCGAAGGACATCTCCGCGAGGAGGAACGGTGAGAGCGGATCGAGGATCGCGCTCATATTGCCGCACTCGCCGCTGGAGCATGAGAAGTCGACCGTATAGTTCGTGAACTCGTGGAGCGTCGCGTTCGCATCCCCGGGCGGCTGATTCCAGAGGATGGAGATGGTTCCCCAGGGGATAGACCACGTCGCGTTGGCGAGCCGCCAGTAGCCAAGGTCGTCCGTTGCGTTGACGGTGAGGTTGAACGTCCCGCTATCCGCGATGATAAGATCCGCGATGTCGAGGACGTACCATCCATCGATGACGGAGAGGCTCCAGCCGGAGAAGAGCGTCGACGCGTCCTCGACGTTGACGAGTGTGAAGGTCGCGTTGGCGACGCTCCCGTCATCCGTGATGTTTGCCCGCACCGCGGTGAGGTTGTCGCCGTAGAGGATCTGCGCACACGGGAGCCACGTCGCGCCGTCTTCCTCGCATTGGATCGCGTGGATCAACGGAGGGGCGGTCACCGCCACCTCGCGCTCAGAGCTGTTGACTTGCAGGCCGCTGCCTGCGTGGTCGAGGGGGATGACGCCGCAGATCCACGTGTCGCCGATGCTCGTGTTCCCCGCGCCGAGGATGATGCTCTGCGAGACGTTGTTGCTGGCACCGACGATGGCGCTACTGAAGAAGGTGCCGTTCCGGTACCAGGAGACGTTGGCGGAGAGCTCGTCGAACGTGTTCACGTCGGTGACGGTGAAGGCGCATTCCAGGTCTTCCGCGTCGAGCGGATACGCCGGCAAGAGGTCGACCGCCGCGACAGCAGGCAGGGTGTTGGCGACGATGGTGATGTTGACGCTCGAAGTGTTCTTCCAGTCGACGGATAATGGGTAAGTCTCGGGCTGGTGCTCGACGAAGAACTCCCACGTCGTGTTGACTGCTCCAGTCGCGTTGACGCTCCAGGTGAGCGTGCACACATCACCTCCGCCCATGGCGGCGAGGCACGAGTCATTGGCGGCGAACATCGGGTTCGCAGTGGTGGTGTAGAACGGCTCCCCTGAATACATGGGCACGGCCCCTTTCTTCCGGGAGCCGGTGATGTTGATCTCGTCCCAGAGGAAGTAGTCGCCGGTGCCGTGGCTCCAGATATTGTATGAGGTGAACCAGACCGTAAGGTTCTTATCGCAGTCGAGGCTGGGGAGCGTGCAGAGGTCGAGGGAGACGAGCCCGGCGTATTGGCCCGCCGTGCTCAGGGCGCAACCGGGCTGCGCTTCGCAGTCGCAGGAAGGGTCACCGTCGACGCAGGCTGAGACGAGAACAGGGCTGCTGAAGTTGTTGAAGGCGTAGACGCCACTTCCCTCGTCGGGGTTGTCGGCGCTGAAGATCGCCTGGTAGTAGCTGATGTTGAGCAGTTCGCAGGGCTGACCGCCGCAGGCCGTGTTGTTGAGATAGACGTAGAGGCCCCCGTCGTTCCCCGTGTCAAAATGGTCGCAGCCGACACACTGGAATCCGCGTGAGCCGATGCTCGCCCCTTGGGGAGTCGCGCACATCCCGTAGGCGCCTGCGCTGGGCTCGCAGTAGTCGAACTCGTCCCACGGGGAGGTGGCGGCGCATTGGTAGGCCGCTCCCGTGCCGCACGCGGCGCTCTCCTCGGGGAAATCGCTCTGGTTCTCGAAGTCCATGAAGATGAGGGGCCACGTGTTGTACGGGTCGAGAATGGAGGTGATGTTGCCACATTCGCCGCCGGTGCAAATCAAGGAGGAGGTGAAGTTGAAGAGACGGTTCTGCACGGCGGTGGCGGAACCGTTCGGCGTGACGAGGCTGGCCACGAGGCCGCCCCAGGGGACGAGCCAGCCGAGCTGTTCGGAGCTGCTCACATCCTCCCAGCATGTGACGGTGAGGTTCATCGTGCCGCTGTCACGGACAAGCCAATCATCGTTGTCGGCCACCCAGAACCCGGTGGTGTTGTCATTCGTCCACGCGGAGAGGAGCGTGGCGTTATCCTCCTGGTTCCGCGCCACGAAGGTGACGTTCACGATCGGGTTCGCGGTCTGGCCGTGGCAGTCTGCCCGTATCCTGGTGACGTTCCGGTCGTAGAGCGCGTCGGTGCAGGAACTCCAGCCGAGCCCTTGGATCTCACATTCGACGCTGCTGATGACCGGCAACGGGTAGTCGGTGATCGTGATGTTCACCACGGGCGTCTGCCGCGCCGTCACGTTGACCGAGTAGTTCATCGCTTCGTAGAGCGTGAAGAAGGCCCAAGTGGTGTTCAGCTCGCCCGTCGGCCAGACAAGCCATGTCGCGTCACAGGAGTCTCCGGCCTGCATGTCGGCGAGACAGCTGAACGTGTCGCTCTCCGCCGGGTTCTGGACCGTGGTGTAGAACGGCGTTCCGTTGCTCATCGGGACGACCCCCTTGAGTCGGTTCTCCTCGCTGAGCGCGATGACGCTCGGCTCGGCAGCGACAGCATACCTGATGGCGAGGTCGTCGAAGTAGGTGACGTCTGCGCGTCCGGAGCCGGTGAGGCCGACTTCGCCGAGAGCGCGGGCGGCTCCCGCGCCGAAGCTGTTGCTCGTCCACGACGACGGCTCGTTCTGGGAACCGTTCCAGATTTTGTACTCGCCGCCTTGGCTGCTCGGGTCGAGGACGCGGAACCGGAAGTTGTACCACTCATTCGTGCTCCACGTGTACGCGGCGAGCGTCCCCCAGGAACGCTGGTCGTTGAGGAAGTCAAGGCTACTCAAGTCATTGTGGAAGAGCATATTATATCCTCGTCCTGCGCCGCCGCTGTTGTCGACGCACTGCGTCAGCCCCATCCGCCCCGTGTCGGAGGTTCCGAGCCAGGTCGTCACGTTGATACGAACGAAGCTGTCGACGGGGTAGGTAAGGTTGCCGAGGGGCGCTACGATCAGCTTGTTCGGGTCTCCGACCGCGCCGGTGTTCCGGAGCATCTGGTTGACGATCGCCCAGGTTCCGACGTTGTGGCGGAAGTAGGCCGCTTCGCTGGTGATGTCCGCGTTATCGGCGCGGTTGAAGTCGTCGAACCAGAGGTAGACCTCGCTCGCGTTCGCGGGCGGCGAACCCGCCGCGGGGTTCCCATAGTAGATGTAGTATGAGTCGTCGGAAGAGGAGGCGCCGACTTGCTCCTGGAGCCGGAAGAGCAGCATCGTCGTGCTCGTGTTGAACGGTGTGGCGTTCACCCGGTCGAGCTCCTCCCAGTCGGAGCCGTTGTACCGGACGATGCGGAGGTCATCCCCGTTGACGAGGAACGAGGAGCTGTTCGTCGCCAGCGTGACGTTAATAGTGTAGTTCACTGGCAGCAGGGAGCTTCCTGTCGTGATGTTGATTCGCTGCCGATAGGCCCAGTCTAAGTCCCACCACGGCGCCACGGGGTCGAGGGTGGCGTTCACCCAGCCGCATTCGCCGCCGGTGCAGGTGATCCGCGTGGTGAACTGGAAGCTAGAGTTCTGCGCCACATCCTTGTTCATCGTCGGGTTCACGAGCGCGGCGGAGAGCGTCCCCCAGGGGATCGTCCAGTTGATCTCCTCGGTCGTCTCTGGGTTCTCACGGCACGTGACGTGGAGGGTGAAGGAACCGCTGTCGAGGAGTGGGAAATCCGAGGGGTCGTACTGCCAGTAGCCACCAACTGAAGAGGAGATGGTGGTGTTGAAATAGCTCTTGTTGTCCTCGATGTTCCGCAACCAGATGGTGACGTTGCTGATTGTCCCGCGTTGCTGGCTCGTGCAGTTCACCCGGACCGCGCCGAACGTGTCGTTGTAGCCGAGCGCGGCGCAGCTCCCCCAACCAGGCACTGGCTCGTAGCACTCGATGCCGTTGATCAGCGGCGCGATCTCGTCGACGATAGTAACGTTGAAACTGGACGAATTCGCGGAGGAGAGATGCGCAGCATACCTCAACGGCTCCGCCTCGTAGAAGAAGAGCCACGTCGTGTTCACGGGTCCTGTGCCGTTCACCTCCCACGTGGCGTCGCAGGTGTCGCCGCCGTACATCGCGGAGAGACAGGAGAGCGACGAGCCGTTGAGCGGGTTCGGCGTGATCGTGTAGAACGGGCTCGTCTCGGGATAGTAGGTGCTGCTGAGCGGCATGCCCGTCAACCGGATGGAGTCCCAGCCGAAGTAGTCGCCGGTGCCGTGGCTCACCGCGTTGTAGGAGGCGAACCTGATCGTCAAGGGTTCGGAGCAGTCGATCCCGCTGATCGCGCAGAGGTCCTGCTCGACGAACTCTGCGTACTGTCCCATCGTCGAGCGGGTGCAGCCGGAGATGGTGTCGCAGTCGCAGTCAGCGTCGCCGTACATGCAGTTAGAGACGAGCCTGATCGTGCCGTCCGTGTCGTTCACGTAGACCGCGCTCCCCTCGGTCGGGCCGTTCAGGCCTTGGACGACCTGGTAATAGCTGAGGACGATCGAGCCGCACGGCTGGCCCCCGCACGCCGTCGCGTTGACGTTGATCGTCAGCCCGCCGTTGTTGCCTGCGTCGTTCCGGTCGCAGCCCCGGCATTCGAGGCCGAAAACGCTGTTCGCGCTCGCCGCCTCAGGGGAGGCGCAGAGGTACTGGTTGCTGTTCCCATCGATGCAGTCATCGAACTCATCCCAGGGGGTGGTGTCGGCGCAGGTGTAGCCCGCCGAGGTCGGGCAGGCGCCCGCCACCTCTGGGAAATCGGTCTGGTTCTCGAAGTCCATCCGGCGAAGGTCATGGGGGATGCCACCTGTGTAAGGGATCAGCCCTTTCATCGAGGCAGGTGCGACGTAGGACTCTTCCGTGCCCGCGAGAGCGGTGGGTTCGTTCGGGACGATGAGCCGTACGACGAGGTCGTCGAAGGAAGTGATGTCCGCGCGCCTGCTGCCGCCGATGCCGACATAACCGGCTGCCCGGGCAGTAGAGCCGAAGGTATTGTTGATCGTCCACGATGACGGCTCCGTCTCATTCATGCGCCATACCCTGACTTGACCGAGATTCGCGGAGCAGTTCTCGACGCGGAACCGCATCGCGTACCAGGTATTCGTGCTCCACGCGTACGTGCCAAGCGTTCCCCAGGCGCGTCCGTCGTTGAGGAAATCGAGGCTGCTCTGGTCGTTGTGGAAGAGGGCGTTGTAGCCGGAGCCGGCGCCGCCGGAGCCGTCCATGCACGTGGCGAGCCCCATCCGTCCCAAATCATCTGTCCCGAGCCACGTCGAGACGTTCATCGTGACAAGGAGCTCTACCGGATCGACCGGGGTTCCAAGAGCAGCGATGAGGAGCTTGTTCGGGTCTCCCGCCCCCCCGGTGTTCCGGAGCGTCTGGTTGACGATCGCCCAGGTGCCGCCGCCCGTCTGCGAGTACGCCGCCTCGGTGGTGATGTCAGCGAGATCGGCGCGATTGAAATCATCGTACCAGAGGTAGACGTTGCTCCCGTTCGCAGGTGGGGCGCCAGCCGAGGGGTTCCCGTAGTAGACGAAGTAGGAGTCGTTGTAGCCTGAGGAGGGAATGCTTCCTTGGAGTTTGAACCAGAGCATCGTCGTCGTGGAGTTGAAGGCCGAAGTATTGACCCGATCCAGCTCGACGTGAGCGGAGCCGTTCCAGTGGACGACCCGGACGTCGGTTCCATTGGCGAAAAAGGCGCCCATCGTGTTCACCGAGACGTTGATCGAGTAGCCGGTGCCGAGGGTGGAGGCGGCGTTGTTCGTCACGTTCACCTGGCGCCGGTAGGAGTATGAGGGATTCCACCATGTTACGGGGTCAATCGTCGCGTTGACGTCGCCGCACTCGCCGCCGGTGCAGGTGACGCGGACCGTGTAGTTGTAGAACCAGTCTTTCACCACGGAGATGCTGCCGCCGGGGGGGTCGAGGAGCTGCAGGGAGAGCGCACCCCACGGGTAGCTCCAATGGTACTCCTGCATCACGGTGTTGTTCTGCGCGCAGGTGACAGTAAGGAGCATGGTGCCGCTGTCATGGAGTGGGAAGTCCATCGGGTCGTGGAGCCACCAGTCGCTCGTGTTCGTCGTCGTGGTGGCGTTGACCAAGACACTAGTGTCATCCGCGTTCTTGAGGAGGAAAGTGACGTTGCTGATGCTCCCGCCTCCACTCGGCGCGCAGTCTGCTCGGAGTTGGGTGACGACCGAGCCGTACGGGGCGGAGGTGCAGTTCTGCCACCCGGTCCCTTGGAGATAGCACTGCGCGTCGCCCAGGATGGGGAGGTCGGCGCCGATGGTGACATTCCTCGTCTCGGAGCAGCCGGTGTCGTTCAGCATCGCCTTGGCGCAGGCCCGGTAGGTGTAGTCGCCGTCGGTCAGGTTGGTGACGTTTCCGGAGAGGGCCCATGAAGAGTTTGTCAGCTTCCGGAACGAGGCGCCGTAATGGAGCCGCACCTCTGCAGGAGAGAGGGCGCGGTTGTAGATGCGCACCTCGTCAATGAGGCCGTCGAAGCAGTACCGGACGCCGGAGGCGTCGCCGCGGCAGTTGATGTAGAGCGGGAAGGAGGAGGTGGCGATTCCGCCGGTGTATGACGCGGATCCTATCTGGTTGCCGTTCAGGTAGAGGCGGACATTGCTGCCGTCATAGGTGCCGACGACGTGGTGCCATGCGCCGGGCGTCACCACGTTCGTGACGTAGACGTCGTCGGCTCCGCCGTAGTTGTTGAGCGTGAACCGTATCCCGTTCGTTTCGAGGAGGAGCGCATAGGGCCTCGTCGAGCCACTCCCTTTGATGAGGAAGTACTGGAAGTCAGCGGTATTGGTGTCCGGCTTGATCCACGCCTCGAGGGTGATCCGGGAAGTGATGTTGAGGCTCGCGGCGTCGGCGACGAGGATCGTCTCGCCCGGCGCGCTCGGGTCGCCGCCGCTGAAGTTGTAGGCGCCACCAAGCCTCCCGTGCGGAGTCCAGTTCGGAGCGAGGAGGACCTGGCCGTCATTCCTCGCCAAGCTCTGGTCCTTGACGATCGTGGCGTTCTCGCCTATCGCGGAGAGGTTGTCGAAGCTCATGCTCAAGACGAGGCTCTCGTTGTAGTAGGTCTGGTTCGTCCCGTTCCAGTCGAAGGAGAAGGCGAGGAGCGGGTCCCGGTCCTGGACCGAGACGTTGAGCGGGAACCATTCATATTGCGGCGTCGCTCCGGATTCAGGCGTCGGGGGCTCGAAGGTGACGCGCGGCGCGCCATCGCAATGCCCCTCCCAGGAGGAGCCGTTCAGGTAGTAGCGATTATATCGGGCGCTGCCGCTGCTGTTCGTGTAGGCGATGAGGAACCGCTCGTTACAGAGGCTCGTGCCGAAGAGCGAGTTCGCGCCCGCGGTGGCGAGGAGCCAGTAAGTTGCGCCAGGGTTGCTTTCGACGATGAACGGAGCGGTGATGGGGGTGCCGAACCCGTCGTAGACCCCGGCCATGATGTTCCCTGCGCTCTGGTTCCGCCACGCGACGACGAAGCCCGTACGCCCCGTGATGGCTATTTCGGCGACGGCGAGCCGGGTGTCGCTCCCGGGGGAGCTGTCCACGATGACCTGGCTTCCTACTGCGGTGAAGGAGTTGCCGCTCAGGTTGTAGAGCTGGAAGGCGAGGTTCGGCGCGGTCGCGTTGTAGTACGCGATGACGATCAAGCCATCTTTGAGGGCGGTCGCCGCGACCTGGCCGCCGTTCCCGACAGCGGCGATGTCTGTCTGTCCGACGACCTGGCCGCCCGTCCCGTTGTAGAGGCGTGCCCGGACGGTGTCGCCGTTGCTGTCGAACCAGACGACGGAGAACCGATTCAGAGAGACAGGGACGACGTCCACCTGGTTCCAGAGGATAGTCATCTGATTCGCGTTGACGTCGTCATCAACATCCGTCTCGGCGAGGACCTGGGTGCCGTTCGGATACCAGATCTCCATGTGCTGGTCATCATTGTTGTTCGGGTCGGTCCAGGAGAAGGCGAGCCGATCCCCGAGAGAGCCGACGCCGATATCCACTACGGTGCCCGCGTTCGCGTCGATCTGCGTCTGGCCGAGGATCTGCGTGCCGTTCCGATGGTAGACGTAGAAGCTGTTCGTGTTGCCGCTGCTGTCGTACTCGTTGATGGCGAAATGGGTTGCGTTGAGCGGCGCAACGGCGATCCGTCCGTCGAGGTTCACATCGGGATTGAAGCAGGTCTCGGAGACGAGCGCCGTTCCGTTCGTGTCGAGCACTTGGAAACAAGCATCCTCTGTCGAGGAATCGATGTACGCGATGACGAAGGTGCGGTTGTCGAGGGGCGCCAGGGCCACCTCGACGCTGTCGACGTTCGAGTATTGCGGATCGATCGCCAAGTACCAGGGGCGCGCCTCATCGTAGGAGAGCGTCGTGAATCCGTTGTCAGGCTGCGCGGAGTCATGATAATGCACCGTCGACGGGCCGAGCGCGTAGAGGTCAGGAGTGACGAGAGGCGGAAGCGCACGGTACGTGACTGTCGAACCGTTCGTGAGGCCGCTCCACGTCAAGAGAAGGCCGCCCGCATCCTCAGTCACGATAGCATCTCCGTCATCGACGAGGGCGAAGCCCGGCGGAAGGCGTTCCGTCACGTCGAAGGGACCGGCGACCGTCCGCGAGGTGACTGTGATGGATGAGGTGAACGGCCCTTGCCAGGGATCGGTCGTCACCGGGGTGTCGCGGAGGATGTCGAAGAGGGGTTCCCCGACGAAGAAGAAGGAGTCCATCTCTTGGCTCACGCCAGGGCCTGTAGCGGCGACATGGAGTCCGTAGCGCCCTTCTTCTTCCGTCGAGACGAAGGAGGCCTCATAGATCCCGGCTTCAACCTCCTCGAAGCTCGTCAGCGTCGAGGTCACGCCGCTCGGCGCGGTGATGGTAAGGAGAAGGTTCGCACCGACGACGAGATACCCCTGAGTGTCGAGCACCACGACGATGAGCTCGGCGGGCTCACCGGGTCGAAAAACTGGTTTGCGCGTGTTGATGCTGGCAACGCCCGCCTCGGCATAGCCGGGATCGCCGGGAAACAGGAGGATCTCGTACCGCTCGCCGGGCGTGAGCGGACGGACAAAGATCCATTCGCCGTGGCATCGCCGTTCCGTGAAGTTCCAGAGCGCGCATTTGTGGAGTTCGGTTCCTTGCGCGGTGAGGGTCGCGGTGCCGACGATAAAATCGACGGCCGAGAGGTCGATGGCGTAGGCGCGAGCCACCGGCTTGCCGATCGGCGCCGCCTCGAGGGGGAGCTCGTCGAGACCGATCACCAGCTCGCCACCAAACCCATCACCCACCCCGACACCCGACGCCCTGTCGAAACCGTCGTCCAGCAGTCCTTCCCGCATCGCCGCGGGCAGCGTCACCTCCCGGAGCTCGATCCGTTCGACGACCGAGGCGAACGGCTCGATCACCGCGTCGAAACGGTCCGGAAGGGTCGGCGCTGATTCGAGGGGCAACCCGGAACGGGACCCGGAACCGGGGGATGATACCGATGGGAGGGGGAGCGAGCCTGGCGCGACGCTCTCCGCATCGTCGTCCAGTGGTCTGTTTGGCTCACGCGCCACGCTGTTCAGCAGAAGCCCCGGCGTCGGGCGTTCCTGGATCCTCGTCCTCGCCGTAAAGAGGCTCCCTTTGCTGTTTCTGAGCGAGAAGGGAGCGGAAACGGTATCCAAATCGTCAGAATTATTGGAAGAGGATGCTCTCCGTTCTTCGGAGGGGTCGGGGCTGGAAGGCGAGACGCCGTCGACATCGGCCAAGGGGCCTGGCGGGCCTGACGGCGCCACAGAGGAGCGATTCTCCCGCCCATCCCTTGGCGACGGGGAAGAATCATTCCTGGAAGCGGCGGGTTCGACGGCGAAGGAGACTGAAGTGAGCAACGATCCCGTCCGTGCGCGGAGCTCGGCAGTGTGGAGACCAGGGAGGAGGAGCGGGACGGTGAGCGGGAAGGAGAGGGCGCCGATGTAGCGGTACCGGCCCTGCGGCGTCAGGATGTAGAGCGCGACGCCGTCGAGCGGGTTCTCCCGCGGGGGGAGATCCTGACCATCGATATGATGGTTGTGGCGAGCCGCATCTCCCGGCGCGCCGAGCGGTGCGTCACCCTCTCCGATAAGGAGTGTCGCGTGCTCCTCCATCGTGTACCGCTCCTTGAGCGAGACGAGCAGGAGAGACGACGAGGCATCTCCGCCGTCATCCTTCCCAGTCCCTTCCTGACCGTCGCTTCCCAAAGCGGCATCCTTATCGAACACGTCGGGGAGCAGCCCCTCTTCTCGATCTTCGTCAACGTTCTCGTTTACCCCATCATCCTCCGCGTCCCTCGCGGATGAGCTGTGAATCGCCGGATCGTTCGGTGCTCTTCCTTCGCCGAGCGGAGCGCCAACATCCTGGCCGAACAACACGGCATCAATCTTGACGATGAAGGAGCGTTCCTCCCTTAGGGAGTGGTCGGACTTGTCGGTCAAGACGAACCGGAAATGCCCTTCATGGGGCGGAAGGTAGTTTATCGGCTCTTCATAGGACCCGGCGTACCGAAACGAGCCGTCGCCGGTGACAAGACGGAGCTCCGGATGGAGAAGGTCCCGGGTATCAACGCGAAGCGTGACGCTTTCGCCGAGAGAGAATCGCTCCTTGCCGATGAAGAGACGCGTCTGCGAGGGTTCCTCGAGGACTGCGAGAGAGAAGACGATCGTTGTGGAGAGAAAGAGAGAGAGAAAGAGAGAGAGAAAGAGAGAGAGAAAGAGAGAGAGAAGGGGAGGGGAGGGGAGAATAAGAAGAGAGAAGTGCCGCATCCGCTTCATCGCGCCACCTCCTTCGCCTTTGGTCGACGAGGAGCTCGAAGAGCGGAAGCGGTTCGACTCGATCCAACAGCTGCCGAATTCACGGCGATGGCGCGGAAGCAACGCGCGTGGTTGAGCGAGAGCTGACGGTGGATAGGGAGAAGGATGAGGAGAAGCCGATCATAGCCGAAGAGGATGGTGCTCCCATCGAGCGTCCTCATGCTCGTGAGGAGTTCGGCGCGGAATTCATCAGGGTCTGAGAAAGAGAGGCCAAGCATGCTTGTCCGTCGGAGGACTGCCATCGCCGCTTTCCGTTCCGTGACGATGAAACGGATCCCCTCCTTGTTGAGGATGGCGACGATGACCTGTGGCTCCTCAGCAGCGATGCGGCGCATCTCCGCGTCGAGATTCAGGAGGTTCGGCCGCGAGAGTAGCGAAGCTTTCCGTCTGCATTGGGCTTGCGCGAGGAGGTTCCGCGCCAGGTCGTTCTCCAGGTTGACTGAGCAGAGGATGCTTTTTCCGACGGTGATCGCGGAGAGGATGCCGTCGCGAATCATCCTCTTGACGGCGGCGTGGGTGTGCGGATAGGCGGCACCCACGCCCTTGGCGATCTCGCTGACGTTGAACACTTCCGCCTCAGAACCCGCCACGTAGAGGGAGAGTATCCTCGTCTCTATCGCTACGCGCGTCACGTGCAACCGTCTCCGGGTCGTTCCTGCGAGCGGCTGCGGACGTCACGACGTGCAGCCACACAACTCAAGTAGTATCTTTTTTAATATAGTTATTTATAAATATTTTGATTCTCTTCGACTCACGGAGGAAAAAGATTATATTTTATTTGATATAATATAATATTATTTAAAATATAAATATGATGAACTCGTTCGATAGACTCGATCCGGGGACGAGTCCGTGACGAGCCGACACCCTCCGAAATCAGGAACAGGACGACATGAACCAAGCCCACCCCCGCGGGCGAAAAGTGTTGGGAAAGCAAAAAAAATTGCCGGAAACAGGAACGACGCGCAGGAGAGACGCGCCGACAGGCGCCTACGTCCCCTCCTCCCAGCTCCGCAGATACGCCTTCTGCTCCGCTGTCAGCTCGTCCTTCTCGAGGCCCATCGCCTCCAGCTGCAGGCGCGCGATCGCGTCGTCGATCTCCGCGGGGAGCTGCACCACGACGCCGCCCTTGAGCGTCGTCCGGTTCTTGACCAGGTACTCGACCGCGAGGGCCTGGCCACAGAACGAGGTGGACATCACCTCCGACGGGTGGCCCTCGGCGGCGGCGAGATTGACTAGGCGGCCTTCGCCCGCCAGGTAGAGCCGTTTGCCGTTGAACGTATACTCATCCAGATACGGGCGCATCGTCCGGGACTTCGCCGCCCTCTTCAGGGCCGCGACGTTGATCTCCGCGTCGAAGTGGCCGCTGTTCGCGAGGATCGCGCCGTCCTTCATGACGCGCATGTGAGAGAGGTCGATGACATTCTTGTTCCCCGTCACCGTGATGAAGAGATCGCCAATTGGAGCCGCCTCGAGGAGCGGCAGGACGCGGAACCCGTCGAGAGCCGCCTGCAAGGCGCGGAACGCGTCCACCTCGCAGACGATGACGTTGGCGCCCAGCCCTTTCGCGCGGAGCGAGACGCCCTTGCCGCAGCTCCCGTAGCCGCAGATCACGACGCTCTTGCCCGCGAAGAGGATGTTCGTCGCGCGGAGGATGCCGTCGATCGTGCTCTGGCCCGTGCCGTAGTAGTTGTCGAGGAGGTGCTTCGTCTTGTTGTCGTTCACCGCCACGACGGGGTACTTGAGGGCTCTGTCCTTCGCCATGGCGTGGAGCCGGATGATCCCTGTCGTCGTCTCCTCGCAGCCGCCGATGATGCTCGGGATGAGGTCTGCGTGCTTCTTGTGGATCTCGCTGACGAGATCGCAGCCGTCGTCGATGGTGATCTGCGGCTTGAACGCGATGATCGCGGCGAGGTACCGGTAGTAGTCCTCGTTCGTCTCGCCCTTGTACGCCCAGACCTTGACGCCCTCTTTCGCAAGCGCGGCAGCGACATCATCCTGAGTGGAGAGCGGGTTGCAGCCCGTGATGGCGACGTCGGCGCCGCCCGCGAGGAGGGTCCGGACGAGGATGCCCGTCTCCTTCGTGACGTGGAGCGCCATGCCGACGCGGAGACCCTTCAGCGGCTTCTCGCGCTCGAAACGGTCCTTGATCGCGAGGAGCGCACCCATGCGCCGCTCCGCCAGCTCCAGGTTCTTCTTCCCCTGCTCCGCGAGCGAGAGATCCTTCACTTCGTATGACGACGAGGAATCCATCAAGTACCACCCCGAAACGATCGTGTAGCACAGAAAAGCGCACCCTTTAAAAATATGGCGGAGAATGGCTCTTCAGCGAATCATCCCTCCTGACCCTCCGAGTCGGGGAGTGGTTGAAGAGAGAGGAGAAAGAACAAGGAAGAGAACAGAGAAGAAGGAAGAGAAGAAGAACAAGAACCAGAAGAAGAACAAGAACCAGAAGAAGAACAAGAACCAGAAGAAGAACAAG
>JBBIPM010000004.1:21395-32716 GCA_037442865.1 Candidatus Woesearchaeota archaeon
GAACCAGAAGAAGAACAAGAACCAGAAGAAGAACAAGAACCAGAAGAAGAACAAGGAAGAGGACGGCCGTCGGAGGGCGGAAAAAAAAGGCGTGGGAGGCCCATGAACAGGGAGGAACGAAGGAGGGCGGCGCTGCGCGGAGCGGCAAACAGCACGAAGGAGCTCCTGCTCCGCAGCATCCCGCTCTCTGCCGGCGCAATCATCCTCTCCTGCTGCGCCATCATCTTCATCCCGAAGGAGGGGTTTGCCCTCCTCTTCGGAGAAAGGATTACTGGCGCAATCATCGCAGCCATGCTCGGAACGCTCAGCGACGGGAATCCGCTCCTCGGCTACCTTCTGCCGGGAGAACTGGGCGGCAGAGGGATAGGGCTCGCCCCCGCACTCGCATTCCTCCTCACCTGGTCAGGCGTCGCCGTGCTCGGAAGGGAGGAGCGCCGACTCCTCGGCGGAAGATTCGTCCTCGTCCGGAACTCCATCACAATCTTCCTAATCGTCATCGTCGCGCTACTCCTCGCGGCACTGGGAGGGAGGGTATGAGCCAGAAGGACCTGGCCGGGATGGGCACCCACATCGTGACGCGCCTGAAGGAGCCGGGCGTGGCCTTCCTGGTCTCCGCGGTCGCGACGGGCCTGTTCCTCTTCGCGCTGAACCCCGCGGCGACGCCTCGGGCGATAGCCATCCTGCAGACCCAGACGATGCAACTCATCCCAGTTCTCGTCTCCATGATTGCCCTCCAGTTCCTATCGCGCCTCCTGCTTCCCCCGGAGCAGCTGATGAAACTCATCGCCGGGAGCACAGGCGCGAAGCAGTGGTACTATGCGGTGATGGGTAGTATCTTCTCAGGGCACGACACGGAAGGGATCAAACGCATGGCGGAGCTGCGGAACAACGGCGTCAGAGAAGGGGTGATTGCCGCATCTCTCTTCAACGGCGCGGTGAAGCTCCCGTTCCTCCCGTTTCTCATCCATTATTTCGGCTGGAGAATGACAGGGATGATCATAATCGCGGTGGCGGTCGGAGCAGTCATCATTGGGTTCTTGGTCGAAAATGCACTCGTCCGGGTTGCAGCACGCGCAGAATGAGCACCGACAGAACGCTAATCATCCTTCTCTTGCGCGTCAACGTTTGCCGGGGAGGGTGATTCGGCCCGGGACTGGTCGGCACTCGTTTCTAGGACGGGAGTAGACGAGCCGCCTTCGAGCGACTGGTCCACCACCTTCTTCCCGAATCCTTTGAGGCGGGAGAGGAATCCGTTCGGCTTCCGGACGTCGCCGCCGACGACGTCGGCGCCCGAATCATCATCGTGCGCGCCGCTCCCAGTGAGGGCGGCGCCGACTGCGCCGCGAGGCCGCGGTTTCGGCTTCCCTGATTCATCCGGCGCGTCCATGTCGATCTCCCCTGTCTTGAGCTTCCGCTCGAGCTTCCGCTTCAGCTTCGCGAAGTCGGATTCGAGTCCTTCCTTCAGGGTCTTGGATCGCTCATCGAGGAGTTTGAGCAGGTTCGTCGTGTGGGTCTCGAAGTTGTTGAACTTATCCACGAGGGTGACGAACTCCTTCTTCTCCTCTTTCGTGTCGAGCTTGACCCGCATCTTGTCCATCTCGGAGCCCATCTTCTTCGTCTCCGACTCGAGGTCCTTGAGGAGGCTGTCGAACTTGTCGAACTCGGAGAATTTCCGCTGCACCTCGACGAAGATCGTCTCGACCTTGTCGGCGTGCCGCTCGATTACCGCCTCCATCTTCTTCACGTTGGCGAGCTCCTGCTTCACCTCGTCGTTCATCTTCGCGACCTGCTCGACGCCCTTGTAGAAGCTGATCTGCTCCCGCATCTTCTTCATCTCGGACATGATGTCCTTCATCACCGATTCGTTCCCCTCGATATTGGCGCGGAGCGCCTCGATCTTCCCGTCCTGCTTCCGGACCTCGACCATCAGCTTCTCCGGGTGGACCGACTCGACGAGGTCGACCGCCTTCGTGGCCGCCACCTCAATCTTGGAGATCGCCTTGTTCGTGTCGACGATCATGCCGCGGAGCTCGCCGAGCTGCTCGCTCACCCTGGTGAACCGCTCCGAATTCGCTTTCCTGAACTCGGATAATCCCTCGAGCTGGGCCTGAATCTTGGTCAGCTCGATGTCCACCTTGTCGTTGCCGGTCTTCACCTCCTTCTCCGAGGATTGGCCGGCGCTCGCCGCCGCGGCTTCCGCGTCGGCGAGTCCTTGCTTGATGATCTCGTCCCGGTCCGGCTGCTTCTTCCCGAAAAGCCCCATCAGGCGCTCACCTTCCCGGGCAGGACGCCCATCTTCGACCCGGACTCGTCTCCCGCCGGCGATGCTTCGTTCATTGGCTGAGCCGCATCACTCCCTCGCCGATTCTGCCTATCGGACGACCCATCCGGAGAAGGTGGCGCGGCCCCTTTCGCCGGGGCGGCGCCTATCCGCGCCTTCGCCGCGGCGAACTTTTCGGAGGCGGAACCTTTCGTCGTCCCGCGTTCCTTCTCCTGCGCGATCTTGACGAGGAGCTCCACCTCCTTTACAGCATCCACGCGCTTCGTCATGACGACCTCCTCGAGCTCCTTCTCCGCCTCGTTCAGTATCGTTTCGACCCGGTCGAAATCCCCTTCCTCCTGGGTGAGGCGCGCATAGTTCATCTTCGCCGTGAAGACACGGAGCGCGAGCTCGGCGAGGAGCGGGTCGTTCCCCTCTTTCCGCGTTGCGGTGATATACTGGCGGAGCTCCTTAAGGCGTTCCTGCATCGCGTCGAGCTTATGGATCGTCTGCGGCAGGACCGACTCCTTTCTCGTCTCCGCGAAGCGTTGCGCCGCCTCCGCGAACTGGTCGGAGACGCGCTCCTGATGGCGCGATTCCTGCTCGCGGAACTGCTTGAACCGGGTCGGGTCACGCTTGAAAACCTCTTTCTGCGTCTCGCGGAAGGTCTCCTTGACTTTCTTCTGCGCCTTCCGCTTCTCCTCGAGAAGGTACTCGAAGAGCTTCTCCTGGAACTCGTCGCGCGTCCCGCACGACCGGATGAGATCGGCGACTTCAGCGTCCTGGAACACCCCAGTAATCCAGTTGTAGAAGTCATTCTTCCACTCGTTGACATGATGGCGGTACTGCTCCTCCTCCAAGGTCGGGACAATCTCGATCAGCTGCCTGATCGACCGAATCTCCTGCCCCGTGACGAGCCGGAAGTAGAGCCTCGGCTCCGTCAGCACCTCGTCGTTCATCGCTCACCTCTCCTCAGCATCATCCACCTCTCCTCCTTCCCTTGCTGATTCCTCTTTTTCACTCTTTCGCCCCGGCAAACCACTAAGCCGGTTGCGTCGAACCGGTATGGCGAACGACGTCCGGCAGCGGATATGCGTTGCCGCATCAGCCTGTGATGGCGGCGACCACCTCCTCCTTCGTATGGGCGTTGGCGACGCGCCGCGCAAGCTCCTCGTCGTGGAACACACCTTTGATCCAGTCCGCGAAATGGTTGTACCCTTCGCTGACGTGGTTCCGGAAGAGCCACTCCTCCATCCGGGGGAGGTAGTCGACCAGCTCCCGGACGCTCCGGAGGAGCATCCCGTTCTCGAGCCGGAACGCCTGCCCGTCATTGACGACGAGCGAATCGAGGGACGCGATGCTCTTCGCCGCTGCGACGGGCTCGTCAGAGGGTGGAGAAGGGGTTTGGACAGGAGAGGGTTCAGGAGAGATCGAGGGCGGCGGAGCCGCAGGTCCGGGCCGGACTGCTGGAGCGGCGTCAGGAGTGGATGAAGGAGCAACAGGAGCAGAAACAACAGGAGCAGAAACAACAGGAGCAGAAACAACAGGAGCAGAAGCGAGAGGGGCCGCGAACCACGCGGGCGGCTTCACGTCGCCGACGTCCTTCCCCTCTTTCTTCTTCTGAAGCACGGCGAGGATCTCCTCTTTCGTCTTCGCCGCGGCCAAGGCGTTCGCCAGCTTCGCGTCGCCGACCGCGTCACGGACCCAGATGGCGAACCGGTTCTTCGGCGACGGCGCAGGCTGCCCCTCGGCAGGGGGCTTCGGCTCCGGGTCGAACTCGTTCGGCAGGTCGGCGTCCTTCATCGCGCTCACCTCATCGAAGAGGGAGGCAAGGTTGATCACGATCATGCCGTTCTTCAAGTTCAGTATCTTGTCAGGAGGCACGTCATCCTTCCAGCCTCGCTCCTTCGGTGCAGCCTCCGCGCCGCCGCCGACCGGCTGCCCCGCCTGCTGCGCAGCCACATACTTGTCCCGCTCCTGCTGCGCCTTCGCCAGCTCCGCCTGGATATCGCCCATGTCGACAAGTTCGCGTTCCAGCCTCTTCGGCTTCTTCCCGAGCTTCATCCACTGGCTGTCGATCCGCGGCGTCAGCCCCTCGAGGTAGATTTTCACCATGTTGAAGTTCCCAGTCTTCACCTTATCCTGCGCCAACTTCAGCTCGAGCTTCAGGTCGAAGACGTCGATGCCCTCCTTCTCCAGCTGCTCCAGGCTGAAGAAGAGGTCGTCGAGCTGGTCGTTGTAGGTGTTGTACTGCTCGATCTCCTCGTCCGTCAACCGCTCGACGCTGTGCTTCAACGGACGGAAGGCGACGAAGAAGGGCTGCCCCCGGTTGTAGGCGGGGTTCTCCACCATGCCGGTGCCGACCGTCGCCTTCACCAGGGAGCGGAGCACGTCCTCGCCGTACTTCTGCCTGATCCGCTCCAGGTCGCCCTCGTCCCGCGTCCGCATCTGGATCTCGGTGTTGATGTTCGCCTTGATCGTCCCGACGAAGTCGCTCAGCACCTGCGAGATGAGCATGATGCCGAGGCCCCACTTACGGAACTCGCGGCAGCCACGCTCGATCTGGAGGAAGCCGTCGCCCGAGCCGCCGAACTTTGGCAGGAGCCGGTGGACCTCGTCGAAGACAAACATCACCTTCAGCAGCTTATTCTCCGGGAAGTTCGCGTGGAAGATCTGCCTGATCGCGTTCGCCACCATGATGTCCATGTCCTTCGGGTCGAGCTTGTGGCCGCAGAAGACCTGGATCTCGCCGGGCTTCACGTACCGCTTGATGTCGATCTTCTCCCGCGGGTCGAGGATCATCCGGATATTGCCGTTGTACGCCTTGGCGTCCGTCTTCTTCATCCCGTAGAGCGGATAGAGCGCCAGCATCGTCTTGTCCTTGCAGGGACGGAGCATCCCGGTCCATTGGGCGGTAGGGTCGAAGGCGAGGATGGCCACCCCCTTCTCGAGCGCCTCCTCGATGATCACCTGGGCGCTGACTGACTTGCCGCCGCCAGTGGAACCGGCCACAATGGTGTGTGTCTTGAAGTTCTCCAGGTTGAAGTAGGAGGGCTTGTCTGTCTCCGCTATCCGTCCGACAAGGATGTTCCTCGGCCCTGGCTTGGGGAGCTCGTCATAGTCGACTTTGAGGTGGTATTTCTTCTTCGACTCGATGTTCCGCTTGATCAAGAAGCCGGCGACGACCGCTCCCCCGATGAGGAGGAGGAGAAGGAGCCAGAGCCAGTACTTGAGCCCGAGGAGGGTACGCTGCCAGAACGGGACGTCAACATGGAAGATCGTGCTCGTACCGCTGCTCAGGCTCAAGTAGTTCGCCGTGACGCGGAGCACGTAGTCGCCGCTCCTCACCTCGGAGGGGAGCTCGAAGCTCTTGATGAGGCTGAACGCCGTCTCGAGGTACGCGTTCGTCTCGTAGGTCCAGAGCGTCTCTTTCCCCTCGACGTCCTGGACCGTGTAGAAGAGCCGCACCGGGTACTGGCGATCCGTGAGGAGATTCCGCAGGTCGGTCTTCACCCTGACCAGGTCGTCGGGGAGGTAGCTCTTCTTCGCCGTCTCGACCTCCATGTGGAGCGCCTCGACAGGGAGCTGCTCGCGCGGCAATACCTCGATGGTGACCGGGATGGAGGCGTTCAGGTCGCCTTCCAGCTCGATCGTCCCTTCGAAGATTCCGGTCTCGCCGACGCCGAAGATGGTGAGAACGAACTGGTCTTTCCCGTTCGGCTCGATGGTAAGCTCGGTCCGGTCGACGGAGATGAGCTGGCCGATCTCGGTTCCGTTCACCCTGAACGTGACCCGGGCAGGCGCTTTCTTGAAGCTGTAGAGGAAGATCCGCTCCTGGAGGAACTGTCCGAGCCTGAGCTTCCTGTTCAGCTCGCTGAGGCTGATGATGTAGTCCGTGCCGCTGATCACTGTTGGCTGCTGGATTATCGGCATCGGCGGCACCTCCCCCGGGCCCTCTCCTGCTCCGCCAGTGGCGGGCGGCACCGGAGGCGTGAACGTGTCGCCAGGACTGTCCTGGCCCGGCCCGGATCCCGTCGCGGGGTTCGGCGGGTACTCCTCCTCGAGGATGATGTTATGGCGCGTATCGTTCCCGGCGACGATAGTGACGTTGTTCTGGTAGACCCGGTAGCCGGTCTTGAGAGCGAAGATGAACTGGTAGCCCACGGGCGCGGTCATGTTGTAGTTCCCGTCGACGCGGGAGAGGTTCGCGGCGCCGCCGACGATGACGATGACGTCAGGGATCGGGGTTCCGGTCGTCGTGGTGACGGTGCCGTAGACCTGCCCCGTCAGCGGCGAATCCCCTTCCTCGGATCCGCAGATGTCGTACGGGTCCGAGAAGAAGTAGAACGTCGTCGCGTTCGGCGCCGGGAGGAGGAGCTGGTAGTTGAACGTCCGGTTGTTGAACCCTTTCGTGAAGTTTGACTTGAGGGCGACGAAGACCGGGTCGTTGTGCCTCGTCTTCGCCAGCGCTATCCTGAAGGTGACGGGCGGCTCCTGGCCGACTGCGAAGGTGGTGGTGCCGGGGGCAGTGATCGTGGCGGTGCCGTAGCTGAACGAGACCGTTTCAGTGTAGGTCCTTGATGCGGAGTCGAAGTCGGCAGGGTCCTTGCCGAGCAGCGTGTCGAGCTCAAGCGGCGTCATCGGGTAGAGCGCGGAGAGGTCGAGCGCGCTCGGGTCGGTCCAGACCGCGTAGACCTCGTGCTGGATGTCGCGCTGCATGCAGTCGAAGAGGAGGTTAATCTCCCGGATCATGCCGAAGTTCAAGGTTTCGTACTGCTGCTCAGTGTATCCTTCCACGCGGATCGCGATCCCGGAGACCGCCGCCCAGAAATCGGTGGGAATGGCGTGCTCCACGATCAGCTCGGTGATGGTGCCCCCCCGTGCCGTCACAGTGGCGTAGCCGATGAACTGGCCGACGATGACGAGCCCTTTCAGTGCGAGGAGCGTAAGGAGGAGGATGCCCGTCCAGATCATGATGCGTCGCCTGCTCGGCCCGTTCCGCGGAGAGGAGAGGACAGGTGGATGGCTTCGTGGCCGTTCTGACGGTCGATACGAGGCGATGATGCTCATGGCGCGCCGCCTCCGACCGTGACGTTCGATGCACCGCGACCGACGGGGTTTTCCGCTCCGTTTCGGACGATGACCCTTGCGCCGCTGACGACGGCAGGATCGGAGCTCGTCCCCGCTCGCGATTCCAGGGAAGTTATCCGCCTGGAGAGCTCCGCCGCGACGATGATGAGCCGCTCCTGCTCCTCTTCGTCGAGCCGTTCGAAAGTCCCTTCGAGCCGCGCATAGTCGTCGATCGCGTCATGGAGGCGCCCTTCGCTGATCGCCGCGCCGATCCGTTGGACGAGCTGCGAATAGTATCCTGAATCGAGGGCGTGGCGCAGCCGGGTGAGGTCGTCGTAGACCTCGTTCTTCGCGTAGTCAGAAAGCCGCTCGTAGGTGAGCTTCGCCTCCTTGTACCGCATCACCGCACGGTCCAGGTCGTTCACGTCCAGGTGTGCGAGGCCGTCGCTCACCAACATCCTGACGGCGTGCACCATCCGCTTCCCGGAGAAGGCGTAGAACACGTAAGTAATGCGATGAATTGGCCCTCTGCGGAGGAGCCAGACAAAGAGGATGAGCGCTCCGGAGAGGAGGAGGCTCAGCTTCCAGTCGACACCGGCGAGTGAGATGAAAGTCACTCGTCCTGAGATCTCGTCGAGCCCCGGTTTCCTGAGAAGCACGGTGGCGATTCCTGAGAGTTTCTCGAGGGGGACGTCCCCTTCGACATAGTAGGTGATCCGCCGTTCCGGCGGGAACTCGAGTGCGAGCGGCTCGCCGTTCGCGCTCAGGACCCGGTGCTCGTGCTTCGTCACAATCAGCTTCGTCGAGGAGGCAACGCTCTCAGGGATTGCTTCATAGAGCGTGTAGGTCCCGTCCAGCGCCGCCGTTGCGTCACGGCTTGCGATCGAGCCGTCCGGCGAAGCGCCCGTGGAGGAAGCCGAGGAGCCAGAGGAGGGAGCGGAGAAGGAAGCGGAGGAATCGCTCCCTGTTGCCCCCTGCCCCTCTCCGGCCTTGTACCTGATCGTGTGGCTCACGATGCTGATGGTGCGGGAGGAGCCGTCCGCGAGAAGGAGCTTCGCCCGGATTAGCTTCCGTTCCGGCGCGAACTCCTGCTGCACCTTGTGGAGGTATGCGACAAGCTTCTGGTCAGTGAACGCATAGGCTTTCTGCCGACCGATGGCTGGTGCGAGGGAGCGGAGCCCCTCCTCTTTCAGGTAGACGACCGAGGTGTCGCTCTCGAGGATGACGAGGTCGAGCGGAAGGGTCCGTTCCGACTCTTTCACCTTTGAGCGGAGCTCCTGTTCCTTGAGCCGCCGCTCATCCTCGGAGAGGTCGCGGCGGAACCGGAGCGCATCCAGGTCACGGGCGAGGCGTTGGATCTCGCGCTTCCGTTCATTGATCATCCGCTCCCATCCGAGAAGCTCGGCGACGGAGCGCTGCTCAGCGTCGAAGGCGTCATACGCGCCGTACGCGCGGTCCACGACGGCGAGGGGGTCGTCGCCGAACCCGGTGAGAAGAGGAGCGGTCGTTTCCTTCGGGAGGATCGCGGATGCCGCGACGACCGTGAAGGCGCGCCGCTCGCTCTCCCCGATGTTTCCGCTCTGATCCGCGCATTCGACGACGTAGGAGTAGCTGCCTTCTTCCAGGGAGAGGAGCTCGAACCCCTCTTCTGCGCCGGGTTGGATGGTCCGGGTCCCGCCGTTCTGGAGCCACTCGCTGCCGCTCTTCCCGTAGGAGAGTGTGCAGCTCACCGCTCCGGCGTCGTCCGCCGTGTAGGCGATTGTGACAGGGAGCGAGACCGTCGCGCCGTCGCTGGGAGAGAGGATGGTGACGCGGGGCTTCTCGTGATCGTACGGCTCCAGCGCGTAGGCGAGGTTCTCCTCCTTCTCGATGGCGCGCTCCTCGAGGAGATAGGAATACCCCTCCTTTGAGAGGAAGAGCTTGTAGGTGGCGTGGCGGACCGTGAAGGCGGCGACGCCGTCACTCCCGGTCAACCGGGTCTTCGCGTCGTGGTTGTCGCTGACGTGCTGGACCTGGACCGCGACGTCGGCCAATGCCGTTTTGGTCCGTGCATCCGTCACCGTGACGGTGACGAGGTGTTCAGGTTCGACGGTGACCGTATACGCTGCAGTGGCGTTGTTCCCCGCTGCGTCCGTGACGGTGACACGCTCCGTGAACGAGCCGATGCCCGCATAGGTCCTCGTCACGGAGGGTCCGGTCGCGGCTGAGCCGTTGCTCAGGTTCCACGCGTAGGTGATCGTGCCGATCCCTCCAGCGGCGTGCGCCGTGTAGGTAATCGGCTCGTTGAGACGCGGCTCCTGGTCAGGGGAGATGGTGATGCGCAGCGTGTTCTCGACCAGGTACGCGGCGCTCTTCATCGCGCTCCGGTTCCCGTGGATCGCGACCGCTTCGACGAGGTAGCTCCCGGTCTGGTTCGTGTAGGGGAGGATCAGCGTCTGAGGGAACGTGTCGCCGACGAGGGGGGTGTAGCATTGGACGAATCCCTGCCGGTCCGGGCAGATCTCCAAGCTGACATTCGCTCCTGTGAGGGAATCGAGGGTGAGGAGGACCTGCTCCCCGAGCGCGTAGGAGGGCTTGTTCGTCGCGAGGTCGAGGAAGAGGGGGGGCGGGGGCGCCTCGAGGGTGAAGTTCCGCTGCGCCTCTCCAGTGTTAGAGGCGTTGTCGGTGCAGCGGACCATGAGCGTGACAGGTCCGTTCGGCAGGGTGAGGTTCAGCGTGACCGGGAGGCCGTTCGGGGCTGGCGCCGCCGCGAGGGGGAAGCCATTCGCGCTGACCATGCAGGTGAGCTGCTCCGCGTGGTCGTCCTCGGCGATGAGGATAAGCGTCGCCGACGGAACCGTGCTCCCTTCAACCGGTGAGAGGATTGTGACGCTCGGCGCCGTCCGGTCGATGATGAGTTGGCGGATCACCGAGTAGTCAATCGTCTCACCATCCGTGCAGCTGATCCGCCAGGGGTGGCTCCCTTCCGGGATGTTGACGACGCTGAATGTGTTGAAGGCGTTGTTGGTGATGGTGGTGTCGGTGAAGATCTGCGTGCCGACGCTGAGGGTGCAGCTCTGGACGCCGGGAAGACCAAGGTAGTATTCGAAGGTCGCGTTCTGCGTCTTGGTCATCGCGCCGTTCGCGGGGGAGACGAGATCGACGTAGGCGGAGACCGAGGGGTATGAGACGAGAGTGAGGAGGGAGAAGAGGGAGAAGAGGCAGATCGCGAAGAACAGGCGGAGCGGGCCGAGATAGAGGGGGTGCCGGCAGAGGCCCCGTCGCAGACAGAGGGGAGTAAGACGTGGGCGGAGCGGAGGGTGGTGAAGCGGATCTCGATGCTGGTGAGTCATCGTCCTTCACCTCGCAGCAGCTCCCGCAATCCGAGGAGGAGCGCCTCCACCTGGGCGTCGCGTGACGGTCGCCGTCCGGTCGGCAGCTCAGTCGGCCGCTCCTTCCGCTCCGCAGCCTCCGTCTCGCGTCTCCCGGCCTCTCCGCCCCCCTGCTGCTCCCGCAGGAGCTGCGCGTAGCGGAGGCACCCTTTCCGCGTGATGCTCCGTACCTGCTCAGAGAGGTCACCGTAATGGTCATCGCCCATCTTGGCTCGGAGCGCCTCGAGGAGGGAGGCGGGCATCCGGACCGTGACGATGACGTCGGCGCCCATCAGCGGTCGACCCCCTGCACATAGTCGCGGCAGAATTCCCTGATTGCTTCGCTCCGGTTGGCGAAGAGCTTGCGCGCCACGAGCTCGTCGAGAAGGTCGATTACCTCGTGCGGCAGCCGTACATTGACCGTCTCTGTCCGTGTCATCAAGGTCGTCGCTATGCCGCAAGACAGACGTAAGACAAACGTATTACATACGTTGTTTATTCGTCATCTCCGCGGTCGAATCGGTTCGATTCGTATTCTCTGTGTATTCTCTCCGTAATTATCAATATATAAATGTTTCGGCACACAAGCGGCTTTGCGCGGAAATTAGTCCTGTCGTGAGAAGTAGTCGATTCTTCGCCTG
>JBBIPM010000005.1:0-11037 GCA_037442865.1 Candidatus Woesearchaeota archaeon
GGCCGAATTCAGGGGTTTCAGCCTTTTAAGACTTCATCAAAAGAGGGGATGAACCGAATAAAGAGGGTTCTACGCTACTTTGATCCGTTCGCCGTTCGCGACTATCCTGATCTGGTGCGGCTTGTATCCCGCTTCCTCAGCGAGTGCCTTGAAGGCGCCGAGCTGGGCCATCTCCCCGTGCGTCGGGATGATCTGCTTCGGCTTCAGCGTGTTGAGGAAGTCGCGGTGGTCCTCGCGGGCGCCGTGGCCGCTGACGTGGATGTTGTCGAAGATCCGGACGCGTTTCGCGCGGAGTTGATCGTCGAGACGTTTCCGGTTCTCGAGCGTCACGGGCACCGGGATGGTCTTCGAGGAGAAGACGACCATGTCGTTGTCGGTGAGGGGTAGCAGGTTCTGGTTGACGATCCGCGCCAGCGTCGCCTTGGGTTCCCCTTGGTGCCCTGTCGCGACGAAGAGGTATTTGCCCGGCTCGGTCACCTTCGCGAGGTAGGGCTTCACTTTGTTGCCGTAGCCGACGATCTCGACGTCCGAGAAGTCCGCGATCCCCACGGCCTCCGCCGCCTCTACGTACTTTCGGAGCGAGCGTCCGAGGAAGACGGGCTTCCGTTTCATCATCTTGGCGACGTTGACGATCGCTCTGAGGCGTGCGATATGGCTGCTGAACGTGCTGATGATGATGGTCGCGTCGCGGCTCTGCGTGCCGAGGAGCACATCCTTCAGCATCTCTTCCGCGATCTTCTCGCTCGGCGTCTTGATCGCCTGGTCGGCGTAGAGCGTGTCCAGGATGAGGTAGTCCACCTGTCCCTGGAGCTCGCGCAGGCGCGCGTAGTTCGGCTTCGGCCCCAACGTCGGGTTGTTGTCGAACTTGAAGTCGTTCGCGTAGAGCACCTTGCCGTAGGGCGTGTGGAGGAGCACCATGACGGTGTGCGGCACGCTATGGGTGATGTAGATGAACTCGACCTCGATTCGTTCGCCGATGCGGAACCGGTCGTTCACGTCGTGCGCCACCAGCTTGCCACGGGGAAGCCGTTTCTCGTCGTCGAACATCCGCCGCACGAGCTCGATGGTGAAGGGGGCGGCATGAATGTCGCAGTCGAACCGGTTCGCGAGGTAGGGGATGGCGCCGATATGGTCGAGGTGCGCGTGGGTCAGGAAGATCGCCTTGACGTTCTTCTTGTCGTCGCCAAGCATGTCGACGTCGGGCGCGGCGCCGATCTCAATCAGCTTCCTCCCTGAAACTTCGACGAGATCGTCGCTGTCCGTGTATTCGATGTACTTGTCCATCATCAGGCCCAGGTCGAGGATGACGACCTCGTCGTCCACTCTGATCGCCACTGAGTTGCGGCCAATCTCTGAGAAACCCCCGAGAGGGATGATCTCGAGCCGCGCATCCGTGATGCGCGGTGAGATAATCCGACGTTGGGCTGTCGGTTGCATGGTGCGGAGCGTTCGGCGCTGTTCCTCGGAACCGGTGAGAATCCGCGGGTTCGCCCCGGGCCGCGTGGCTGCGCCCGGCAGATTCGGGCGTCGGCCGTCCCGAGGAGTTCGTTCAGTCCGTTCTCCCCGCTCCATATTTTTCTGCGGCGCATTCTGGCCGCTACTCTGTGTTTTCTTTTTCCTTTGTCTACTCATTCTATCTACTCCGAGAGAAATGGGAGATGCTTTTCCTGAAGGTGTTTCGCTTCCTGAAAACCGCCCGGCCTCCGGGCTTACCCTTCTCTCTTGACGGCGGTCCGCCGTTGTTGGGGAACGAGAGGCATGTTTTATTTATAACCTTATGGTTTTTATTTATAAATAATATCTCCCTCAAAATATATTTCTATAAAGAAATTAAAAATGGGTAATTCGAGACGTTTTCGCACGTACATCGGCGAAGGGAGGGACGCTCGTTGCTTAAGGGACGCAGAGCTATCGGACGGATGTGGAGGGAGGGATTCGAACCCTCGAACCCACTAAGGGATTGGATTCCTCAGTAGTGGGCCACGGCCATTCTTCATCGCGCGTGGCTCAGCACTCAAGCGCTCTTGAGTCCAACGGAATTGACCGCTATCCGACCTCCACAGGAGGAAGCGAGAAAGAGGACCGAGAACCTGTTTTTAAAGCTTACAGCCGTTCGAGCCGCTGCTCGATATTGCCGAGAGCTCGCTCAAGCCGTTCTAGCTCGCTCATCGGCTTCTCGGGCTGCTCCTTTGCAGGCTTCTCAGGCGTCTGCTTCACTCCCCTCCTCTTCTGAGTCGGCGGCGCTTCCTTCTCCCCCTTCTTTCCCTTCTTTCCCTTCTTTCCCTTCTTCGTCTTCTTCGCCGGCGAGAACCGCTCAAGCTCCTTCAGCGACTTCTCAGGAAGGAGCTTCTCGATCCTGAGGAGAAGGATATTCAACTCACCCAGGAGCCGTTGCAGATCCTCCGCCGTCTCGCGCTTCGCGTCCCGGATGTCCAGGATCCGCTGGTACCCTTTCAGGACCTGGACGATCTCTTTGCTGCTCTCAAGGAGCTTCCGCCGGACATTTGACGCGTCGTTGATGCGGAGGAAATAGGTCATGGTGGTTCACATGTTGGTGTAGAGGGCCTCGTTCAGGTCAGTGGTGCGCGCTTTCACGTCCGCGAGCATCGCGCCCCAGGCCTTCAGCTGCGCATCCTCTTCCGCCTTGAGCCGTTCGAGCTGCTCCAGCATCGTCTCGGCCTCTTTCAGCTTCTGCTGCGCCGTCGCGAGGAGCTTGGTCAGCTCCTTGTGCTGCTCAATCTTGACGAAGATGGGTGCCGGTTCCATGGTTCACCTCTGGAGCAGGACGTTGTCCATGCTGATCAGCCGCTCTTGGATCGTATTGAGCGTTTCCGCGAATCTCAGGAAATGCTCTTGATGGTCCGCTATCTTCTCCGAAAGCTCTTTCAAGGAGACCGTGCTCTTGCGGACACCCTCCTTCAGCTTCGCGACTGCGCGGAGCGCATCTCCGTAATGCGCCGCAGAGACATAGAACGCTCCACCGAAATCAAGCGGACTCTCAACGTCAGGGAAGGGCTCCAGTTCCGCTTTCGGTTTCCGCGCGGGCCGCGGGGAGAGCCGAGACACTTCGAGGATCTCTTCATCGGAGAAATCAGGGAGGATATCCGCTGAGGAGGGAAGGATAGGAGCTGGAGTGGAAAAGGGAAGCGGGAGCGACGGAGCCGAGTCGGTCGAAGGGGGAGAGGACGGGAAGGGAAGAGGAGACGGGATATGATTGGGTTCGGCGTCCGGCGCGAACGACGGCGGGTCGAGGAAATCAGTCAATCCTGAACCTGGCGGCGGAGCGGGCGCCCCGGGCAGTTCTCCGAGATGGATTGCCGCTCCGGGAGAGGCGGAGGAGAGGGAGGCGACGGATGAGTCCTCGGGAAATTCGGAGAAGAGATCGGGGATGTCGGAAGAATCCGCGGAGAAGGGACCCGGTTCTGAAGGCGGTGGAGGGATGCTCTGCGCAGGGTCCGTCGGCGGTCGCGGGTCACTCTTCTTCTTCAAGAACCCGAAAAACGGCATCTCTTCACCCCCTCGTGGCGAAGCGCAGAAACTGTCTATAAAAAATTTTCTCACTATCAAAGAATGGTCACGCACTCGTTTCCGTCGGGAGAAGCCGTCTCCACCGGTGTCGGAGCCGGTGCGCGCACGTCAAGGGTTCCGCGATCCCCTGCTCGGTGATGATGGCTGTGATCCTCCGCGGATGAACCAGTTCAAAGGCCGGATTCTCGACCGTCACGCCGCGCGGGGCGTCGGGCCAGACCTCGCGAGCGGGCCGTTTCTCGAGCTGGCGCTTGTAGGCGACGCGACCGACAGGCGCGTACTTCCATGAGCTCGCCAGAACGTAGACCGGAATGCGTCGGTTCTCGGCGAGCTCCGCGATAACTTCACTACCAATCTTGTTGACGACGGTGCCGTCGGCGAGGAGCGCATCGGCGCCGAGGAAGACCGCGCCGCACCCCTTCAGCGCGACCCGGGATGCGCTGTCAACAAAGTGGGTGACCGGGATCCCCGCACGGACCAGATCCTCTGCAGTGATTCGCCCCTGGAACAGAGGCCGCGTCTCCGTGTTGTGGACCGAGAATTGTCTCCCGTCGCGCCACGCCGCAAGAAGCGCGGCAACGACGGTGCTGCTATGGCAATGGGTGAAATAGAGACCGCCCTCCTTGAGAAACGCAGCGGCATAGTGCGCGATCCGCTCGTCTGCAATGTCGAACTCCTGGAGGAGATGGCGAGCCACCAGCAGGGGATCCTGGCCCGCTGCGTGGTCGAGATAGTAACGGACCGCGTTCCGGAGCATCGGCTCGGTCGGCCGCGTCGCGAGGAGCCGGTCAACGAGCGGGGAGGGGATCTTGCCGCGCGCCCCGTGGTACCGGGCCAGTGCCTCGACGGCGGCCCGCGCGACCCGCTCGGCCCCTTGGATGCGGAGGGAACGGATGTCGTCGAGGAGCCGGTCGAAACGCCGTTCCGCGTCCCCCGTCCACTCCGCGTCGTCCGTCGCGTCGGCGCGGGGGATCTTCACGCCGAGACACCCGTGATGACGTCCAGTCAGAAGGCTCTCGCCGCGGACCTTCCGCCTCAACGTCGAAGAGGTCATCGGTGTCATGCGCGCATCACCGTATCGCGTAGGGCTTGAGCTGTTCGTGGAAGAGCCTGACGTGCCGGATCTTCTCCGCGCTGTCCGCGTAGGCGGTGTAGAGCCGCTCCCCCCTCTTCACGCGCTCGCCGCATTTCCTGTGGAGGTAGAGGCCTGCGCCTTTCGTGATCGGGGCGCCCGCCATCCGGGCCAGTTTCGAGATCGCCTTGTTGTCGATGGACCGGACGGTGCCGCTCCGCTCAGCGGGAATCACGAGGCGATAGCGGCCGAGGCGGAGCGGGCCGTTCCGTCCTTGCGCGTCGATGATCTCCTCCATCTTCTTCCAGGCGCTCCCCGATTCAAGGATGTCGCGCGCCACCTCGTACCCTGCGCCGGCCCGGACACTCCCGGTGAACTCGAGCAGCTCGGATGCGAGGAGGAGCGATTTCTCCTTGAGGTCGAGGGGGGCGTCCTCCTCGTTCTTGAGCACCTTGAGGATATCGAGGGCTTCGAGCGTCGGGCCGATGCCGCGCCCGATTGGCTGGCGTCCATCAGTCAGTACGACGGTGATCTTCATGCCGAGGAGTTGCCCGACAATGAGGAACCGATGCTTCAGCTCCTCCGCCCGAATCCTGTTCGTCACCTTGACGCCGTGCCCGTGGGGGATGTCGATGACAACGTGGGTGGCGCCGACGCTGTACTTCTTCGCCATCACGCTGCTGAGCATCAGCCCTTCCGCGTCGATGGACATCGGCTTCTCGATACGGATGATCTTGTCGTCCGCCGGCGCGAGCCCGAGGGCGCCGCCCCAGACGATGCACGCGCCCGTCTGCTGGACGACGCGCCGCATCTGGTCGAGGGGGAGGGAGACGTCGCAGAGCGTCTCCATCGTGTCGGCCGTGCCGGCGGGCGAGGTGATTGCCCTGCTGCTCGTCTTCGGCACGGTCAACCCGAAGGCGGCGAGGATGGGGACGACGATCATTGTTGTCCGGTTGCCAGGGACGCCGCCGATGCAGTGCTTGTCTGCCACGATCCGCGTCCCGGGAGTGAACCGCGCGCCGTTCCGCGCCACCGCCTTGGTGAGCGCCACCGTCTCCTCGACGTCGAGCCCGCGCACCGAGACGGCGCTGACGAAGTAGGTGAGCTCCACCTCGGTGAGGCTCCCCTCGACGATATCTTTCACGACGCGGTCCAGCTCCGCGTCGGTGAGATGTCCGCCCTCCATCTTCTTCTTGATGATCCTGACGCTCTCCGGCTTCGGCGCCGGATGGAGGTCGACGACCGTACCGTCCCTGAGGCCGAGCTCCCGGACCGTCTCGACGAGGACGCCGACGTGACCGCTCTTGACGCTGGCGTCGGTGGTGATTACGTCGACGACGGCGATGCATCGCCGTCTCTGCCTCTCCCCGACCGTCTCGACGCTGACGCGGTCACGTGGATGGAGGTCATACCTTATCGCGTCCCGGTGATTGATCGTGACGACGTGGGCGAACCCGGTCTCGATCGGGATGATTCGCGCCTTTAGCTTCATCTGCCGCACCTCCTCGCCGAGGGTCTTTGACGGGACGCGCCCCGTGATGAGACGCTCCTGTACGCGTGCGACACGCCCTGTGCGCGCCGCACGCGCTTCGTTCCTTTCGCCAGCATCCGTCCCCACGTGCGCTTCGTGCCAAGCGCCCCCCTGGCGGAACCTCCTTTCTCGAGGGCGTGCTCCGGCGTCATCTCGGGGATGGGGGTGACGAGGAAGGGGAGGATCACATCCGTCGGTTTCGGCTCGTCGTGAAGGTCGAGGAAGTAGAGGGTTCCGTGGATCATCGTTCTCCCCCTTCTCCCGCTCTTCGGTCGCTTCGCCCCGCGCGGGGTTCTCCTTCGCTCCGCTTTCGTTCGAGACGCTCGCCGGAAAGCTCGGGCAGCTCGATCTCGTCACCCACCGCAGGATCGTGGACGACGCACGCCGTCTCGGCCCGCGCCCAGGCGGCCAGATTGGCGACGCTCTCCTCGTCGCCGTGCTGGATGACGAGGTGGCGCGGATTGAGCTGCCAGATTGCCTTCTTGATGTCGTCGAGATCGGCGTGGCCGGAGAAGTCGAACTTCTCCACCTCGCATTTCACCGGCGTCTTCCAGCCGTCGAGATGGAGATAGCGTTCGTCGATGAGGTGCCGGCCGTTCGTCCCGTGAACCTGGTAGCCGGTGAGGAGCACCGCATTCTTCGGGTCGTGCCAGAGCCGTTTCAGGTACTGGATGGCCGGTCCTCCTTGGAGCATGCCGCTCGTCGCGATGATGATGGCGGGGCCGTGTTTCGTCGCCCGTTCCCGGACGTGGTCGCTGCTCACCGGCCAGACCGTGCGGAAGAGCATATCGTCGAGTACGCCTTTGTTGATCACGTAGGTGCTCTCATGCGTGAGGATCTTGCGCGTCACCTCTTTGGCCATTCCGTCATAGTAGAGGGGGCAGCCCCACTCCCGGTCGGCGAGCATGATCAGGATCTCTTGGGCGCGCCCGACGGCGAAGACGGGGATGAGGGCGATGCCGCCGCGCGCCACCACCTCCTGGACCTTGGCGAGGAAGGCAGGCTCCACCTCGTTCCGCGGCGGAAGGCGCCGGTGCCCGTACGTGCATTCGGTGATGAGCGTGTCGATGGGACCGTGCTCTTTCACGATGGCCGCGAAGTCGGCCGGTTGCATCAGTCTAGTCGTCCGGGTGTTGAAGTCACCAGTGTAGAGGACGCGTCGCCCTTCGACGTCCATGAGGATCATCGCGCTGCCAGGGATGTGGCCGGCGTTGAGGAAGAGGAACTGGAGCTTCCGGTGCCGGTACCACGCGTCGCAGTGGATGCGCGTCGTCGCCTCTCGGACGTGAACGATGTCCGTCTTGTCGTACGCGGGGTGGAGCCGTTTGATGTGCGCGATCTTGTAGCTGTCCTTCAGCAGGATCCGGGTGATCGCCAACGTTTGATGGGTGCAGAAGATCGGGCAGACCAAGTCATAGTGCTCGAAGAAGGGGAGCGCCCCGGTGTGGTCGAGGTGCGCGTGGCTGATGAGGATGCCATCCAGTTTCTGGATCTCGAAAACCTTCTCGGGGTACGAGAAGCCTTCGGTGGTGAACTTGACGCCGCAGTCGAGGAGGTACCGGTCGCCGTGCGTCTGGAGCTCGATGCAGCTCCGGCCCACCTCTTTCGCTGCGCCATGGAATATGAGCCGCACAGAAAAGACACCTCACCCTCTTTATGGAACGCTCCGCGGCAGGGTATATAAAGATTGTGTCGCGACGGATGAACAGCGCCCCGGTCTCTGTTCGAGAGAGGTTCGCCATCCGGCCTCGTGGAATCGCGTTCTGAGAGACCGCCAGGGAAGGAACGCCGCAGGCGTACACGGGAACTCGTCCGCGACTGGGTCGGGAACGACGTGACCGAACGCGAGCGAGGACGCCGGTTCTCCGGGTGAGCAAAGCGAACGCGTTCCGCTCTCCAGACCCGCGCGAGGAGTGTATCGAAAAGAGTGTTTCAACGCTGCCCGCATGACAAGAGTGTTTCAACGCTGCCCGCATGACGTTTCACAAGAGCCCTTCACAGCAGCCGGAGATGGGGCCTTTCGGTTCTCGACAGATCATAGTGACTGATCGCGAAATGGCCGGGCGCGACCCCTCGCCTCGTCGTGAGGGAGAGCATCCCCACATCGATGAGCGGCGGAAATACGAGCGGCTCCTCAGAATGCTTGGAAATCAGAATCCGTTCCGAGACGTGATACTGATTCTTGTCAGGCCACCTCGGCCCTGTCGTGAAGTGGATGGTGTCGAGAGAGAGCTGCCCGCTGTTCGGATACTGCGCGAGTATCTCGTTCAGCCTCGGCCTGACTGCCGGGATGGTCACCTCCGCCACGTCCAGCACCACGATACCTCCGACTGCGAGGACGCCGAGCGTGTGCCAACCGTTTATCGTGTCCGGGACCGACGCGTATGTTTATATTCTTTTTGAAAGGGGCGAGAAACTTTTTTAGTGTGAACGCATCGGGAAGAGCGATGCGACCGGCGCGCTTCTGGACGAGACGGAGCGAACCCGTGACGAAGAGGCAGGAGATCGTCTGTCTCCTCTGCCCGCGCCGCTGCGTCCTCGGCGACGGCCAGGTCGGCGCCTGTGGGGCGCGGCAAGCGAAGGACGGGACGCTCTTCGCGATGACGTACGGGAAGCCGTGCGCACTCCACGTCGACCCGGTGGAGAAGAAGCCGCTCTTCCACTTCTATCCCGGCGAGCCAATCCTCTCCCTCGCCACGATCGGCTGCAACCTCTTCTGCGACTTCTGCCAGAACTGGCGGATCAGCACGGCACGGCTCGCGTCGCTCGCCGATGACGAGACGGTAGAGCCCAAGGAGATTGTCCGGATGGCGAAGAAGGCGGGCTGCCGTCTCATCGCATTCACCTACACCGAGCCGACTATCTATTACGAGTACATGCTCGCCATCGGGAAGCTGGCGAAGAAGTCAGGGATGGCGTGCGTGATGGTGAGCAACGGCTACATCGAGGAAGAGCCGCTCCGGGAGCTGATTCCGTTCCTTGACGCGGCGAATATCGATCTGAAAGGACCCGCTTCGTTCTATCGCCGGCGATGCAAGGTGCCGGATCCGGAGGCTGTGCGGCGGACGATTGTCGCGTTGAAGGGGGCGGGCGTCCATGTCGAGATCACCACTCTTCTCATCCCAGGCGAGAACGATGCGGAAGAGGATATCAGGAAGCTCGTCGAATGGGTCGCTGATGCCGTCGGCAGGGAGACTCCGTTCCATCTCAGCGCGTTCCGTCCCGACTACAAGCTGCTCGGGAAGGAGGCGACGCAGACGAAGACGCTCCTCAGAGCGAGAGAGGTTGCGCGGGAGCGGCTGGCTTTCGTCTATCTCGGGAACGTACCGGGGGCGGAGAACGACACTTGGTGTCCGGAATGTGGCGCGCGCTGCATCGCGCGTCCCCGCTACGAGGGCGAGATCCTGCTCAAGGAAGGGGCCTGTCCAAGATGCGGTCGACGGCTTCCCGGAAGATTCGCCCCAACCTGACCTGTTCTCCCGCTAACGGAAAGCTAATAAGTTCCAAAGGGGAGAAGACGATGATGGGTCGCAGAATTCGTTACAACTCTGTCAGACTGGTTCAGAGGGTTGAGACGTTCTTCCGGGAACATGGATCGCCAGCAACGACGCAAGACGTGCTGGATACCCTCCCCTACAACGCGTGCGAAAAAGGGTATGCGTGCGTCTCCCCTGCAACCCTAACGGAAAGGATCCTCGCCGGGGAGGGGCGAGCCCATTGCTTCGAGGGTGCGCTCTGGGCGTATGCCGCGCTCTGGCTTGCAGGGATGAAGCCGTTCCTCCTCAATTTCCGGGTCGTCGATGATCTCGACCACGTCATCGTCGCGTACCGGAAACGAGGACTCTGGGGCTCGGTCTCGCAATCGAACACGGGCGTCTATCGGGACCGTGATCCGGTGCATCGCGATCTTCGAGAGTTGGTGATGACCTATTTCAATCTCTATGTGAATCTCCAGGGGGTGAAGAGCTTGCGCGCCTATTCTGCGCCGTTCGCGGCGGCGAGTCGGCTCGGCACCGACTGGATCGGGACGAGAGAGGATGTTGGCTGGATCGGCGATCAGCTCGATGCGCTCCCTCACACCTCGTTACTCCCCGCCGGGATAGAAAGTAGTCTCCGGCGGGCTTCCGACCGCCTTCTCGCCGCAGTCTATAGCGGCACTGATCCCCGCGGTCTCGTAGGACGCGGCGATGCTCCGTCATTGACGGAAATCTGATGATCATCACGGAACCCCTCCGTTTTTCGAGGGGAAACAGTTATCTTGAGCGACGCGACGGGGAGAAGGATGCGACGCCACACAACGGAAGCGACGCTCTTCCGAGCGAAACTCCTCCGCAGGATCGTCCAGGCTTTCGGAGCCGTACTCGTCCCGCTCATCATCCCGTTTGGAACGGCGCTTGAGTTCACTGAGATCGTGTATGATCCGCCGGGGAGCGACGACAACAAGGAGTTCCTGGAAATCTGGTTCGGCGAGGACGAACCCGAGAGTCTGACAGGTTGGGTCATCGGGGATGTCGCGTCGAACGACACGCTTGTATCGTTCCGGTACATCGAAGGCTGCCGCTTCGCGTTAATCGTCGAGGAGGGGTTCAATCACTCAGAGCTTCCGTGCAGCGTCTACAGCGCGGGTCCTACGATCGGGAACAACCTAAATAACGACAAGGAGACGCTCTTCCTCTTCGACCCTTCAGGGATGGTGCGGGCAACGACGAGTTATGAAGGGGTGCTGGCGCGCGGCGACGGCCGGTCGCTCGAATGGCGGGACGGCTCGTGGCAGGCGAGCGTCGATCTCGGCGGGTCGCCATGCCTGGCGAACCCCCAGATCCCGGGCACCGGGAACGGGACAGAACCTGATAATGGGACTGAGGAGAGAGGAGGAAACGGGGGAGACGGAGAAGGAGGAAACGAG
>JBBIPM010000005.1:11095-30548 GCA_037442865.1 Candidatus Woesearchaeota archaeon
GGGAGACGGAGAAGGAGGAAACGGGGGAGACGGAGAAGGAGGAAACGGGGGAGACGGAGAAGGAGAAAACGGGGGAGACGGAGAGGAAGAGAATGGCGATGAGAACAAGCGCTTCTCCCTCTCCTCGCTTCTCGGCGCGAAGCTCTATATCAGCGTCCCTTATATGAATCTCTTCCGTGTGCAACGGAACGACTACGTCACCGGAGCCGATGCGATCAACGTCACAGTCCGGTATTGGCTTTTCCGGAACGTGACCGATGAGGAAGAGGGACAAGATGAAGAAGGAGATGAAGAAGAAGGGTACGCGAACAAGCAAATCATCAACGATTCGTTCACCGTAGCGGTGAAATCGTACAAGACGACCGGCACCGGTTCGTTCCTCCTCACCAAGACGGGGAACTACACGCTCTGCGCCAAAGTAATCCTCCTCGACAGCCTCCCGGAGAACGGGACGACGCGGTGCTGGGGACTGGAAGCCGCGGATCCGCTCCAGGAGCCGTGCAACGTCTCCTTCCATCTCGAGCTCGCGGAGGACCGGCCCCTCTTCGCGGAAGGCGAGAGCATCGCGTTCTGGCCGCGGGTGGAGCGGCTCGACGACGCGTTCCTGCCACCGTTCAACGTCACTTACTGGGTCGAGGACCTCTGGGGGAGCCCTGAGAAGAGCACGACGACCCAGAACCAACTCCAAAAACGGTTGACGCCCGTGGTGAAAGACGGATTCGCGATCCTCATCCTCAAAGGGCGGCTCGACGCCGTGGCATGCAACAACTCGGCGCGACGCGTCGAGGACGAGCGGCTCATCGTCGTGAAAGGGGAGCGACCAGCGGACGAAAGCAACACGTCATCGTCAGTAGCTATCCTCGCTATCGATCAGCCGATTGACGGGTACCGTCCGGGGGACGTCATGGATGTCACGTTCCACGTGGTGAAGAACAGCTCGCAGCAGTACAGCGTCAAGCTCTGGGCCGAGGACGCGGCGGGGAAGAGGGCGAGCGGGGTGACGAGCTTCGAGGCGCGCACCCAAAACACCGACTACAAGGGCTCCCTCCCTGTCGCATTGAAACAAGGGCTGGCCAGCGGCACATATCGCGTCGTCATCCAGGGACTCGGCTGCGAAGCAACCAAGGAGGTAGAGGTGAAAGCCGTCGCGGAAGAGAGCGTCGTCGCTCCGACGACCACGACGGGAAGCGTGAAGGGACCGGCCGGCTCGATTGAGTCGCTCTACACGCGGAACCGGAAAGCGAGTGAGAGGATCACGCTCTACGCTATGATCAAAGGGCAGGGGAACATGACGCTCTTCTTCCTCTCGAGCGGGGAACGGGCAACCGAGCGGATCGCGCCGAACGGCTCCCACTCCTTCAGCCGCGAAGCAGCGATCCGGCCGGGACTGAACCTCTACGCGCTCCGCCTCCTTGACGAGCGGAACGTCACGGTCGATGAACGGACTCTACTGCTCCTCATGGATGACGAAGGGATACGGGAAGCGACGGCTGAGAACGATGGTGAGGAGAGAGTGAGCGGAGACGCGACGGAAGAGGCGGGGACGGGCGTCGACCCAGCCGCACCGACCATCGAGGTGTGGAGCTCCCCGGCGAGCGACGGCACGCAACTCACGGGGAACGTCGTCTTCGGCGAGCGGAAGCCGTGGCGTGCCGTCCCGCTCCTCTTCGTCGCTGCCGCGGCGCTCTTTGCGGGACTCTGGTACAGGCGCCGGGCCGACACCGATATAAAGCGGCGGCCATCTCCAGATGGCAGAACGGGTCGGGCGGACCGCGCCGATCCGTTAGAGGGAGAAGGTGCTGCTCTACCTGGACACAGGGAACGTTGACGAGGTGACGCGCTGGGTCGCGACCGGCGTCGTGGAGGGGGTCACGACGAACCCCAGCCTGATTGCAAAGGAGGGACGCGACTTCACCGCGGTCATCACCGGGATTGTCGCGGCGTTCGACGCCGCGGGGAAGAAGGGGTTCACGGTCAGCGCAGAGGTGACCGGGATGGCGGCCGACGACATGGTGGCTGAAGCGCGACAACTCAGCAATCTCGATCCGCACATCGTCGTCAAGGTGCCGCTCACCGTGGACGGGATTACAGCGATACGTCGACTCTCCGATGACGGAATCAGAACGAACGCGACGCTTTGCTTCTCCCTCAACCAGGCGTTGCTCGCCGCCCGCGCCGGCGCGTTCCTCGTCAGCCCGTTCCTGGGCCGTCTCGACGACGTCGGTGAGGATGGTCTCGCCCTGCTCCGTGACATCAGGGCGGCGTATGACCGCCACCACCTCCCGACAAAGATACTGGCTGCATCCATCAGGGACGCGGAGCACGTCCGCGGAGCGGCGCTGGCCGGCGCGGACCTCGCCACGGTCCCGCCGCGGGTCTTCGCGACGCTCTTCGACCATCCGTTGACGACAAAGGGGCTGGAACGGTTCCGCGCCGACTGGGCGTCGTTCCGGGAACGCAGCCCGGAGACCGTTGGCCGGGAAACAAAATGATCGCCGAAAGATTCTCCGAGCACGTCTCGTCGGGAACAGTAAAGTTTTTAAGGACCGCGCCGTGACTCCGGGCCATGTTCTTCATGCGGAAAAAAGAAGGGCGGAAGAAGGAAGAGGCGAAGCGAGACGTCCCGAAGAAAGAGGGGCGGGCAACGAAGGGAACGCCGAAGCAGAAAATACGGAACGCGTCCGGGAAGCTGAAGAAAGGGGTTGCGAAGCGGTCGGAAAAGGCCGACTCAGAAGAGAGAACGAGCCACGCTGAAGGAGCCGCGAACCGGGGAGACGCGACGCCGACAATCCCGGTGGCGCGACCGGCGCCGAAGACCTCTGAGATACGAGAACGGCTCCGTGACGGCTGGCTCAAGGCACTCATCACGTTCGAGCTCGTCGGGAAGCCGCGTGAACACATCGAAGAGACCTTGAAGGCCTACCTGGCAAACATCAAGAACGACAGCCGCATCCTCGGCCTGAAAGAGGAGTACGCGGACGCGATGGAGCTGGAGGACGGCCTCTTCTCCGCCTTCTGCGAGTTCGAAACGCTCGTCGAGGACCTGGAGGCGCTCACCTGGCTCGCGATCAACTTCATGCCCGCCTCAATCGAGCTGCTCGAGCCGGGCCGTCCGTCGCTCGAATCGCGGACCGTGACGAACTGGTACAACGACCTCCTCAGCAAGCTCCATGAGACGAGCAACGTGCTCCGTGAGGAGCGCGGGGTGAACCGCCACCTGACTGAAGCGCTCAACGCGCTGATCAAGAACGGCATCCTCGCCTGCGTACGGAGCGGCGAGAAGAGTCCGAAGGCGCTCCAGGAGTGGCTCGGCATCCCAGAGGAGCAGCTCGCGCCGTTCCTGCAGCATCTTGTCGAGAAGAAGCGGCTCGTGGAGCGGAACGGCGCGTACGCGCTGCCCTGAACCTTTTCCCGCGAACGAGGTGGAGACGTGTCGGTGAAGAACCAGGTGGAGGCGTTGCTCTTCAGCTGCGGCAAAGCGATGGAGGAGGAGCAACTCGCAGCCCTGATCGGGACCAATCAGAAAGTGGTGAAGGCCGCGCTCAAGGCGCTCCAGAAGGAGTACGAGGCACGGGAGACTGCGCTGAAGCTCTTCGTCGAAGGGTCATCGTGGAAGCTCCTCGTCCATGACGAGTATATACCCCTCGTCCGCCGCATCATCGTCGACACGGAACTGAGCAAAGCGACGATGGAGACGCTCGCCGTCATCGCATACCATCAGCCCAACGTCCTCCAGAGCAAGGTCGTCGAGCTTCGCGGGGGGAACGCGTACGAGCAGATTGCGGAGCTGGAGACGCTCGGCTTCGTGGTGAAGAAGAAACAGGGACGGAGCTTCGCCCTCCGCCTGACAGAGAAGTTCTACGACTATTTCGACGTGGAAGGCGAGCACGCGATCAGGAAGGTCTTCACCCAGGTGAAAGCCTCTCAGCCAAAGGAGGCGCAGCGGAAGCTCGGCGACCTCGACGTCGTCGATCCCCTGCCGAAGGGGAAGAAGCGGAAAGAGGTCCTTGGCTTCGAAGTTGTTGAGCCGCTTCCCGACCCGCCGCACCGCCCGAATCCCGAGGAGGGGCTGCCGGATTTCTCCACCGCCAAGATGGAGCGCGACCCGGCGGCGGAGAACGAGTTCCTTTCCAGGATTGAACGACAGATCGAGGAGCTTTCAAGACGGAACGATGAGGTGACGAAAGATGGGTCGTTCCGGCCGAGCGCGTCGCCGGACGCCCCGGTCATACCTCCTGAAGAGGATGCAGAAAAGGGAGAGAGAACCGAGAAAAAGAAAACCATTTAACCCTCCTCTTCTCGAAATCCGTGATGCAGGAAGACGTGTGGTTCAGCGACGGTCACGGAAGCCGGCTCAGCGGAATCCTCACGGTGCCAAAAAAAGGGGCGCCGATTGTCATCATCGCCCACGGGTTCGCATCGAGGAAGGAGAGCGCGGTCAACGTGTTGGTGGCCCGGGCGTTGTCTGCTAGAGGTATCGGCTCTTTCCGTTTCGACTTCTACGGCCACGGCGACTCGGAAGGGAAGTTTGAGGATATCACGCTCACCGAGGGGATTGGTGACGTCGTGGCCGCAAACCGGTTCGTCAAGAAGCGTTTCCCGCGAGCAAAAATAGGCCTCTGGGGAGTGAGCTATGGTGGCGGCGCAAGCTTCTACGCCGCGCCACGCCTCGCCGTCGATGGCATCGTCCTGGTCTGCCCCGCGATTAGGTACTATGAGCAGAAGCTCCGCCGGCTCGGGCCGTTGCGACGATGCTGGTGGCGGCTCAGCGGCCGCATCCTCTACCGGATCAAGTGGAAGGAGCGGAAGCTCTATTTCCTGAAGTACGGATTCCTCGAGGACCTGCAGCGGTACCGTCCGGAGCCGATCGCCCCTGAGATAAAGATTCCGGTCTTGTTCCTCCACGGGGATGCGGACAGGACGGTGCGCTATGAGGAGAGCGTCGGAATCGCTCGGATTATGCCTGATGCGCGTCTCGCCACCTTCCGCGGGACGGGGCATAATTTCCGGACGACGGCGGAGCGCGAGAGGCTTATCCGGGAGAGTGTCGTGTTCTTCCGTCGCGTCTTCGCACTGGACAACCGGGCGCAGCGGATATAAAGCGCGTTTCCATTCTCCAGGCCATGCTCCTTGTCCGCTGCCCTGGGTGCGGCCATGACCAGAAGTACCGGCCGATAGTCTCAGCTCGGCAAGCGTCGCCTCTCGCCGGGAAGAAGAAGCGCTGCGTCTACTGCGGCAGGACGTTCACGGTCCACGCCTCCTCGCCGAAGAGCAGGATAGTGGGGAGCGCTTGACGCTAAATACATTCGGAGTGTACTGAGGAGTGAAAGAAACGTTCGATAGTCAAGTACGGCCATGGCTGAAACACGCCCCTGGAAAAGATTCGGCTCATCTGGGAAGAGACTGTGAATGCCGCAGAATTCTTGCGAGGCTTTGGACGTAAGAACAAGCCCGACGTTGAAGAAGCCTTATTGTGAGAGTAATAGTGCGGCCCTTTCCTGTTGGCACTGGTGCTGCGGCGTCGGCTCATGGCAGGACGCGACCGAGTCATACGCCCTCCCGCGAAGCATCGATGATCCCTCCGCTGCGGCGCCAGCATTGACGAGAAGAACTATAATTATGCCCCTCTATAATGAAACTATAATTCTTGTTTTACCTCCAATACAACAATAATTTGATTATGTCTCGGTGAATTTTTGTGAAAGAAACGTGTTTGTTGTAAAAGAGCAATAACCCTTCGTTCACCATTCTGATCAGTACGCCTTTGTTCTCTAGCAAGAATTTTTGCACATTGATGTTTATTTTTTCTCTTATTTTCGTTTTGCTCGCTCCGCCGACAAAATATCTTTTCTCAAATTCCCCTTCAAAAGATATCTTGTAACTTGGAAGGTGGTCGACGTTACGCATTATTTTTTTAGGCGTCACTTCAAACTCATAATAGGTGTCAAAACCTGTGACTAAGCAACAAGTTAAATGTTCTATTCTTTGGTTCCGGTTCGTTACCAATAAATCAAATATCTTCTTATTGATTCCATCCTTTTCTATTTCGCAAACAACACGTATTTCATAACGTGATGCGCCACAACCGGTTTTTTCTGTGAATAAAAAAACACTTAAGTTGAACTCCGCCGTTTTTTGTACCCCTAATTATTCATCATCGCGAATTTTCTGGCCATCAGTTCCCTTCTTTTATTGGTTCTAATCATCAAGAGAATGAGGATTATGAATAGTATTACTGGAGCCCCCCTATTACAAAAAGAAGGGTTTTATCTCCGTGGAGTGAGTCGAATAGCGATGACACGCCGATTAAGAATTCAAACATAATTTGTTTAAACTAGAAAGATTTAAATTTTTATTCCTTCGTCTCCTCGATCTCCTCGCCCTCGTCGCGCGCCACTTTCGCGCACGCCACGACGCTATCCCCGTTCCGGAGGTTGATGAGCCGGACGCCCTGCGTGTTCCGGCCGATCACCCTGATCGAAGAGACGTCCATCCTGATCATGATGCCGTGCTTCGTGCTGAGCATGATGCCGTCCTGCTCATCGACATTCTTGACGCTCACCACGGGGCCATTCCGCTCGCTACAGATGATGTTGATAACGCCGCTGCCGCCGCGGCTGATCAGCCGGTAGTCGCCGATCGGGCTCCGTTTCCCGTAGCCATTGGCGGTGATGGTGAGGACGCTCTTCTCATCCGGCGCCCTGATGGCACCGATTACCACGTCATCCTCGCGGAGCCTAATCCCCCGGACGCCGGTGGCGGTCCGTCCCATGGGCCGGACATCCTCCTCGTTGAACTTGACCGCTTGCCCTTGTGCCGAGGCAATCAGAATCTGCTCCTTGCCGGCGGTCTTGAGGACGGTGACGAGATCATCCCCGTCCTCGAGGTTCACGGCGATGATCCCCCCTTGGCGGGGGCGGCCGTATTCTTCAAGCGAGGTCTTCTTCACTATGCCGCGTTTCGTGACGAAGAGCAGGTACTCCTCCTTGCGGAACTCCTTGATCGGGATGACGGCGTTGATCCGTTCTCCCTGCTCCAGGCGAATCAGGTTGATCATCGGCCTCCCTTTCGAGGATTTCCCCCCTTCGGGGAGGAAGTAGACCTTCTTCCAGTAGACCTTGCCCTTGTCGGTGAAGACGAGCAGGTAGTCGTGCGTGTTCGCGATGAAGAGGTGCTCGATGAAATCCTCCTCTTTCGTCGTGGCGCCGCGCGCGCCCGTGCCGCCGCGGCGCTGCTCCCGGTAGAGCTGGAGCCCGGTCCGTTTCGCGTACCCGGCGTTGCTGATCGTCACTGCCTGGTCCTCTGGCTCGATCATGTCCTCGAGGTCGAGCTCCTCGTCTGCGACGTCGATGATGCTGGTACGGCGCGTGTCGCCGTGCTTCGCGAGGAGCTCCTCGAGCTCCTGCCGGATGATCGCGAGGATCCGCGCTTCGTCGCCAAGGATCTCCCGGTACTCGGCGATCCTGCGGCGCAGCTCGTCGAGCTCGTCACGGATCCGCTCCTGCTCGAGCCCGGTGAGCGTCTTGATCCGCATCTCGAGGATCGCGTTCGCCTGGACCTCGGTAAGGCCGTAGCCGTCGATGAGTCCTTGTCGCGCCGTATCCGTGTCCCGCGCCCCTTTAAGGAGCGTCACAATCTCGTCGATGTGGCTGAGCGCGATGGTGAGCCCTTCGAGGAGGTGGGCGCGCTGTTCCGCCTTCCGGAGCTCGTAGTCGGTCCGTCGCCGGACGACGCTTCGGCGGTGGAGAAGGTACTGCTCCAGGATCGGCTTGAGGCCGAGGGTCCGCGGCTTCCCGTCGACGAGGGCCACCATGTTGATGCCGAACGTCACCTGGAGTCGCGTATGCTGGAGCAGCTGGTTCTCCACGATCTCCGGCGTGGCGTCGCGCTTCAGATCGAGGACGATCCGCATCCCTTTCCGGTCGGATTCATCGCGGAGATCGGCGACGCCTTCGACGTGCTTCTCCCGGACGGAGTCCGCTATCTGCTCGACAAGCTGCGACTTGTTCACCAGGTACGGGATCTCGGAGACGATGAGCTGCTTCCGGCCGTGACGCTCCTCGTGGGAGAGGAGGCTCTTCACCCGGATCTTGCCGCGCCCGCTCGTGTAGGCCTGGACGATTCCCGCCTTGCCGGCAATGATGCCGCCGGTCGGGAAGTCGGGTCCCTGGACGTGGGTGAGCAGCTCCCCCGTCTCCACAGCAGGGTCGTCGATCAGCGCGATGAGCGCCCGGCTCACCTCCGCGAGGTTGTGCGGCGGGATGTTCGTCGCCATGCCAACAGCGATGCCGGTGGATCCGTTGATGAGGAGGTTGGGGAGCTTCGCCGGCAGGACGCTCGGCTCCTTGAGGCTACCGTCGAAGTTGTCGCTGAAGCTGACGGTCTCCTTGTCGAGGTCCTGGAGGAGCTCGTCCGCGATCCGCGCGAGGCGCGCCTCGGTGTAGCGCATCGCCGCGGCGTTGTCGCCGTCGATGCTGTTGTGGACGAAGACCCCCGCGGCGAGGGCGAAGTTGTGCGTTCCGGCTATCGTGAGATCGAAGACATCCTCCCTTTCGGCGAGCGGCTCGACGCTCGAGACTTTGTGGTTCTCGCAGGCGTCTGCCAGGAGTTCACCGATGCCTTTGCAGTCATAGTAGCGCAGGCCGGTCGACCAACCAGACGCTCGGCCATAGGGATAGATCTCGTTCCTGTATGATTCGTAGAGCGGTTCGTTGAGCGTCCCCTCTTTCTCGAGCACGGCCTTGCAGATCCTGAGGAATTTCTTCTTCCCGGTGGCGTTGGACGAACGGTTCTTGTTCGCCTTGATGATCCGTTCGTGCATCTCTGCGCGATATGCAGGATCCTGCCAGAGGCGTTTGAGCGTCCACATAAGCCGTCGACTATGCATGCGCCGCACTTGTGGGTTCTTCGCGATATGTTCCTTGTTGATCCTGCTAAGTGTGGCGCGCATCTGCGCGACGTACTCCCGATCCTGCCGGTTCTTCTTGTTCCGGTCGGCGAGTCGCTGCGCTTGCGCAGCCCTGTTTTCAGGACTTGACCAATACGCGGCCCTTCCGGCAGCCAGCTTGGCCACATACTCAGGATCATGGGCGTGGCGTTCTCGCGCAAGCTCTGCGTGCAGACACCAATGCTCTCCCCAACCCATCCTGGCGATATTGTCGGGGCTGTTGTTGAGCTTGTTGAAATCCTTATGATGCTTCACCCTCCCTGCCGAGCGCGGGTAGACGCCTCGCTCGAGATTGAATGCATCGGCGAGATGATGGGTGAGGACCCATTCCTGCATCCTCGGTTGCAGGATGAGCTCGTAGCCGCAAAGCTCCGGCTTCAATCGGTCGTCAGGGACTGAGAGGCGAGTATAGAGCGGCATCAGGGATTCGCCAGGACGGAGACGTTCGGCCTCTCTGTACTCGCCGTTCCTGAGCATGAACCGATGATCGGGTGTGCAGCGGATCTCGGCGCCATTGTCCAGGGTGACTTTCACGAGTTCAGCGCTCTTTCTCGTGAGACGAGGGTTCTCTACCATCGCCATCCTGATCATGCCTTCATTGTCGACCGTGTACGTATAGTTCATCTTCCCTTCGTCCGCTTCTGCGATAAGCTCTCCGAACGAGAGGGAACGCCCATCGGCAAGCCTGACCTTCGTATCTTTCGTGAAACATCCGAAATTACCTTGTCCGTCGATGAGCGGGTAGCGCAACGAGAAGTCCTGCGCCATCCGGACGAGGGTGTCGTACACCGCGGAGTCGCCGTGCGGGTGGTACTTGCCGAGGACCTCACCCACGATGCGCGCGCTCTTCTTGTACGGGCTCGTGTGCTTCATTCCGAGCTCATTCATCGCGTAGAGGATTCGCCGGTGCACCGGTTTCAGGCCGTCGCGCACGTCCGGCAGCGCGCGTCCCACGATGACGCTCATGGCGTAGTCGAGGTAGGAGCGTTTCATCTCGTCTTCGATGACTTGGACGATCACGTTCCCGGAGCCATCAGAAGGTCCAGGCGCGGGGGCGGGTGGCGTTCCGTCCGCTTCGGGCGCGGGGGATTCGGAGAAGGGAGCGGCACCGTTCTCCGAAGGAGTGTCGGAAGGCGTGTCAGAAGCGTCATCCGGGGCTTCGCGCCGTTCCGCTTCTCCAGGCTTTTCTTCACCCATGTCGCATCACGAGAATCCTGCTTTTTCCCGACGAGAAAACGTGGCGTTCAACCGTTTATAATTGTTTGGGTCGGGAGCCTGAAAAAAATATATTTCTATAAAGAAAATAATTTTCTGTGTGAACAAGAATATTAATAAAGCAAAAAAGGAAAGAAAGAGCAAGAGCATACCGGAGGAAAGACCATGGGACAGGGCGCGGCAGAGACATTCGTCAAGATATACGCGATCCTCTTCTGGATCGGCGCGATAGGAACGGTTATTGTAGGCGGAGCATTGCTGATCGGCAGCTCCACCATCGCGGCCCTGATGCCGTTGAGCGATGCCCCCGCGTGGCTGAGCGGAATGCTCGGTACACTGTTGATCGTCGGAGCGATTCTCCTCATCGCGATGGGCATCGTCTATTTCCTCGTGGGCAGGGGGCTCTGGAACCGGAAGAGCTGGGCCCGGATAGCTGCAATCATCCTCTGCGCCCTCTCCATCTTCAGCTTCCCTATCGGCACGATCATCGGCGGCTTCGGGATCTACCTCTTCGGCTTCGAAGAGAACGTGAAGCGCCTCTTCGGCGCCTCCACGGCAGAGCCGGCGAAGAAAGGGAAAAAGTAAATGGGAAGGAGAAATATTTTAAATACCCTTTTTCTGTTTCTTTCAGATGTGGATTCGCCATGGACGGTTGAGAGCCAAGGGCTGGAGCGAGGAGGAGATCGCGCACGCGCACCGCGTCGTGGCGCGCGCCGAGGTGGGAAAACATCCGGCCCACGCCTTCCTTGAGATGGCGGTCTTCTGGGGCCTCCTCGTCGTCACGGCCGCGTCCATGATCGCAGTGAGCCTCGGCCTGGTGCCGCTCCTCCTCGTCTTCGACACCCTCCTCGTCATCCCTCTCCTCGCAATGCTCGGGTTCTGCCTCGGCACCCTCTTCAGCGTCGTCATCCAGGACATCGAATGGCTCGAAGCCCACCATCACGGGCTGGCAACCCTCGTCCTCGGGACGCTCGCCGTCGCGAACCTCTGGCTGGTGACAAACGGCCTCAACGCGGCGGAAGCACGACTCGGGTTCGGGGAGGCGCACTACCCGCTCCTCCTCGGAGCGGTCTTCGCGACAACGGTGATCGCGCCCTATGCGTGGCACCTCATCCAGAGAGGGAGGGAGAGATGACGCTCCTCGCATGGACTGAGCGGTACCTCCGCCACCGCGACCTCTTCGAGCGGCAAATCGCCTCACTCACGCCCGAGGCAGAGGGGTTTCTCATCACCCAGAAGGACGGCTCCGTACGGCGATGCGTCGTGAAGGAGACGCTCAATGAGAACCTCATCACCGGAGTGAAAGACGAGGTGCTCGTGGTCACCCGGAACCGGCGTGTGAACCTCGACTGGGTTCTCCACCACTGGGACGCGTTGGCGGAGCTCCCCGGGCTCAGAATCGTTTTCGTCAACCTGACGAAAGACGAGAAATGGGTCCTCGTCCCGGCGCTCCATGCCCGCGTCGCGGAGCCGGAGAGCCTCGCGCGCGGCCTCACCGCCCTGTTCGGAACCGTTCCGGAAGGGTGAGCGGAAACCATAAAAGGACGCCTCCTCCTCTCAGGATCATGCGGCCAAGAGAGATGAGAATCGGAAGCGGCACCGCGGCGATCGATTGGCTCCTGGAAGGCGGTTACGAGAAGGACGTGCTCACCTGCATCTACGGCGCGCCCGGCACAGGAAAGACAAACCTGCTCCTCCTCGCGCTCGCGAACAGCGAAGCGCTCGCCGAGAAGCGGATCGTCTACATCGACACGGAAGGGAACTTCTCCCTCTCCCGTTTCAGGCAGCTCACAGAAGACTATGAGGCGATCCTGAAGCGCGTCATCTTCCTGAAGCCGACCACGTTCGAAGAGCAGCGCGCCGCGTTCGAGAAGCTCCGGAAGCTGGTGACGGAGAAGGTCGGCGTCATCATCTTGGATAGCGCAGCGATGCTCTACCGTCTCGAACTGGGGAAGAGCCGGGATCTCTACAACGTGAACCGGGAACTGGGAGTGCAGCTGAGCTACCTCACCGAGATAGCCCGGAAGAAAGAGATCCCGGTGCTCATCACCAACCAGGTCTACGCCGACGTGGAGAGCGAGGGGAAGACGAAGATAGTCGGCGGCGACATCATCCGGTACGCGTCGAAATGCCTTATCGAGCTGAAGCGGGCTCCCGACGGGACCAGGACCGCGCATCTCCGGAAGCACCGCTCGTTGCCGGAGCAGGAGCTCCGCTTCCAGATCACAGACACGGGAATCGAGCAAGTCGAGGAGAAGGAGTGAGACGGACGGGCAAACAGGCGCCGCCTTGGCGCGGAAGCGGTCGCCCATCAAAACCGCGAAGGCCCGGTCAAGAGAGAAAAGAAATGTCGGATGAGCGCCGCGGCGCCGGTTACTATGAGCATCCGTATTCGCCAGTGAAGTGACCAGAATGGGTGACGACAAGAAAGTGAAGCATCACGGGTTCGCGCACCTCCTCCTCATCGGGCTCCTCTTCGTCCTCGCCGTCGTCGTCTTCGGCGGGTGGACTGAGGGGCCGCTCACTTCAGGATTGTTCATCGGCGCCAAGGTCTACGGCATGGTCAAGGGCGGGGCCGCAGGGGATCTCGGCACGATCCAAGTGATGGCGCCCACCATCCTGGAGCTGTTGATCATCTTCATCATTAACCTCGCGATCTACTACGTCGCGGCTGCCGTCCTGATCTTCCTCTTCAATCTCGTCTTCGGCGGGAAGAAGTAGGGAAGAAAGGGCGGAAAGGGTTTAGAGGAAAAGGTTCCCGTCTATTCCGTCGTGAAGTCCTCGACGGTGAAGTCCGGCGCCTGCCCTTTGTTGAGCATGCCGCGCTCTTCCATGATCCCCTTGGTGAGGAGGTAGAGGATGAGGCCGAGGCTCTTCTTCCCCTTGTTGTTGGCGGGAATGACGAGGTCGATGTTGTTTGCCTGGTTATTTGTGTCGCAGAGCGCCACGACGGGGATGCCGACCTTGAGCGCGTCAGTGATGGCGTTCCGGTCCGGCCACGGGTCGACGACGACGACGACCTTCGCCTCGACGAACTTGGCGAGCTGCGGGTTGGTGAGAACGCCAGGCGGGTAGCGGCCCGCGAACTGCTTGATGCCGAGGAGCTCGGCCATCTTCCTAACGCCTTTCCAGCCGTTCTCGCGCCGGCAGACGACGAGGATGTCGCTCGGCTGGTAGCGGCTCAGGAAGCCGATCATGAGGCGGATCCGGGCGTCGATCGCCTCGATGTTCAGCACGCAGAGGCCGTCAGGCCTGGTCTTGTAGATAAACTCCTTCATGTATTTCGTCTTGAACTTCGTCCCGATGTGGATGCCGCTCTTCAGGTACTCCTCATTGAGGAGGAGCAGGTTCTCGTCCGCCATGGTATCACCTTCGTAGGGAAAGGAGAGAATGGATCTCGTCCGTTCCGCACCGTTTATCACCCGTTGCGCCCGCGACGATCGCGGGGTCTCCCGCACGCGGGGGAGACGAGGTAATGGTCAGCGAGAACGGCGAGGGGTTTATAAGCTTGACGCTAATTATTTTCCTTATTGCTACTAATTCTGAATCTCTCTACCTCCTCATAGACCGGCCCGTCCCGCGTCAGCTCGCTCTTGTAGAGGACGAAGGAGTCGGCCTTCCACCGGACGTCGAACCGTTCCGCCTCGATGCTCCGCAGCGTCGCGTCATCCTCCGCCGAGAGGCGCTGGAACCGCGCCAGGGTGAGGTGCGGCGTGAACGGCCGCGGGTCATGCGTCGTGAAGGAACGAACCGCGCGCGCCACGCGGAGCTGGAGCTGCGCCAGCTCGGAGTTGAGCTTGACGCCGAGCCAGAGGAGATGGGCGAACCGTCCGGGCTTCGTCGTCCGGAGCTTCACCGGCGAGAACGCCACTTCGCGGAGCGCCGCCACGACCTTGTGGACCTTCTCGCCCGGCACCTCGCCGAGGTATTTCAGGGTGAGATGGACCTGCGCCGGCGCCACGACGCGGAACGAGACGCGCGGCGCAAGAAGCGCATGGACCGGGTCGAGCCGCGCGCGCAGCTCATCCGGGATGTCGATCGCCACGAAGAGGCGCATGGCCGTGTGACAGAAAGAGGGTAAAAAAATGTTGCGGAAACCTCAGTCCTTCGGCTCCCCGTCGTCCTCGGAATCCTCCTCGTCGCCGGAATCCAGCTCGGGGCTCCCCTCCTCAAACGCGGGCTCGTCGGCGCCTTCGACAGGGCTGTCGTCGCCGAAGTCCTCGCTGTCCAGATCCTCCTGCGGGTCGAAGTCCGCGTGCGGATCGGGCGCAGCCTCCTTCTTCGGGCGTTCCTGCGCCGGCCGCTTCTGCGCATCGCCGATCTTCTCGGCGAAACCGACCTTGGCGAGCACCTTCGTGACGCGGATGCGCACCTCGTCGCCCGCCTTCGTGCTCGGGACGAAGAGGACGAAGCCCTGCTTCCGCGCGATGCCGTCGCCCTTCTCGCCGACCGCCTCTATCGTTACGTCCAGCTCCTCGCCCTCACGGACGGGGGGCGTGCTCTGGCGGGCGTAGCCGCCACCAAATCTATCTCCGCCATACATGGTATGTGTTCACCTACTGTTGAATGCCCGAAGGCACGGAAAAGGAAAAACCTTTTGTAGTTATAAAGTTGCTGTAGAAAAGCGAAAGAAAAAAGCTTCTACGCGTCCTCGAGGCTCTCCTCGGTGACGTTGAAGACGCACTCGGCATCCGGCATGTTCGGCGCGTCGACCAGCTTGGCGACGCGCGTCCCTTTCTTGCCGCGCCGAAGGTAGATCCGGAACGTCGAGTTGTGGCCGACGATGTGGCCGCCAATCGCCTCAGTGGGATCGCCAAAGAACTGGTCCGGCTTCGCCATCACTTGGTTGGTGACATAGACGCTCAAGTTGTAGAGGTCCGCGAGCTTTGAGAGGACATGCATGTGCTTGTTCAACTTCTGCTGCCGCTCCGCCAGGACACCGCGCCCCACGAACTCGGCGCGGAAATGGGCGGTGAGAGAGTCGACGATGACGAGCTTCACCTCGAACCCCTGCTTGATCAGCTCCTCGACCTTCTCGGCGAGAAGCATCTGATGGTCGCTGTTGTAGGCCTTCGCCACCTTGATCCTGGTCAGCGCCTCTTCAGGATCGAGCCCTTTCCCTTTGGCGAACTGCATCAGCCGCTCGGGCCGGAAGGTGTTCTCGGTGTCGATGTAGACGACGCCGCTCCCGGGGAAGGTGACGAGCGTGCTCACCGCGAGGAGGTGCGCGATCTGGGTCTTCCCCGAGCCGTACTGGCCGAAGCACTCCGTTATGGCTGCGGTCTCGAAGCCACCGCCGAGCATCTCGTCGAAGGCCTTCACCCCGGTGCTGATCTTCTGGACCGCGTTCCGTCTCGCCATGACGTCGGTGCCGGAGATGAACCCCATGTCGAGGTTGTCCCGCGCCGCCTTGATAATCTTCCGTGCCGTCGCCTCCGTGACGCCGCTCGCGTCGACGAGCTCGCCCGGCGTGGCGACGGCGATGGACATCAGGTCGTCGAAACCGCAGGAGATGAGCTTCTCAGCCGTGGCGGCGCCAACGCCCGGCAGGTCGGTAATCGCCTGCTCAGCGCTCTGGCTCCGCAGCGAGAGGGGCGCGGAAGGCGCGTCCTTCGCCGCGGGCGCTTCTTTCTCTGGTTTGACTTCCTTCATCTTTCTGCTCCGCTTCTCCGGCTGGGCCGGTAGTTCCAGCTCTTCGTGCATGACCGCGTCCGCATCCATGAGTATCACCTGTCTGATTATAAATATTTAGAAGAGGTTTCGACGTCGTGCGACGGAGCGAGCCTCTACGTCTCCGCGGGGGAGCCGAGCGCGATGAACTCGTACGCCTTCCGGAGGACGAGCGAGGCGCGCGGCAGATCATGCACGCGCAGCGTAGAAGTCGTCTTCCAGGCGCCGTCCTTGTCCTTGTAGCCCCGCTCGAAGGAGACAGTCTTGTATTCGCCCTCTCCGTCCTTGGCGTGGTTGTTCCAGACCGTGGCCACGACGGGGCCGGCGCGGAACTTCTTCAACGGCCGGTTCACAGCCTGCTCTTTACTTCCGTTTTGTGTCATACGACACCTCCTGTGCGTTCGCTTTGGTCTCTCATCCCCCGCTCCCGGAAGGAGGACGCGGGGCGGCGAGGTTGTTGAGCCGCCCGGCGCCGAGGGGAAGGGAGGCCGCTTTCCTGTGCGACAAAAGGCATAGGGAAGGGCTCCCTTAAAAGCGCTGCGCGAGGATGGCCAGTGCTTCAGAGAGTAGCTTCAGAGAGTAGAGGCTCCGAGTGAAAACGAAGATGACCAGTGCTTCCGGACAGAGCGAACGGCCAGGGAGCACTAAATCCTGCGTTTCAAGGGTTGACGGAGTTCTCGCGGTGACAGGAGGAGAAACGCCGAACGGATTTTTTATAAAGAGAAAAGGACTGGCGCATTCATGGTCATGATTAACGTGACGCCGCGGAAGCCGAGCATCGTGAGCATGGCGATCGGAGCCGCGCTGTTCGTCGTCGGCGTCTGGCTGATCTCCCTCGACTGGAAAACGCTCGTCACGTTTATCAAGCTCTTCGCCGGCTTCTTCCTGGTCATCATGGGTATCGGCACCTTCTTTGCCGGCATGACAAGAAGGATCCGGCGATAGGCGCGAATGGATGCTCAACCGACTGCGTGCGTATGCGTCAGGAACTCCGCGCCGCTATCTGCGTAACTGCTCACCAAGTATTGGAACGCTCCGCGGTGAGAGGCGACACGCTCTGGATCGAAGGCGACGCTGACGACCTCATCCTCGTCCTGGCGTGCGAGGAAGTAGCCGAGGTCGCCGAGGGTGAAGAGCCAAGGGATTGGAACGGGGCCGAAGCTGCTTACCCCCTGTTCCGGCAGCGTCGGCGGCGGGAAGAACAATCCGAGGTTCTCATATGCGCTCGCGTCATACGCGTAACCGAGCTCAGGGAGGAGCGCGAAGGTCCGCTCATCGACCAGGTTATGGGGGGCGCGGAAGCCGAGCCTGCCGGTCACGTCCTCACCTCTGACCCGTTCGAGCGCCTCCTTGCACCCCACGAGCTCGTCACGGAGTCGCGTCTCGTTCACCTCCGGCAGACGAGGAGCCGTCATGGAGCGGCACGCGACCTCAAAACGTGCCGCCAGGTCACGGATGAGCGCGGGGTGCTCCTCGATGAACGTGCCCGTGGCGAAGAAGGTGGCGTTCGCCCCGTATTGGTCCAAGGTCGTCGTGACGAAAAGGAGCTGCTCCTCCGTCGTCTCGTTGCCGATGTCAAAACTGAGCAGCACGTGCTTGGTCGATTCGCTAAAGTAGGTGATGACCGCGAGGAGGAGCCCGCTGGCGACGATCTAGAGGAGGAGCTTCAGGCGATGGTCCAGGTCGCGCCGCGTCCGCATCGGTAATCCACCGAACTCACACCTGTAATGGTTTTCTGTGAGCGGGCTCAGTAGAAAAGTTCGCTCCGCTCACGCTGTGCCGCGCTTCGAGGCGTAGTGTGTGCACCATAGTGGGGGCTCCTCCCCGGATGGGGCAACCCCCTCGTCGCCCTTCACTCTCCGAATCGGAACGCCTCGACCTTACGCGCGGCACTGACTCTTCTACTGAGCCCTGTGAGCATCAGAGCTTCTCGTCCAGGTCCTCGAGATCGTCGAGGCTGATTAGATCCTCTTCCGCGTCGCCGGAGAGCGCGTCCGTCCCGAACCGCTCCTCTTCGACGACGCTCCGTTTCGGAGGCCGCTCAGCGGGCTTCTCGAGGACTTGCTTGATCGCGGCTTTCACCGGCGCCGGCGCGTCGATCTTCGCAACGCCGGATGCGGACTCCTGCTTGATCCGCGCCAGCTCCTCTTCGGGGTCGACATCGGTGAAGACGAGGTTCGCCGTCAGCTCGACGCGGTCGAAGGTGTCGTTCTTCTTGCACCGTCCGACGACCTTGATGATTGTGCCGAGCAACTCTTGCTTCACCTCCTCGAAGCCGGCGGGGTTCTGCTGGTAGTGGAGGAAGGACGCGTCCTCCTTGCCGGTGAGGCGCTGCGCCTGCTGCTTCCAGAACGTGGCCCGGATCGTGCCGGTGCCGTCGTCCAGGAAAGCGCTCAGCACGTAGTTCGTCTGCGGGGAGACGACGCCGTGCGTTGGGCACTGGGCGCCGCCCGCGACACCCTGAGGAGCGTGCTGGCTGCCCGCCGCGACGCGCTTGTTGCACTCCGGACAGACGTCGAAGAACCGCGGGTCGTAGACTTGGACAACTGTGGCGAGAAGCTCGACGTTCTCCTCGTCGCCGGTGAGCTCCTTGATCTGTTTCCGTTCGCGCGCAGGACGCGTCTCGCGGGCGAGTTCGCCGACCGTGACGCCCGGCGGGTTCGTCTCCAACGAGCTCTCCTGGTTGAGGTGGAGCTCCTTGAAGCCCCGATTCTCCTTCACGTACGCATTCTTCACCTTGACGATGTCGCCTTCGGCGAACGTCTCGAGGAGGTCTGCCTGGTTGTTCCAGAGCGTGACGCGGACCGTGCCGGTCTCGTCGCCGAGGAGGAAGGCAGCCACCTTCCCTTTCCGGTCACCCTTGTCGAAGTGTCGGACGTCGAACTTCCGCGTTACGCGCCCCGGCACGGTGACGGCGCGCATCCCGGCGTAGAGGTCCCGGATCTTGGCGTCGCCCCGCGTCGCGATCAGCTCGACGCCGAGTTCGTTCGCGACGATATGGGCCGCGCCGTCTTCGGAGATGAGGCCGGCCAATTGGTGGAGCTTCTCGTCGATCCTTCTCCGGATCTCCGTTCCGCTCAACCCTTTCTCTGCCGCGATCTTGGCGATGATCTCCGAGACGGGGATGTTAATCATGAGGCAACCAACCTTGAGGATTCGCCCTTCGTATAAAAAGGTTGTTCAGGATTAGTTTCTATATTGAAGTGAAAAGCGGTGGTGAGAAACATTCGGGGTATAACCCGAGGCCAGAAGAAGAAACCGCTCGAGGAAGCCCTCGCCGGGCGGTCCTCGCCGTTGCGCTTTAACCGATGTTCAGCGAAACAATTGCCTTGGTTAGAAATAGGGGGTCCGAGAGGAAGGAAGCGGCAGCCAAAACAACCATTTGTTTAAGAAGTCAAGAAGAACGCCGCCGCAAAACCCACCCTAGCAAAAAAGAATATCTTGGCTAAATACGATCCCTGATGAACGTTTGGATTTTGTCTTTTTTCCATGTTCGTTGCTCATTGAATAATCCGGTTTTGTTGAAAACTCTTCCGTCGTAGAATGATGAAAAAAATTTGGTTTTGTGAAAACTCTTCCGTCGTAGAATGATGAAAAAGATTGTTGTTCTGATTTTTCTTT
>JBBIPM010000006.1:0-12950 GCA_037442865.1 Candidatus Woesearchaeota archaeon
ACCGTGCTGGGCGCCTACGACGGAGAGCGGTACTACTCGTTCGTCAAAGGGTACAACCTCGAGAAAGGGCTCGTCAAGGAGTTCCTCTCGCGATACCGACTCTTCGTCACGTTCAACGGCAGCAGCTTCGACCTCCCCATCATCGAGCGCTATTTCTGCGGCGTACTCCCTCCGGACGCGGTCCACATCGATCTGCGCCACGTCTGCGCGAAACTCGGACTCCACGGTGGCCTCAAGACGATAGAGCGGATACGCGGAATCGGCCGGAACGTAGGGATCAGGGAGATGCGTGGCGAAGAGGCGGCGCTCCTCTGGCACGAGTTCCTGCTCACCGGCGACGAGGAGATGGTCCAGCTCCTCCTCGAGTACAACGAGGCGGATTGCCGGAACCTGGAACCGCTGGCGGAGTGGGCGGTCTCGGAGCTATGGCGGAAAACCCGCGCAGGACATGATTCTAGAACCATGGCCTGATATCTGTTTGCGTCGCTCCCGCACACGACTCCGTCCTCACTCGTGTTCGGGACTCCTCGCCCGACTCGGAGCGTCGTTGCGCAAGGGGAACGCTACTCGTCAAAGATCCCGCCGATGCATAACTCTTATAAACATCATCCTCTTTGTGCGTCCCATGTGGGGTTTCCTCTTCATCCTGTTTGCGGTCGTCATGGTGATCCTCCTCTTCGGCTTCTTCTGGTGGGGGGTCAAGAAGGGGCTGATACTCGCGCTCAACAGCGTCGTCGGCTTCTTCGCCCTCTATGCCGTGCAGGCGTTCCTCCGGCCGAGCCTCGTCATCGACCTCTGGAGCGTCCTCCTCACAGCCATCTTCGGAATCTTTGGTTTCTTCCTCGTGCTGATCTTGCATATCGCAGGCTTCGCGTTCTGAGAACTTCTGAGAACTAGTGGCGATAGCCGTACCCGCGATATGCGGGCGGTTTTCACCCGCTGAACGCAAACCCTCTCCCCAGAGTAACCCAGGCCTGCGAGGGCGCCGGCACCGATCGGGATATACTGGCGGTCCTTCTCCATGATACGGCCGACCCTCTTCTCGCCGATATCATCGAGTAGACTGTGCTGAGGTCGCCGAACGCGCCGGTCTCCCTCCGCTCTACGGCGGCGATAATGGTGTCGGTCGTCCCGCGGAGCCTTGCGAGAATCTGTGCGAACGCGACGCCATGACTGCGACACCGTCCTGCCCGGGATCCGCTCCGAAGCCGGAGTATCTTCGCTTCATGGACCTTTGAATCCTCCTCTCGAGCGAGCAGTAAGATTTATAAATGGCTGCCGTTTCTCGCTGAGTAGTCTTATCTCTGTGAGAGTATGGTAACGCGTGTGGGCGGTCAGCGCCGCAAGACCCGGTCGAAACTGTCGAAGCCCCGACGCCAGAAAGGGAAGCTGAGCCTCCGGAGCTACCTCCGTGAACTTCCCCCAGGGGCGAAGGTCACCTTGAAGGCGGAGCCGTCGGTCCAAGGCGGATTGTACTTCCGCCGGTTCCACGGCAAGGTTGGCGTCGTCGCGAAGCGGCTTGGCTGCTGCTACGAGGTCCGCGTCGCTGACGGCGCAAAGGAGAAGCGGCTCATCGTCCACCCCGTCCACCTGAAGCCGCTTGCGTGAGGCGTTCTCTATGTCCCAGCCTGAAATCCTCGAGAAACGGCCGTTGAACCTGGCCCTCGTCCGGGAGTCCCTGAAGCGGATCAGGAAGCGGGACAATGACGAGCTTAATTTCCGCGCCACGCGGACCGAGGAGTATGTTAATGAGGTGACGCGCCTCAAGGCGAAGGAGGCGAAGGAGCTCGTCGAGAAGCTCGAAGCGATGGAGATCCCTCGGCTCAAGCATGAGGTGATCCACAAGATCGCGGACGTGCTGCCGAAGAACGAGAAGCACCTCAAGGTGCTCCTCCAGAGCTACACGCTCGCTGTGAGCACCGAGAACCAGAAGAAGATTATGAGCGTCGTGGAGGAGTTCCTCCCAAAAAAATGAGCCCGTCAGGGGCTCGGGTTTCTGCGCCTGAAAGAAAAATTTAAATAGATATGGATGCGGACGATGAAGGGCATGGGGTGTCGGGGATGGAACGGGAGAAGAAGCGCGAAGAGTATTGCATCGTCCTTGACTTTTTGCAGAACGGCTACCCGTTCGACAAGCGGCCCAGCCATCTCAAGACGTCCATAGCCCAGGGGCTCGGTGCGACGAAGTTCGCGCTCCTCGAGCTGGTGCCGAAGAAGGATGTCCATCTCCAGCTCTTCGACATGGTTTATATCGGGGATGAGGAGCGGGAGAAGGTGAGCCATGTCGCCGGCCGGATCGGAATCAACAAGCTGACCCAGACGGCGCGGAGCGAGCTGCCTCACGCGGTGAAGGCGCTCGTCGAGCGACGCGAAGCGGAGTTCGTCGAGTTCTTCAACAAGGCGCAGCCCATGTCGACGCGGCTCCACGCTCTCGAGCTCCTGCCCGGCGTGGGGAAGAAGCACATGTGGGAGATCCTGGAGAAACGGGAAGAGCGGTTGTTCACCTCCTTCGAGGACCTCAAGGCGCGGGTGAAGCAGCTCGCCGACCCGAAGAAGGTCGTGGTGCAGCGGATCCTGAACGAGATCGAAGGGAAGGAGAAGCACAACTTGTTCGTGAAGTAGATCTTCCTCTTCTCAGCCCCCTTTTTCTCTTCTTTTCACCCTCCTTCTTCCCTTTTGTCTTCCTCCGATCGATTTTTTATACCCCTTTTCTCTCTCCGGGCGGAGTGATGGTCATCGGCGGTCCTCAGATCAAGTGGAGGAGTATGAGTATCGTCTGAGTGCGGCGCCAGCGTCCATGTGCTGCGCGAGTATCTCTTCGAAGCGGAAGCGTAAGAGGGGGGCTGCGCTTTTCTCTTCTTCCGTTCCTGGCTCTTCACGGAACGTCCGTGCGAGGGGCAGAACCGAGATGCTCGTTTGAAAAATCGAAAAATGAGACGAAGAGACTGTGTGAAGGGTAAATGGTTTAGTGCTTCCGGTTGTGGGTTCGGAGGCTGGGGCGCTGTTTTTCCGCCCCTTGCCCTTTCTGCCGGAGCCCGCGCGCCTTTCGCCCGGCCGAGGTGAGGCCGCGCATCGCACGTCCGCGCTGCGCAGCAATTCCCGCGAGCCGGTGGTCCGCGAGGACTGCTGGGTGCATCCGGTCGACCATGATGATCTCGTACCAGGCGGAGAGGCCGTCCTCGACGAGGAGGTAGCTGTTGACCACTTCGCAGTTCTTGAACTTCACGGCGGCCCGCTCTTCCGCGACTTGCTGGTAGTTCTTCTTCAGCGTTTTTTGCTGGCCGCTATGGGCTGTCCGCCTTCCACCTTTGATGTCGGGCCTCATCCGTCCGCCGCGGAGGACGCGTTGCCGGACAATGATGACCCCCTGCTTCGGCTTGTAACCGAGGGCGCGGGCCCGATCGATCCTCGTCGGCCGTTCTAGCCTGACGGTGACGGGTTCGCGTCGCAGCGCGTAGAGCCGTTGCTTGTATGTGTCGCCGAGATTCTGCCGTGGCCGCTTCCAGAGCGCCCGGACATATTTGAGATAGCCCATCCTCGTTCGCCTCCGTTCTTCTCTTCTTCCACCGATTCAGGCGAGCGAAGCCCACATCTCGGCCGTCAGTTCCTGGCGGAAACGGGGTTCGTTTATAAATCTGTCCCTCTCTGTTCGTCGGAGAGAATATTTTATTTATATAGAAATATTTTATTTATATAGAAAATATATTTTTTCTCCCAAAGAGTACTTTTTTATACTTCGGACGCTGAAGAAAGGGAAGGGGGTGTAGCGACATGATCGAACTGGGGGGCAACATCACCCTAGAAGGGTTCCAGAACCGGGACTACGCGGAACTGATCGTGATTAAGAAGATCGTGGGACGCTATGCGCGCCAGCTGAGCGACCAACGCGCCGGCTTCACGAGTCTTGTGGTCACCCTCCGCCTGCACCAGGGGATGCATCTCATCACCGCGGCATGCATGGTCGACGCATTACTCACTGAGGCCTCCGCGCAGGAGCCGAACCTCTTCGTTGCCTTGGACGCGGCGCTGAAACGCCTCGCGGAGCGGCGCTAGGTTTTCTCCTCGACCCTCATCTCATCCGACGTTCCGCTGCTCTTCTTCGGCATCGGCTTCTGCGGTCGTGAGGCGTCCTCGTTCTTCTGATCCTCCTCCTTCTTCGCGGGCGTCGGCTTCTCAGGCCTTGAGGATTGTTCGGCCTTCTCCCTTTTCTTCCCACCGAGCGAACTGGTCAGCTTCTCCTTCAGCGTGCTGGGCGCCTCTTCTTTCGGATTCGGCTTGATGCTCTCCTTGTACGGTCTCCCTTCCAGCTCAGCGCGGACGACCCCCTCCTCATCCTTGACGGCCTTCACCGTCACCCGGGGAGGCGGGCTCTTGATGCCCCGCGCCCAGAGGAGAGCGTTGAGGTGCTGTCCCAACCGGATATTGGTTGCTTTCATGTGGCGCTCTAGGAATGACCGGACGCCGATCACCGCCCGGTTCGTCTTCCGGTACGGGGGCGCGTTCCGGTACGAGGCCCTGAGCGGGATGGTGTAGATCCGCTCGAGCGTCTTGCTCTCTCTCTTCACAGCCATGGAATCACCTAGACCTTCGTCTTGCCGCGGCGCCAGTTCCGCTTCACTGCGGTGTGCCTGCCGGGGTGGACGCGCCTGCCCCGGCCGTAGATCTTTGGCACCGTCCAGAACGGCGCCCATCTGGTCTGCCCGCTCCGCTTGGCGAGCCGTTTCTTCTTCGCGAGATGGAGGTAGCGCGCCATAGTGATCAGCCTCCTGTGGGTGCGTCGCTCGCTGTCGGTCTCTCTGCGCGCTTCTTCTCGGTCGCTTGTGCCGTGACGACGCCCGCCACGGCATGGATCAGCTTCCGTCCGAGCGGCGTGATGACGCGTCCCTTGTGGACGTCTTTCGCTTCCTGCTTCACGAGCTTCGCCGCTTCGAGCTGTTGAAGGATCTTGCGGAGGTGATTGCCGCCCGCAGCATAGAACTTGTCGGGCGCCACGCCGCGATTCTTCCGTCCTCCGTACCGGGTGCGGAGCTTCTCTGTCCCGACGGGGCCGCGGAGATAGACGGTCCGGAGTACTGATGCGGCGCGGACGTACCACCACTCCTCGTCGTGCGGCGGCCGGTCACGGTGGTGCCCCGTCTTCGCGAATGAGGCCCAATCAGGAGGCGTCACGACGTGCTGCCGCTTCAGCTCGTCGGCGAGCGCTGCGACGAGCTTCCCTTGATCGACATCATGCATCATGGTCTGGTTCTCCGTTCTGGTCGCGCCTCGCGGCGCATGTGGCGGCCTTGCCGCCGTCAGAACCTTTCGGTCTGGAACTGGAGAAAAAAAGGTTATTTATAAATATTCCTTTCTGGTCGCGGACCGTGGTCCGCCCCCCCTGTGCTTCGGTTTGCGTCGAACCTCATTTCTTCTTCGCGTCCTTTTTGTCGCCGCCCGCTGCTGCGGCCGCCTTCGGCGCCACCTTCTCCATCACGCTCTCGTCGATGTCGGCCTCTTCCATCTTCTTCCGCGCCTTCGCGGCGTCTCCACCCACGCTCTCGAGGATGGCCTTGGCTTCCTTCTCCATCTCCGCGTGCTTCTTCTCGAGCTCCGCCTGGAGCGCCTTCCGCTCCTCGTCGAGCTTCTTCTTCTCCTCGGCCGTGAGCTCCGTCTTGCCGCTGAGAATCTCTTTGTCGAACTCGCCTGCGTCGACGCGCGCGATCGCCTTGGCCGCGTGGACCCCTTCTACCTTGACGCCCATGCTGTTGCACGTCCCGATAATCTCCTTGACGCGGCTCTTCAGGTCCTTGCCGAGCAGACTGTTCTGCTTCATCGCGGCTATCTTGATCACCTGCTCGATGGCGAGGTCCGCCACGTGCTCGGTGCTGGGCTTCCCTGATGCCTTGTCAAGACCCGCTTCCGTCTTGATCAGCTGCGCCGCCGGCGGCGTGCCGATGCTGATTGAGAACTCCTTCGTATCAGTGTCGACGGTCACCTTGACTGGTACTTTCATCCCCTTGAAGGCCTCGGTCGCCTTGTTGATCTCGGCGACGACCTTGCCGATATTGACGCCCAACGGGCCCAGCGCGGGACCGAGTGGGGGCGCGGCGGACGCTTTGCCGCCTTCGATGAGCGATTCGACTGTCTGGCTTGCCATAGGAATGTCACCTGCTCACTTGTCGGAATCTGTTTTGAAGCTTTCGACCGATGCCCGGTCATCACTCCGAGCGGTCGCTGTAACTCGACGCGAGAACCGGGAGGGGTTTATAAAGCTAGTGGCCTCACGAAACGGAACATCTGTTATTTTTTGTTACTATTAAGTAATTATATTACTACCTTTTTGGACTGGACAAAGAATCATAATCGTGCTCTCTTGAACTGCGTTGTTCGCACTCTCTTCAACTTGGGGGATTGCCGCTCAAAACAGAGAATCTCTACCGGAAGACGATCGCTGAACTCACGGTGCGGGCAGGCCCAACGACACCAAATCCTCATTGAAAGGAAAAAGCGTAAAGGTGCTTCTCGTCAATACCCGCGCTGCCCTGGCGGGGCCGTCGATGCTCCGTGGCATGGCGTATGACTCGGTCGCGTCCTGCCATGATCTGAGCCGAGCTCTCGCCGCAGCAACAGTGCCAAACGTAGAGGGCTCCACTATTGCGCGCGTCAAGATCCTCTTACTTTTCATCCCTACGGATCACCTTCACCGCGTCGATCTTCAGCGTGATCGGGATGGGGACGGCAGCCTCCAGGAGCTCGACCACCACTTCCTCCTTGGCCTTGTCGACGCGGGCGATCTTGCACTTCTCGCGCTTGAACGGGCCTGAGAGGATTTCGGCGATGTCGTTCTTCTGGATGTTGATATCCTTCTTCACCTGCTCCAGCATATGCTCGATCTCCTTGTACTGGATCTCGTTCGGGAGCAGCCCCTTCGCGTACGGGACTCCGAAGGCCGCCTGCTCCGCTTCGTGCTGGTCGGTCGCCTCGATGAAGATGTAGCCGCGCATGCCGTGCGGCGCGATCACGGAGCAGATCCCGAGCTTCTTCCTCGTCGCGTTGCTGGAGACGAAGCTCATCACCTGCTCCTCCCGGTTGGCGGTGGTGCGGAGCGCGAAGATCTTGGCGTTCCTCGCCTCTTCAGGAATCTCCTTCTCCTCGGCCTCAGGTTTGGGCTCTTCCGGTTGCTCCTCCATGACTTCCCGCGCCCCCTTGATCGTGGGGAGCGCCTGGCGAGCCGCCTCGACGCTCGTGTTGATAATCGGGATGGCTGGCGCCGCCGGCTCCTGCTTCACGACGAACGGGTCTGCCCGTTCCAGGACTGGGATGCTTCCTTTCGCGTTCTCGACGCGCGTCCCCGGCTTCTCTTCCTTCTCAGTCATATGCTTCACGTCTCTTCTCTTCCTTCTCAGTCATATGCTTCACGTCTCCGTTGTTCAGAACAGCGATCCCTTGATGATCTGCACCGTGATCTGGAGCAGGAACCCGAGAGCTCCGATGGCTGCAATCCCCAGTGCGGTGATCTTGACGATCGTCTTAAATTCATATCCGGTCGGCTTCCGCGTCACCTTCAGGACGCGTTGCGTCTGGATGAGGAAGCTGACCAGCCGGTTCCAGAGCTCCATAACATTCACCTTCTTTCTCTTCTCCCCTTCCTCCTCTTCGGTGCGCCGTTTCAGTCGACGAACTCGATACCGAGCTCGTCTTCGATCTCCTTGCTCCGCTTCCCTTTCTCGCTGACAAGGGAGCGGCCGATAATCTGGCTGCTCCGCACCCCGGTGACGATCAGCATGACGCGGATCGTGCCAGCAAGGTCCTCGCTGATCTGCGCCCCCCAGATGATCCGCGCGTCGTCATCCAGCCGGACGCTGACCGTCTCGACGACGCGGCGCGCCTCTTCCAGCGTCATGTCCGCGCCGCCAGCCACGTTGATCAGGGCGCCGTTCGCGCCGCCGATGTCGACGTCGAGGAGCGGGTTGTTAATTGCCTTCTCCACCGCCTCCACGGCGCGGTTGTCCGTGTCGGATTCCCCGACGCCGATCAGCGCGACACCGCCGTTCCCCATGACTGCGCGGATGTCCGCGAAGTCGAGGTTGACGAGGCCCGCCTTGGTGACGAGCTCGGCGATCCCCTTGACGCTGTTTGTCAGGATCTCGTCGGCCACCTTGAAGGCGGTGTGGAGCGGCAGGTCGGGCGCCAGCTCGAGGAGCTTGTCATTCGGAATGACAATCAGTGTGTCGACGCTCTTCTCGAGCTTCTCCAGGCCGTGGACCGCGTTCTCGTAGCGCCTGTTCCCTTCCATCTCGAAGGGCATCGTGACGACCCCGACGACAAGGGCGCCGATCCGCTTCGCCATCTCCGCAACGATGGGGGCGCTCCCCGTCCCCGTCCCTCCGCCGAGACCGCAGGTGATGAAGACCATATCGGCCCCCTGAAGCGCGTTCTTGATCTCGTGCTCCTGCTCCCGCGCCGCGTCCTCGCCCACCTTGGGGATGGAGCCGGCACCGAGCCCCTTGGTGAGGTCCTTGCCAATCAGGATCTTCTTGTCGGCGCTCGTGTAGAGGAGGTCCTGCGCGTCGGTGTTGAGCGCCACCATCTCCGCGCCGGTGATGCCGACTTCCGTCATCCGGTTGATCGTGTTGTTCCCGCCGCCACCGCAGCCGACCACCTTTATCTTCGCCTTCTGCTCGGTGAGGAGGAGCTCGAGCTCGTCATCGATCGCGCTCCGCTTCTGTGCCCGCTCCTTCGTCGCGGTCTGGCTGATGTGCGCCTTCTCCTTCGCATTCTGGATGATCGAATCCATTCTCGGCACCTCCACCCTCCGGAATCAGGATTTCGGAGTTCTCCTCTCGCTCCTATAAATACTTAGTGGTGATGATGGGTCGCTGCCGCTTTCCCGTCGCTGTGCGCTTTCCTGTCGGTCTTCTCGATATGGTATGTGACGGTCGTCACGCCGGCGAGCTTCGTCACCAAGGCGTTGACGCTCTCAGCCATGGCGTGCGGCAGCGCTTCGTGGAGCGCGATGACCGCGTGCCCCTCCCCTTCCATTGTGACGCCGTGGTGGTGGAGCCCGATCATGTCGAGCAGCGAGGCGACCTTCTCCTCCGTCTTCTCCACGACGCGCTTCACCTCGATCTCGTACTGGAGATCCTTCCCGGCGAGCGGGTGGTTGAAGTCCACGGTGACCCGGCCGCCGGAGACGGAGCGGACGACGCCGTAGTGGCCGTCGATGTTCACCTCGAGGCCGACGAACGGGTCGATTTTCGCCTCCGTGAATTTCTTGGCGGGGATCAGCTTGAGGAGCTTGGCGTTCTTCTTCCCGAACGCCTTCGCCGCCGGGAGATTGCAGAGATGGGCTCCGAGCGGCTTCCCCTCGAGGAACTCGTCAAGGCCGCGGAGGAGCTGCCCTTCGCCGACCTTGATGATCGCCGGCTTGTACTGCGCCCGCGGGTTGAGCCCCGCCGTCTCGGCCGCCGCTCTCCTCGTCGTGTCGAAGACCGTGCCGTCCTCGAGCATCCCGGTATAGTCGATCTCGATGAACTCGCCCTTCTTGATCATGGTGCTCGCCTCTTCTCGCTCATCCAATCTCTTCGCTTCATCGTTTCTCCATCTTGTTCGCCGTCATCTGTTCGTCCGCGGCTCCGTTCTTGCCCGTTGTCGCGGTGAGACTACCTCGCCGGATTTTCCCTTGCAGAACACCGAGAAGGAACGATGAGCCATTTAAAAAGGTTTCTCTTTGGATCCGTGCTGTTTCTCATGCGGCTTCTTGTTCTTCCCTTCGGCTGCTGCCTCGGGCTCTTCCCAAGGCTCGAGCATGGCGGAACGCCATAGGTGCGAGGGCCGGTCACGGCCGCACGGTTCTGCGGCAAAGAACCTGCAGCAGCCGGAAACCTTCGTGGCGCCTTTCACTTCAGCGCGAACCCGATGTGGGTTGTGCCTTCGATCAGCCCGCGCTTCCGGTAGAAGTTGAGCGTCCGTGTCTTGTCCGCCGGCGCCCAGAAGAAGACGTAGCCCTTGCCGAGCTCATCCGCGCGCCGCTTGATCGCGTCGAGGAGGAGCTTCCCGATCCCTTTGCCTCTCGCCTCGTGCGCGACGGCGAGCCCCATCAGCTCCACCGCGTCGCACTTGAACGGCTGCGTGACGGCGAGGCCGACGACAGCGTTTTTCTTCGATCCTTCCTGTCCGCTCTCCGTTCTTCGGCCCTCGACCGGTCCTTTCTCTCGCTTCGTCGCATCCTCTTCCCGCTCCTCGGCGACGAGGAAGAGCCGGTCGTCGTCGATGTACTTCACGAAGAACTCCTCGTCGAGGTATGTGTCATCGTTGTTCCATAATTCATAATTCGGGGACGTGCGCCATCTCCGCGCATCTCGCCAGGTCCTCCTGCCGTGCCGGCCTGATCGTGACGGTCAACCTTCTCTCCTCGTTTTCGTCGACAAACCCTCGCCCCCTCCCCTCTTCCCGATGCTTCTCTTCGCGTTCAACTCAGGGAATCTCGCGAGCACCTGCGTGACGAGTTCGTCGGGGAGATGATGCGTGCTGTCGAGGAGGAGGTCATACTGTTTCCGGTCGTACGGGTGGACGCCGTATTTCGCGAAATATCGCTCTTTCTCGTTGGCGACGCGCACACGGTTCATCTCCTTGGCATGCTCGACGCTATTCGCGCTCTCCGCGACGCTCTCGCGTTGGGTCAGGCGCTTGGCGCGCGTCAACTCATCCGCGTCGACGAAGAGCTTGATGCTGTGCGGGATGAAATGGAAGCCGAGTCGGGAATCGATGACGAAGCCATCCTCGCTCTTGCCCAGCTCCGTCTGATAGCCGTCGACCTGCTTGTCGGTGAACTCCTGCTTTGCGTTCTTGTCCAGCAATTCCTGCAGCGTCATGCCGTGCTGCACGGCGAGCTTCCGCTGCAGGTCGCCGATAGAATAATGGCCGTACCCCAGCCGTCTCGCGAGGAGCTTCGCCAGCGTGCTCTTCCCCGAGCCGGGCGTGCCGGTGATCGTGACGATTGCCATGCGGAATCGCCCCGACCAGGGGTTAATAAAGCTTGCCACCGTTCGCCGCCAACTTTAAATAGAGCCCGCCGTTCTCGCCGAGAGAGCCCTCCGAGCGAGGGTCGACAGGGTGGTACTATGTCCGATCCGAACGTCCAGCCGATCTTCATCCTCTCCAACGACGCGAAGCGCACCAAGGGCCGGGAGGCCCAGCGGATGAACATCCAGGCGGCCAAGCTGGTGGCGGAGATGGTCCGGACGACCCTCGGCCCTAAGGGGATGGACAAGATGATCGTCGACTCCCTCGGTGACGTCATCGTGACGAACGACGGCGTCACCATCCTCCGCGAGATGAACATCGAGCATCCAACAGGGAAGATGATCGTTGAGATCGCCAAGACGCAGGAGCATGAGGTGGGGGACGGCACCACCACGGCCGTCGTCCTCGCCGGCGAGCTCCTGAAACGCGCCGAGACGCTCCTCGACGAGGAGATCCACCCGACGGTGATTGCGAAAGGGTACCGGCTCGCCGCTGAGCGGGCCCTCGCGGAGCTCGACGTCCTCGCCGTGACGGTGAAGCCGGAGGACCGCGGGGTCCTCGCCAAGGTGGCGATGACCGCAATGACAGGGAAGGGCGCTGAGGTGGCGAAGGAGCACCTCGCCAAGCTCGTCGTCGACGCGCTTCTTGCCGTGGCGGAGCGGGACGGAGCACACTACCGCGTCGAGATTGACGCGATCAAGATCGAGAAGAAGGCCGGGGACGGCGTGGAGCGGACCGAACTCATCGACGGCCTCGTCCTAGAGAAGGAACGGGTCCATCCGAACATGCCGCGCCTCGTGAAGGGCGCCCGTATCCTTCTCCTCGACACGGCTCTCGAGATCAGGAACATGGAGACGGACGCGAAGATCAGCATCACGGATCCAGAGAAGCTCCAGGCGTTCCTCGACATGGAGGAGGCGATGCTCCGCCGCATGGCGGAGAAGGTGATCGGATCCGGCGCCACCGTCGTGGCGTGCCAGAAAGGGATTGACGACGTGGCGCAGTATAGCCTCGCCAAGGCGGGCATCCTTGCGTTCCGTCGCGTCAAGAAGAGCGACATGGAACGGCTCGCAAAGGCGACCGGCGCCCGGATTGTGAGCAGTCTCGACGACCTCTCACGGAAGGATCTCGGCGAGGCGGGAATCGTCGAGGAGGCGAAGGTCGGCGAGGAGACGATGGTGTATGTCCGGGAGTGTCGGCATCCCCGCGCGCTCACCATCCTCGCCCGCGGCTCGACCGATCATGTCATTGCGGAGGTGCAGCGCGCGCTCGAGGACGCGATCGGCGTCGTGGCTGCTGCGCTCACGAGCGGCAAGGTCGTCGGCGGCGCGGGCGCCCCGGAGATGGAGTTGGCAAAGCGGCTCCGGAAGTATGCGCACACCCTCTCCGGCCGCGAGCAGCTCGCGGTCCAGGCATTCGCCGACGCCATGGAGACGATCCCCCGTACCTTGGCGGAGAACGCAGGGCTCGACCCCATCGATACGCTGACTGAGCTGAAGGCCGCGCATGACAAGGGTGAGACCTGGGCGGGGATTGATGTCTTCACCGGGAAGCGGCTCGATGCCTGGAAGCGCGGCATCGTCGAGCCGCTCAAGATCAAGACGCAGGCCGTCTCCTCGGCCGCGGAAGTCGCGGTGCTCATCCTCCGGATCGACGACGTCATCAGCGCGGAGAAGCGAACGGCTTCGTCACGATCCTCCCTCCCCGATGAGGCGTGAGACGTCCTGACATTCTATGAAGGTCCTCCTCTTCTGACGTTCTCTCCGCGCTTCTCTCTTCCCCCCTCTTTCTACTCTCTTTCCACTCTCCTGCTCATCCCTTCCGCTCTGCTCCACCTCCCTCTTTCTTCCTTCTCTCTCCCTTTTATTCTCTTCTCTCTCCCTTTTATTCTCTTCTCTCTCCCTTTTATTCTCTTCTCTCTCCCTTTTATTCTCTTCTCTCTCCCT
>JBBIPM010000006.1:13050-25459 GCA_037442865.1 Candidatus Woesearchaeota archaeon
CTTCTCTCTCCCTTTTATTCTCTTCTCTCTCCCTTTTATTCTCTTCTCTCTCCCTCCTCCCGCGAAAACCTTTTAAACTCCTCCGCTTCTGACCACGAGAAGAGAGGTGGTGTCATGGCCGCGCAGCAGCCGAGCAATCAGAATCCTGGCGAGTATGAGCTGGTTCCGCATGACCGGCTCGAGCTTCTCCGTCACGAGGTCGAGAAGATCAAGCGGAACCCGTTCGGCGACACGCAGAGCAGCAAGGACCTGCTCTCCTCCATGGATGCGCTGAACAAGAACCTGGTCAAGCTCATCGCCATCTTCGAGACCGCGAACGACGAGATTGTCCGGGACTATCGGGCTGGTGCCAACACCGAGCGGCTCAACAAGGTCTTGGATCAGAACGAGAAGCTCGCCAGAGGGATTATCATTATCGCCGACCTGTTGAAGGAGCTGAAGGAGATGAAGGGTTCACTTTCCCCTCCTACCCCCTTGCAGAACCCTTCCTCGACTCCTCTATCGTCGAACGAGGCGTTGCACGACTGGGGGGCGATCCCCACACCGATGGGGGCTCCTGGCTTCCCGTCCGGTCCTTCTCCCAGCCCTTCCCCAGGTTCCGCCGGCGTCCCCGGCGACGGTTTCTCCTCCTCGAAAGGCCTCTCGTCGAGCGGCGAGAACCCGTTCCTCGATATCTCTCCCGGGATGAGGTCTCCCGGCGCCCGGAAACTCCCTCCCATCAATCTGGCGGAGATCCCGCCTCCTCCGCGGTGAGAACGTGACGACGGTCGCGCGTCACGCCTACGCCACGCTGGCGCTCAGCGCGAAGCTCCACAAGCTCCTCGATAGCGTCAGCCACCGGCGGACACGTCCGCGGAGAGGCGCGGTGGCAGCGTTCGAAGAGCGGATAGCGGCGACGATCGACTCGCTGCCTGCGAACCAGCATTCTCCGCATCAGGCCGGTCATCATGGTTCCCGATGCGAGACGGGCAACGAAGTTCTATCGACGAATGCCCGGATCCGGGAGCTGACGCTCCTCAGGCGGGATCTCGAGGAGCTCGAGACTATCTATGCTGCGTTGAAACGGACCGAAGGGTTCTCGGACGGGGTCGGCGCTCGCTTTGACGAGCTCTTCGCGCAGATAACCGCGAAGCTGAATGAGAAAGAGGCACGTTATTCTGGAACTCTTTAATCTCCCTACTTTTGGTGCGGCGAGAGACTGTCTCGTGGCTTCGTAAGACGCAACCGATTCTTGACGCCATCAGCTACTCTCTTCTCGTGCCTCACCAAGGTGGCATAAGTGCCATCATTTATCAAAAGCGCTATTACAGGTCCTTTGCCATCACAGTCCTTCGTCCATTGGCGTCGGCACGCTTCACCGCGTCCTTGATCAACTGCGCAACCTTCTCGTTGAGCGCCTCGGAGAAGTCGCTCGCGACGTTGTACCCGGTGGCGTAATCCTTAATCTTCGCTTTGACGACCAGCATTATTTTCACCTCATACCTTGCATGTGCTGCTCCAGAACCCCCGAGTCCGGTTTAAATAGTTTGTGTTCGGGCGGGCTTTGCGGCGAATGAGTCCTATGTTCTCGTGTGCGTTGCCGCGATGATGGTTTTCCCGTACGGGGAGGCCGATGGCGATACGTCGCGAGTGGCTCGGTATTCGCCGAAGAACCGTTCGCTCACTTGTGCGTGAACCAGAAGATGCGGACGCCATCCTTCTCGATGGCGTCGAGGCGGCAGAACGCGTAGCGCTCCAGCTGAACGATTGCGCCAGGAGCGAGCGATGACGCGGTCGGCTCGAGGAGTCCTTCGTGATAGGTCGCGTCCGGCTGGAAGACGCGCGCCCTGAGCAGTGGCTGCCCCGCCACGTTAGGGAGGTAGTGGACCAACCCGTACCGTCCCTGTTCCGGCACCTTCCGGTACTCCTCGATGCTCTCGGAGTGGAATGTGAAGGTCTCGGTCTTCGCGTCGTAGCGGAGGTTGCACGTATCGATGAGCCGGAACACCCGTCCATCCTTCACCTTATCATAGTCCTCTTTCGCGAGACTGAACGCGCTGCTGAGCCGGAGCTTCCTGCCGCCGCGCCGCTTGTGCGGGTGGAGCTTCAGCTCGACCTCTTTCAGCGACGGCGGCATCCCTTCCACCGTGATCTTCACCGGATCGTGGACGAAGCTGTACCGATCCGCGTTCTCGTCGAGGATCTGCCGGTTGATTGCTGCGAGGACGCTGAAGTCGAGGTTCGTCCGGGTTTTGGAGATGCCGCAGACCTTCGCGAGCTCGTAGTACGCTTCCTTGACGATGCCTCTCCGTTTCAATGCTCGAAGCGTGATGAGCCGCGGGTCGTCCCAGCCGATTACTTTTCCGTCCTCGATCAGCTGCCGAATCTCCCTCCCTTGGGTCGTGGCGCCAGTGATGTTGAACCTCCCGTATTGTATCACTTCCTGTTTCGGGAGCCCGAGAAGTCCCTTGATATGCTCCTGGAGCTCGATCCGCGTCTCGAACTCATTGGACCTGAGGATGTGAGTGACGCCGCACCAACTGTCCTCGAGGGCGTTCTCAAAATCATACATCGGCCAGACGGTGTAGGCGGTGCCGTGGCGGTAGTGGGGGGCGGCGATGCAGCGCATCAGCACCGGATCGCGCATCACCGCATTCTTATGGCTCATGTCCGCCTTCAGGCGGAGCACATCGCAGTCGCGCTTCCCCGCTTTCAGCTCCTCCCAAAGCTCCCCGTTCTCCTCGATACTCCGGTTCCGATGGCCGCATCCTGTCATCGCTCTCCGTTGCGCGCTCATCTCCTCAGAGGAGCAGCTGCAGACAAAGGCGTGCCCCGACCGGATGAGGGTCTCCGCCGCCGCGTAGAACCGGGCCATGTCGTCGCTGACGAAGAGCTCCCTGTCCGGCTTGATGTCGAGATACTCGAGAACGTCGGCCCGCATCGCGTCGACGTACTCCTGCTTCCCCTTCTCAGGGTTCGTGTCCTCGAACCGGAGGATCACCTTGCCGTCGTACTTCTGGGCGTAGAGGTAGTTGATCAGGAAGCTGAGCGCATGCCCGAGGTGGTTGTATTTGCTCGGCTCCGGCGGAATCCGCGTGACGACCTTGCCGTGCACCGCGTTCTTGAGCGGCGGGAGCTCCTTCCGCTCCTCCTTCCGTTGCTGTTTCGCGTCCTGCTGCTTCTCGAAATGGGTGGGGTCGAGCTTGAGGAGCTCCTCCTTCTGGGCCTCGGGCAGGAGCGCGTTCACGTCCGCAGTCACTGTTTCGAGGAGTGTCGCCAAATCCGACATCTTCGCCTTGTAGTCCGGGAACGCGGAGACCATGGCGTTGGTGAGTGCCTTCGGGTTCGCGGTCCCTTTGAACTTCGCCGCGTTCTGAAGGGCGAGGAGACGCGCATGCTGTTCCGGCGTCCGGGCCATGCTTCCACAGGTCTTCGCTCGCTTTAAAAAATTGTTCCTCGACAGAGGAGATACCTTTTTAAAGCGCCGGTTGTTCGCGGCGGGGAACGGGCGCTTAGCTCAGCTGGTAGAGCGCACGCTTCGCACGCACTCACGCCCGGAGCCCCGGCTTTTGTCGAGAGTGTCGGAAGAGCGTGAGGCCGCGGGTTCGACTCCCGCAGCGTCCATATGGTTCTTCTTGCCGATGTTGTCGGTTATACTGCGACTGCCATCGGTATGACGTTGCTGCTTCCGCAACTCGTTACGTCGTTCCGCTCGAAGAAGGTCGAGGATCTCTCCCTCTTCTCCGTGATATTATATCTGTCGAACTGCCTCGTGTGGCGTATTTATGGTGTTCTCATCCTCTCCTGGCGCTCATGATCGCAAACAGGTATTCGCTCATCATCGGTGTTCTTCTTCTCGTTCTGAAAGCAAACTATGATCATCACGAGCCACCAACGTGATGTTCAAGCGGAAAGAGAATTATATTAAATGAGCTCTTCTTTCTTCCGGTTCGGTGATAGTCATGGATGACTGCATCTTCTGCAGGATTGTCAGGGGTGAGATCCCGTGTGAGCGGATCGGGGAGAATGATGAGTTCCTCTGCTTCCTCGACATCAAGCCGATCACTAATGGCCACGCGTTGATCGTGCCGAAACGCCACTTCACGGATCTCATGGAGTTCCCGGCCGAGCTGGACAAGAAGTATTTCTCCTTCGTCCAGGAGATGGCGCGGAGGATCGTCGCCGCGGTGAAGGCGGACGGCTTCAACCTTGGGATGAACAACGGCGCCGCGGCCGGGCAGATCATCTTCCATCAGCATACCCATCTGATTCCGCGTTTCGCCGATGACGGGCTCACCAGCTGGCCGCACAAGGTCGTCACGCCGGAGGAGCTGGAAGCGACGAGGAAGAAGATAGAGAACCTAAACCTTTAAAAAATGCCCCTTTCTCTCGTCGGAGGTGTCCCGGCAAGGCCGGGGCCGATGTACGCGGATGTAGCTTAGCCTGGTTATAGCGCCAGACTCATAAGCAAGTGAGTGGGGAGCCGCGAGGCGATGACCGGTCACGGCGCAGAAATCTGGAGGTCGGGGGCTCGAATCCCCCCATCCGCATGCTTCTTCTCGCAGCTACGGCCTTAGTCGCCTCACCCCAGCTCTCCGAACGCATCCTCGCAGGCGGCCGTCCACTTCTCAAGGATATCTACCTTCTTCGTCAGATTCGCCTCGCGGGAGGAGAGCCGGGCCTCTTCCTCCTCGCACGGGAGGAGCTCGTTCGCGTAGCTCGTGAGTGCGCTCTTTTGCTGCTGGATCGTCGTTTGGACTCCGGTCAACTGTCCGGTCGCCGCCTCTGCGCTCGTCGAGAGGTCGATGGCCTGCGTCGCAAGCCGGTCTCGCTCTTCAGAGAGGGTCCGCACCCGCTCTTCGAGCCGCGCCACCTCGCTTTTGAGGGTGAGCGTCGCGTCATCCACCGCAGTGTCAATCTTCTTCTAGCTCGTGCATCCTCCGAGGAGGAGCCCCAAAACGAGTATCGTCAAGAGCGTTCTCATCATCCCACCTCAGTCACTGATCAGTCATAGCTCCCAATTTCCTGAGCGGTTAACTTTATAAAAATATCTGGAGTTGTCCATTCAATAATCCTGTTGCCGACGTCGCATACGGTCACTGTCGTTCCCGTCGCGTCGTCGTCACTCGTGAAACTCGTGCCGACGTCGCATAACTCGGTATTGCGCCGGTCTCGAATCGAAAAAACGAGGGTTTTTGGGTCGTCGAAAACCTTGGTTTTCGAGCGAACCGGTTCCTCACGGAATTCCCGGTTCAAATCCGGGCGTCGGCGTCCATGGCCTCTTGCCGCTCCTTGCTCCTCAGCGTCATCCTCTCTTTCGCGTCTGCCGCTCCTCTCCGCCACATCTCGGTCACGCCGGAGCAGTACCAGTTTTTGACAAGAGAAGTGCGGTTCTGCTGATCGACATGCAAGAGGGGTACGCGCCGTATCTCGGACTCTTGGACTATGGGCTGGTGATCGGGAGCCAACAGGAGGTTCTCGCATTCTGCTCGCGGTATGACATCCTGGTGGCGGTCATCGAATATCTCGGCGGGGGGAGACGTTGTCCTCGCTCCGTTCGCTCTGCAACAGGATTCCCGGAACTGCGCGCTTCGTGAAGCGTGATGCTGATGCGTTCGTCCATGAGGGTCTCGACGAGGCGCTCGAGTCATGGGGCGTGGAGCACCTCTTCCTCATGGGGGCGACCCCGGTCTGCGTCGGCGCGACAGCGCACTCAGCGGTGGCTCGCGGTTATATGACCGCATCCACTCGTTCGGTTCTCGCTCGCGCCGATCTCGCTCCCCTCACTGATGCTCCTCGACTTGATTTCCTCGGCGCGTACTTGGCGTGGCAAGCCGAGCATGGGCTTCTCTTCTCATCGCATCGTTCGCTGACCGGAACGCCACCTTTTTAACCTCTGGCGCCACTTCCCTTTCTATGCGGGTGGCGATCGTCTCGAAGAGTCCGGATGCGCGGCGCCTCTGCCGTCGAGAAGCGACGTCGTATGGGCTCGTCTACGACGAACGACGGCCTGACATCGTCCTGACCTATGGCGGCGATGGCACCTTGCTGCATGCGGAGCGGCGGTATCCCTGTGTCCCGAAGGTCGCGTTGCGGAACAGCCGGACGTGCCAGAAGTGCCATGATCACGCCGTGGAGCACGCGCTTGACGCGCTCCGTCGCGGCTCGTACCGTTCGCGGCGGTTGCCGAAGCTCCTCGTCGAGGCGCGTCGGGGCTCGCGTCTCCTCGGCCGGGGTGAGGCGCTGAACGAGGTGTCGCTCCGGAACCGGGAGGTGGAGCGCGCCCTCCGATTCCTGCTCGTCGTTGACGGTAAAACCATTTCCGGGCCGTTCATCGGTGACGGCGTCGTCGTCGCAACGCCGTTCGGCAGCGCCGCCTACTATCGGAGCATCACCCGTGCCTCGTTCGCGCGCGGCTTCCGTTTCGCGTTCAACAACGTCGTGCAACGCGTCGGCTCCGCTCCGTTGCGGGCTTCGTTCTCGTTCCACGTGACGATCGTCCGCGGTCCCGGTGTCGTCTCCGCCGACAATGCGCGCGTCGCCGAACTCCGTGACGGTGACCGCGTCATCGTCAGGGTCTCTCCGCGGAGCGCGACGCTCGTGACGTTGACACGCCTTGCTGACTAGGGTTTGATCTTCTCTTCTTCTCCGCAATCGCCGGCGATTCTCCATCTTGTCCGGAAAGAGCCTGTTTTTCTCGTATCGTTTGCGAAAAAAATGCAGGAAGCCACTTTAAGGTGACGTTACACGACCATGTCACGATTATCGTGAGGTGCAAAGGATGGCGAACATCAGACGGATGATAGGGGTGGTGACCCTCGGCACGGTCATCGCAGGCGGCGGATTTCTCGCGGGGAGGAGCTATGAAGCGAAGCGCGCCGTGATGCCCGGGACCGACGAGGAGCTGACTCGGCTCGAACGGATCGCGGCGCGGCCGACTGCCAAAGGATTCCTGGACGTTCCGAACCAGTACCAGTTCGACTGGCGGCTCAACCGGTCCGAGGAACGGGAGGTCTACCTCCAGCGCCGGACGCCCGATGGAACAACCCTCGAGGTGGCGGTGCCCGAGAACCTGATGGAGCTGATCGTCGACAACGGCGGCAAGGCGGGCTACCTCGCCAAACCTGCGCGTTGGGCAGTCCGGACGCTCAGGAAAGGGTACGCGTTCCTCGGCGGATCGACGTACGCTCCTCATCCTGTCAAGCGATGACGAGAGCGATATCATGGTTGCTCTTCCCCCTCACCAACTCTACGTCCGGCGCGTCGCGAGGCTTCTCAGCGAAGCGGGCTTTCTCGAGGTCCGGCTCGAGGAGAAGGTGATGAAGGCGCGGTGGCGCGTCACCGGCCGGCCCTACGTGCCGTTCGACATCACGTATTACGACGCGCGCCTTCCCGGGAGGCGTTACGTGGAGAGCAAGCATAAACGGCAAGGACGCGCAACAGGCGAAGACGTGGCGAAGTTCCTCAAGGACCTTGAGATCTGCGGGATCACGACAAGGAGGGGCTTGATGGTGACGAACAATGGCTACGAGCCGCAATCCTTCGATTACGCGGCTGCCGCGGGACTGCCGCTCTATGTCGTCGGGTACGACGCGCGCGCGACGCTCCCCCTCTGGGCGCGGACCGCGTTGGCACGCCCATTCCTCGTGGCGAGACAGCTCCTCGCGGGCGGCGGACTGCCGTCGACGTTCGTCAGAGTGGGATGACGCGGAATCATTGATGAATGAGCAGGGATTAAGAGAATACATGGAGGATGGAACGATGGCTGTTGTGGATGGAAGAACGGACGGATCTGACATGGGCGAGAAGCTTGAAGAGAAAGTGAGAACAGGACAGCGGATAGTGCGCAACCAGGATGCCGCTCGTGCGGCTCTCCGGCGCCATCCACTCTTCGGCACGCAGCCGGAAGAGGAGCAGGAGAAGGTGTTTCTCCAGATGATGAAGGACCCGCATCTCTACGAGAAGATAGCCAGCGAAAGGGTCAGGGTGACGGAAGCGGATGTCCTCCTGCGGCTTGAGGAGTTCCGCTCCGCGATCGAGAAGAAGCACGGGGCATATGATGCGCTGCTCGATCCGGAAGAACCGACTGCGTATCTTCACCAGGAGGAACGGACGCTCTACGAGCGGAAGCGGCTCATCGATAAATACTTCGGTTGGATCGTCGGCGACACGCACGCGGCCGACTATATCAGGTCCTTGCGCGGAACGATGAAGGAGCGCCACACGACGTTCATCCTGAAGCAGGCGCAAACGATGCTGCAGACGGCGGAGGAGCAGGCGGCATCGATCATCGCGCTCGACCGAGAATCGGTGAAGAAGCTCTACAGTTTCCGTCGCCAAGCGAAGCAGGAAGGCTCTTCGATTAGGATGGCGCGGGAGCGTATCGCTGATCTCACGGCCGACATCAGCAACCTCACGTCGCGGATCGAGGGGCTCAGCGAAGCCGACGGCTCGGTCGAAGAGCTCTTGGCGACCCGTGACCGCTTGGAAGACCAACTCCAGCTGTATAGGGGCGTCAAGGATGAGGCGACCGCGAACATCATCCGTATCAAGCGCGAGAGCGAGAACGAGATCTACTGGCAGGAGCACTACGCCGGAGCCAGGAGCGATTTCGAGAACCTCGCGCTCGAGGCCCGGATCACGAAGGACGACCTGGACCTCTGCTTGAAAGGAGGCATCTCGCGGATCAATCCCTCACAGATAGCGACGGTCGTCCGTGTCTTCGTGGATCTGCGTCGAAAGACGAGCGAGCTGAAGAACGCGCTCGGAGCGCTCTATAGCGGTCCGATGTTCCCGTCGCCGCTCGTCCCCGACGCGGATGATCCTGTCACCGCGCTGGAACGGAAGGCGAAGACGCATTACCGGGCGGAACTCCAGACTGCGCGGGAGCAGGACGCGCTTGATTTCGTCGACAAGATCGACCAGTACATCCAGCCTGTCCGGTAAACACTTTTTTTGTTGACGCAGCAACGCAGGGGTGTTTCATGGCATCGTCTTCGGTCATACCGGTCCCTTCGTCTCTGCTGGACGAGCGGCGGAAGCAGGCGCTGGGAACGATTCAGTATGAGCTGAACCACGGCCTCGCCCTCAATATCGCCTCGAAAGAATTGGCTGTCCTGTCGGACTTCTTCGGGACATATCATGCCGTGAGGCGCGTGATCGTGGAGAGGCTGAACGGTTCGTTCAGCTCCGCGGAGGGGAAAGCGTTCCTCGACATGTATGCCGTCAGCATCGCAACTGCTGCTGTCGCGGAGGAGCGAGGGATCGATCTCACTCTCTCGGCGCGGGCCGCACCGATCGATTTCGAGCGCCCGTACCGTCCGAGCCTGAGGAATGCCGATCTCTTCAGCAAGGCGTTCAAGGAATACCTCGGAGAGCTCCACAGGGACGGGGATTCCTCGACCCGTCTCCTATCGAGCTTCGCAGCGGCGGCGATGAACGGTGCTGAGGGAGAGACGTACAATGAGCTTCGCAATCTTTGCTCCGGGTACGAGGTCGAGGTCGGCGGGAAGCGTTATGCTGCGTTCGGTCGCCGGCCATTCGTCCAGCGGCTCGAAGTCGTCGTCGAAGAGGAGATAGTGGGGAACGAGGAGGCGAAGCGTGCTCTCGAGCGGGCCGCGAATTGGCTCGGAGAGTATTGCCGGGACGGCGTCCGGCTGGAGGATCTCGTCGAGCAGCCGAGGACCATCAATCTCTTCGGTCCGCCCGGGACCGGGAAGACCTCAACCATCAGGTCCGTCTACGCGTGGGCGCAACGCGAGATAGGGCCTGAGATGGCAGTGCCGTTCGAACTCATCCAGATGAGTAACTCGATCAAGACGAAATACTATGGCGAGAGCGCAAAGCAGGTGGAGAAGGTCTTCGACATGATCGCGAAGGGCGAGAGCGCATATTTCCTCGTCATCGATGACGTCGACAAGATCTTCATGGGCAACTCGGGCGCTGATAGCAGCACTGAAGAGCGGGCGGTCCTCGAGACGCTCCTCCGACGGCTCGAAGGGCTCGTCGCATCGGACAAGGGGAATTACATCCTGATCACCACGTCGAACAATCCCCTCGATATCAATGACGCTCTCGATCAGCGTCTCTCGCAACGCGCCATCTACGTTCCCGGTCCGCGCGACGCGGCGGAGTGCGCGGCGATCCTCTCGTTGAAGCTGAGGAAGGCGATCCGGTCGGAGTATCTCTCGTGCCCCTCCCTTGACGAGATGGGCGCGCTCATCCATCGCCGTGGCCTGAACGGGCGCGATATCAGGAACGCGGCGCAGACGATCTATGACCATTTCGTCGATGCCGCCGCCGCCGGGCATCGTCGTTTCCGCGGCATCGATCTTCGTCGGGCTCTCGATGATGGTCTGCTCCTCACTGAGGAGATGCTCCGATCAGGTATCGAGGAGGTCGCTGCGAAGAAGGAGGAAAAGCGCGCCCTGCAGCATCGTGCGCAGGTTGAACGGCGGCTCGCTGCACTCCTCATCGAACAAGAGGCGAGGGCTCTTCTCGAGTCCGGTTCAAGCCGTCGCGGATCGCTTCCCGGAAATGTTTAAAACCGTCTGCAGCTCCCGGCGGTATGCTCCTCACCCTGGCGCTCGGCCTGCTCAACGCCGGCATCTCCTTCATCGGCAACAGGCTCTTCCGGTTCAGCGGCTTCGACATCGCCCCCGCGGGGATCATCTTCCTCGCCGCGCGCGGGGAGAATATCCTCTTCGCGTCCCTGGTGCTGACGCTCTCGTACAGTCTTTTCAAGCTCCGCGAACTCCGCTTCCTCTGGCTCACCCTACCGTTCACGATAGCGATCGGCTTTCTCTCCCTCATCGTGCCGAACGCGTTGGCGCTGATCGTCCTCTATCATCTCGTCGGCGTCGTCTTCGCGCTCCTCTTCGGCTATTTCGGCGTCGGCTACGCGATGTTCATGATGATCAACATCACGACGAACCTCGTTATCGCCCGCCTTTTCGGCATCTGACTCATCGTTTGACGAGCCGGAAGAGCGTCACCGCGATCCGTCTCCGTTCCCGGGTGTGGTGCGCCATGCTCTTCGCGAGCGGGAATTCTCTGCGTCGCTCCCAGGTGATTGTGTAGCCGGCGTCCTCGGCAAAGGCGCGGACGAACCCTTCCGTCGTCGTCTTGTGGATCGTGTAGATGATGGGGGCCAGCGCCGTCGCGCGTCCGAGGAAGACGCGGTCCGCGTGCTTCTCCTTCGTCCCGAAGGGCGGGTTCATGATGACGGTCTCCGCGGGCTCCCTATGCGCTGTGATGTCGCCTTCGACGATCCTGACTTGCTCTGTCCCTTCGTACCGCTCCGCGTTCCTCGTGAGGATCGCTATTGCTGCCGGGTCTTTCTCGACGGCGACGACCTCTTTCGCGCCGAGGAGCGCAGCGCCGATGGTGAGGATCCCGGTGCCTGCGCCGAGGTCGAGCACCTTCCCGGCGAGGTGGCCAGCAATCCTCGCCTCCCAGAGGAGCTCGGCGGCAAGCTCCGACTCGGTCGCGTACTGCTCGAGCCTGACGTCCGGGTTCGTGAAGGTCTCGAGCCGTGAGAGCGCCACGGCGAGGCTCTGCTTCGCGATCATGGCTTCTCGTCGGTATAGGTGGCTTATAGCTTTTCCCTTTTTTCCGTTTCTGAGGTGACATCGTCGCGCTTCTTTCTCGTTCTTGCCGTTCTCGTCTTTCCTTTTTCTTTTCTCTATGTGGAACATCCATCTTTTCCGGATAAGAATCTTTAAAAATGGGTTCTCTTCACGCCTGGCAGTTGTCGGGGTGGTGATTATTCCTGCGTATGATGCTCAGCTCTCTGAGTCGTTGCGGCGCATGAACGCCGGCGTCAAGGAGGCGTTCGGCCGCGTCAAGGAGGAGATGAACCAGCATCTCGACGCGATCAACCAGAACACAAATGAGATCCAGGCGTGCTACGAGTATCTCGCCGAGCTGGACGCGAAGCTCGACAAGATGGCCGAACGCCTGGATGCGCTCCAGTTCTCGATCTCCTCGGAGCAGGTACCTGCCATCACGTTGACGCACCGGGAGCAGGAGGTCTTCCTGGTCCTCTATACGCGCGAGGATCCGGTGACGAGCGTCGAAGTGGCGCGCCGGCTCGGTCTCACCGTTGAGATGGTGGACCAGTACCTGACGAGCATCGTTGCGAAGGGTGTCCCGCTGCTTCGCACCTTCGCCTCCGGGAAGGTGTATCATAGCCTCGACCTGAAGTTCAAGGATCTTCAGGCGCGGAAGAATGTGTTGGGCATCGGCGAGGCGGTGAGCCAGCAGCTCCTGAATGAGAAGGCGATCTAGGAGCCGCCTCACTCCCGTTCTTCTCTCTTCTCCTCGCTCCGTTTCTTCTTTCTTCTTTTTTCTTTTTTCTTTCTTCTTTTTTCTTTCTTCTTTTTTCTTTCTTCTTTCTTCTGTACCGTGAAATATTGCTTATATAATAATT
>JBBIPM010000007.1:0-25059 GCA_037442865.1 Candidatus Woesearchaeota archaeon
ACCTCTGCGGCGCGTGAACCTCTGCGGCGCGTGAACCTCTGCGGCGCGTGAGACGCCGGAAGAGACGGAGATCGCACCCGTTCGCAGGGATGGTTCTCAGAGTCTTCATCGCTTGCCGCGTTCCACGAACCGCTTCGTGTAGAGCTCCCGTTCCCGGAGGCTCATCCCGTCGAAGAAATCCTCTTTCTCCCCTAGCTCTTCGAGCATGTGCTGCGCGCGCCGCCGCCGTAACGACTCCGCCACCGCCTCTTTTGGCGTTGTCATGAACTCCTCGGGGCGGTGCTCCATCGCCGCGTAGACAAGCCCCTGCTGCGGGAGGAGGCTCGCCAACGACGTGACGAGTCCCCTGCGGTTCGGGACGAGCTCGACGTGACGCAGCTCGGCGAGACGGAGCGCCATGACGACCGCGAGGAGGAAGCGGAGCGCTCCGCTGACCGCGAAGAGGAGGACGAAAGCGGCGACGCCGTCGGAGAGGGAGAGGAGCCAGCTCCCGAGGAGGCCGGCGAGGAGGAGCGTCGCGTTCGTGACGAGGCTCGCGTAGCCGAGGACGAACTGGCGGCTCTTCGGCGACGCCGCTTCTAAGGCATAGCCGCTCGTCCCGAGGGTGTAGCCCGCCCAGACGAAGCCGCTCAGCACCTCGACCCCGACGAGGAGCGGGACGCTCCGCGTCGTGAGGTAGAGCAACGGCACCAGGGTGGTGAGGAAACAGCTCCAGACGATGACGCGTTTGTTACCGAACCGGTCCGCGAGCGGACCCCAGGCACGCATCGCGATGACGCTCCCCACGACGCTCGCCGCCTGGAGCGTGGTGAACGCGACGTAGCCGAGCCCGAGCACTTTCAGCTGGTAGACGACGATGAACGGCGCAGCGATTCCTGCGCTGGCCCGGAAAAGGCTTGTCAACCGGACGTAGCGGCCGAAATCGGTCCGTGGCGCACGGCGGAGGAACGTAGTGAAGGAGAATGTCGATGCCGGCGGCGTGAACCCCTTCTCGACGCCGCGGCCCATGAACCATGCGCTCCCCAGCCGCGCCGTCGCTGCGAGGAGGAAGAGGAGCCCGAACGCGATAGCGATGCCGCTCTCCAGCAGGGAGAGGAGCAGGCCGCCGAGGAGGGTGGCGAGGAAGGTGGTGAGCGCGATGATCCCGTTCCGCTTGCCGAAGAACCGGGCGCGTTCCTTCACCTTGACGACGTCCCCCATGTAGCTCATCCATGCGGCGCTCGTGTTGTGCGTGAGCGATGCCGCGACGACGGCGAGGAGGACGCAGAGGAGGAGGCGCGCTCCCGGATCGGGGACGAGCGAGACGAACGGGAGGAGGAGCCACGCCCCTGCCTGGATGACGAAGACCATGACGAGGTATCGTTTCCGGCCGCGACAGAACGCGACGATCCGCGGCCCCCAGAGCTGGATCAGGCCGCCGAGCAGCGACGGCACGGTGCCGAGGAGGCTGACCAAGGTGTTGCCCGCGCCGAAGAGGAGCGCGAACGGGATGAGAAACGGCTGGCTCAGCCCGGTCATCGCGCCGAAGAAGCCGCCCTCGAAAAGGGAGGAGCGCATCGTCCCCTTCGCGTCAGGGGTCTTTACCGCTCGGCGCAGCTCGGCGTCACGCTCCTTCCGGAGCGCCATCTCCTCCTGTAACGTCCGCATCCGCGGCTCGCCTCCTCTTCACCATAAAAATCTATCGACGTTTCCCTGTCTCAATTGCGCAGAGAGGACGAGTGATGACGCGTTGGCCCGAGCGCGGTCCGGATCCTCTAATCCTCTACTTCAGGTCGACGATCTGCTTCCGGCCGGCGAATCCCTCATCGACCTCATGCCAGTGCCGGATACGCCGCTCGCCGAGCTGCCAGCAGAGGACGACGTCCCGCCCCTCGAACCGGGTGTAGAAATGGAGGACGCCCTGGTCAACGTTCCGCAGGACGCAGCCGGTCCGTTCGATCTCCTCCACGGCACCGTAGAACGACTCCTTCAGCGACTGGAGATCGGCATCATACGTTTCGACATCATAGACGGCCGTACCGTCAGTCATCAGGGAGCGGCGCACCCGGACGTGCTCGTAGCGCTCGAGCCGTTCCTTGAGCAACTGCGTCTTCCGAACGATGGGGAGCAGCGAGGGGAGCAGCCGTTCCGCCTCGCCGATGCTGAAATAGGCCCTCGCCATCCTCGCAGGTGAATGTTTTTTTCTTTATAATTCTTTCCTATTATTTTTCCTTTGTCGTGTTGCCTGCTCTGTTACTCGTCGTCGGAAATGCGGGGTGAGCGCGAGCATCAGGAGCGCGAAGAGCCCTCCGACGAGGAATGCGAGCGCCACCTCGTTCCATGCGATCGCGTGCGCAACGGCGTCAGAGGGCACCGGGAAAGGAGCCGTCGGCGTCAGCAACGCGAAGGTCTCGTTCACCGCCTCATTCGTCGCCTCCATCGCACCCTCAATCCCGTCCTCAGGGATCGCTCTCAGCGCGCCGTCGGTCATCGCCTCCTTCGCGATCACCCCATCGGCGAACGGCGTCATCTCGGGCGCGGCGCGCGCCGCCTCTGTCGCCATCTCCGGCGCGGCATCAGACGGAATTGATAGCATCGGAAGGTCCGCGCCGCTCCGTGCCGTTTCGTTGAAGAGTCCGAGCAGCTTCAGGACGAGCGCCGCGCCGGCGGTGATGATCGCCGCCGGGAGGAATCCCCGGAGCCGTCTCAGGAACGGCTCTCGCTCCTCGTGCGGCGCGATGATGATATACTTGTTCGCCAGCCGGTAATGGTTCACCTCCCGGCCCTTCTCGCTGTAATGGAACTCGTCGGCGATGACGAGCTTTGTCTCGACGAGCTGCTTCAGGTTGTAATGGACGGTGCTCAGCGGCAGCTTCAACGCCTTCGCGATCTCCGTCTCGGTGCCATCCTTCCCATTCGCAAGATGGTTCAATATCTTTGTGCAGGTCTCGTTGTTCAGGACCTGCGCCAACTTCTTTGCCTTCGCCTCCGCGAGGCTGACCAGCATGAACGGTTCGTCCGGCATCGTCTTGGAGAGGCGGGGGAGATATTTAAAGCATGGCATAGGTTCCGACGGATTTGTAACGAACCTGTCGCGAAGCGCGGGAGGCGTCGTCCTGAAATGTCATGGCCTGGTCTGCATCGTGAGTCAGCACGGGACTCGTTGGTCGTTCCCAAAAGGAGGCCGAGAACTCGGCGAGACGCCCCTCGAGACCGCGCGCAGGGAGATTGCCGAAGAGACCGGCCTCACGTGTCTCGAGTTTCCCAAAGAGCTCGGCACCTATGACCGGTACAGGATGGCGCTCGATGGTTCAGACGATTTCACGGAGCGGAAACGTATCACGCTCTTCCTCTTCACGACGAATGAGGAGACGCTTCGTCCCCGGGATCTGGACAACCCTGAGGCGCGCTGGGGCGAGAGGGAGAAGGCCGTCGGCCTGTTGACGCACCGGAAAGAGAAGGAATTCTTCCTGAAGATACTCCCGGAGCTCTCCTGATCGTTCAGTCTGGAAGGCGACCCTCACTCAATCAGGCTCGCCACGAGACGGTCGAGCCCCGTCTCCATCTCCGTGCGGAAACGGTCGACCGACCGAGAGGTGATCGGGTGATGGGGGTCTGTAGTCGAGCCGCATCAGTTCACCGGAATCCTGGTTCATGATGGCTGAGAGGTCCAATGAGCCTATTCTGCCGCTCCGGTACCAGACATAGAGGCAGCTCCCCGTCCCATATCCTGGCAACTCCTGGCACTCGAGGCCGCCGATGACGCCGACTTCGTAGCCCTCACCGACGAGACGCGCATAGTGGCAGCTGCTCACGCGTATCCCTTGTCGTGCGCGGAGCGGGCGCACAGCTTCGCCCTGACCCTCTGTGAGAAGGATTGCGATCACTTGCGCTGTATCGAAGACGCATCGCCGCAGCTTAATCCTCGTGGGGTCGCCACTCGGACGTTCCCAGAGGAAGCTGGGGCGTGTCGGCAGGAATGCGAAGGCTGGCGTCGTCGTCAAGAGTATCGTCGCAAGCGTTCTACGCATCGGGTCAGGGTGCTTCTTCCGGATAAGAACCTTGCGTCGGATTTATAAACTTGCTCTCGTTTCTTCCTCTCCGCGGGGGGTCGAGTCGACCGTCGGTGGCTTCGCCGCTGAGGAAGGTCCCGGCATCATCAGGGAACGCGGGTTCCTGGCGTCCCATGGGAGTGGGGCCTCGAAAGGGGACGGCTCCGCCACAGAAACGGACCCGGCATCGAAGGGGAGGAAGCGGAGGTGGCTGTGGTGACACGGTCATTCACCGCGGACGTCTCGTTGCCGTGGCTGAAACGAGCGTCCACGCCGATGCAAGGCTTCGCGCCGCTCAGTAGAATGTCGACGCCCTCGGTCCATCAGCGATGGTGGCGAGGGACAGAACCGGGCCTACCGGCCCCCCGTCTCATCATCACCTTTTTAAAATCTCCTTGTTTCTCATCTTCATGTCGCGTGACAATAGGGTCCGGCTGCCGAGCAGCACCGCAGGCATCACCACGTATTGGGACGAGGTGAAGACGAAGATCACGCTGCGGCCGCAGCACGTCATCCTGCTCGCACTCCTCATCATCATCCTCGAGCTGCTGCTCCAGCTCTACGGCAGAGGGTTCTTCTGAGCCTCGCTCTGAGCCGCACAGCACCTTCACGGCACGAGATGATGGGAGTGGCCCGTGGGCACGGTTAGACTTGAGTGGACGCGAATAGCTGCGAGTAGGGATATTCAAGAGAGAAATTGAGCGGAGGAAGAACATGTTCCCCGGCGTCAACCCCCGGCAGATGCAGCAGATGATGAAGCAGATGGGGATTAAGCAGGTGGAGATTGACGACGCGCTCCGCGTCGAGATCATCTGCGAATCCCGTCGGATCGTCATCGAGCCGTGTCGGGTCTCCAAGGTGAACATGATGGGGCAGAATACGTGGCAGGTCCTCGGCGAGGAGCGGGAGGAGCGCCTCGACTCCGCCCCCCTGATCAGCGATGAGGATGTCGCGACAGTCGCGGAGCAGGCCGGCGTCTCTGAGGAGGAGGCGCGCGCCGCGCTCGAGGAGGCGGAAGGAGACCTCGCCGCCGCGATCATGAAGCTGCAGGGGTGAATATCGCGCCGAGCGCCATAGCATATTGAGCGCCATAGCATATTTAAACGACCTCTTTTCTTCCGCGTCGCGATGGTGCCGTTCTTCGATGTGAAGGAGCATCTGCGCGTCACGAAGCGATTCACCAAAGGTGTGGCGCGAGGGACGCTCCGCGTCTCTCGCGCGGCCGCGGGGGCGACCGCCGACGGCTTCCTCGAGGTCTCGCGTCACATCCGCGGGCTGCCGCGCGCCCTTGGCATCAAGAAGGAGCTCGACGAGGAGAGCGTCCTCCTCGTCAGCGTCACCAAATGGTTCCTCATCGCCACCGCGATCGGCGCCATCGTCGGTCTCACCACTGTCCTCTTCCTCCGGGCGCTCGAATGGTCCATTGCGGTCGTCGACGGCCGGTACTGGCTCCTCCCCTTCGGCCTCGTCGCCACCGCCTTCCTCCTCCAGCTCGCGCCGAAAGCGGACGCGTACACGACAGATAAGGTGATTGGCCGGATCCATGCCTTCAAGGAGATCCCCCCATTCTCCGGGGTGAAGGCGTTCCTCGGCAGCATCCTCACGATCGCGACGGGGGGCAGCGCAGGCAGGGAGGCCCCCGCCGCGGATATTGGCGCCTCCGCCGGCAGCGCGTTGGCGAAGCTCCTCCGCTTCACCGCCGCGGATGGACGGAAGCTGACGATCTGCAGCATCAGCGCGGCGTTCGCCGCCGTCTTCGGCACCCCCATCGCGGGCGCGGTCTTCGGCATGGAAGTCCTCTTTGTCGGGACGATGCTCTATGACGTCCTCCTCCCGTGCTTCGTCGCCGGCATCACCGCGTATGGTGTCGCGCAGGCGCTGGGCGCCACCCATCGGTTCCACCCTGTCGAGTTCGTTCCTGCCTTCTCCGAGTCGTTCCTCCTCTCGGTGCTGGTCGCGGGCATCCTCTTCGGCCTCATCGCGTTCCTCTTCATCGAGGCCCAGCGCCGGCTCCGCCGCTTCGTCGCCGGGACGCCGCTCTGGCTCGCGGCGTTGGCGGGCTCCCTCCTCCTCCTCGTCCTCGGCGAGGCGTTCGGACCCGCCTCGTTCGGTCTCGGCACCGCGACGATCGAAGGGACGCTAACCGGCGCCTCGGTCGTCTGGTACGCGTTCCTCCTCAAGATCGCCTTCACCGTCATCACGCTGACGATGGGCGGCGCGGGCGGCGTCGTCACGCCGCTCCTCTTCATCGGCGCCACGGCGGGGAGCGTGATCGGCTCCCTCCTCGGTGCTGATCCTGGCGTCTTTGCCGCGATCGGCCTGGTCGCCGTCCTCGCAGGTGCCACGAACACGCCCTTGGCAGGGAGTATCCTCGCCATCGAGCTCTTCGACACCGGCATCGCGCCGTACGCGGCGGTCGCCTGCATCATCGCCTTCCTCGTTACTGGGCACAGGAGCGTCTATCCGAGCCAGGTCCTCGCGATCAGGAAGAGCCCATCGATCCGGGCGAAGACCGGGAAGACGATGGGGGAGACGCGCGTCCGGGTCGTGCCGCGGAGCGGCGGGCTGCTCCGCCTCGTCGACCACGTCGGAGGAAAAGGGCTTCGCGACGTGGAGGAGTTGCTGAAACGGCGGTAGCGCTACGCCACGCGGGGGGGCGCTTCGAACCGGACCAGGTCGGGCTTGGCGAGGAACTCCTCGCGGCAGATGTCCTCGATGATGTAGAAGACGTTCTTGTCCAGCACTTTGTACTTGGTTTCGAGGGTTTCAAGGAAGTCCTCGAGCTCTTTTATGTGTTGGAAGACGAGTTCGGTCAGGTAGTCGTAGCCGTTGTTCACCTTGAAGAGGCTGTTGACATTGTCATGCTTCACCAGGAATCCTTTCAGGACGTCGCGGTGCTCCACCGCCACCTTGATCAGGACGTTGGCCCGTGTCATGTAGCCGAGCTTCGCGAAGTCGATGATTGTGGTGTGTTTCCGGATGAAGCTTTGCTCGTAGTGGCGGAGCTTGTCGAAGATTGTGCTGACCGGCACCCGCGTCTCCTTGCTGATTGTTGTCAGGGATTCGCGCGCGTTCCGCCGGAAATGGCTCAACAGGACCCGTTCTTTCGTTTTCAGCTCCATCCCACGCCCCCGTTCTCGCCGGTTCTCCGGCGCGAATAGAGAAGGACCGGTGGCGCTTCCGAATAAACCTTGGCGACGAAATGTTCACTCACCGGTTCAGCGATTTCCTGAAGCAGCATCGTCAATATATAAATAGTATATGAATAAATAGCCCTGTCCGTTACGTTTTCAACTCTGCCCGAACTATTTCTGAAGCAAACCCTTTTTTTCGGCTCGCTTCACCCTCTTCTGAGGACAAATTATATAACCTCTTCAGCCCTGCCCCACGCCATGCACCGGATCGAGAACGGGATCCTCGAAACGTTCCGCCGCGAACCCGCGAGGAGCTTCAGCACCACCGACCTGGTCCACAACGTCTTCAAGGAGGAGTACGCGGCGATCAACCAGCATCTCCAGAGCGGCGAGAAACGGAGCGTCCGGAAAGGATACGCCGAGAAGGCGAAGCTCCACCGGAAGCTCCTCTACCACGTCACGAAGCTCGTCGACGAGAAACTCCTCATCCATGACGGGTACCGCGGCAAAGGCGAGAAGCTTTTCCGGCTCGGGCTCGACGACGGCCAGATCGTCGTGCATGGCAAGGATCGACGGATCGTCATCGCGAAGCACGCGCAGGTAACGACGCCCATCGACGGCTATGAGCAGGAAGGGCTCATCAAGAAGTACCGGCCCGAGACGTGGTTGACGAAGCACGACGCGCTCCTCGTCGACTGCCTCTCCTTTCCCGACGCCGCGGCGCTCCAGCGCCGGCTCCAGCACCTCTTTCCCTGCGTCGCCGATAGCCTCGCCCTGGAACGGTTCGACCACCTCCTCGGCGTGGGCGCCTACGAGGACACGATCCGGCTGCTCGACTATCTCGCGATGGACGCGCACGACTACGACGTGGCGGTGGCGCTTCTCATCAACCTCTCCTCCCTCGAGCAGGAAGCGGCACTCCTCCGGCTCCTCCGCGAACGGCTCGCCACGCTCCCACCGCACCTCAGCTTCGTCTTCACCGTCACGCCGCGCGGCCTGGCCAAGAAGGAGCAGTTCTTCAAAGAGCTCCTTCCCCTCTTCCACGACGCGAAACGGAAGCTCACCCTGAAGAACAACGCCCTCTTCCCCCAGCCCGCCTTCTTCGGACGCGCAGGGCCGTATGCACTCACCCCTGAGGACTGGGAACGGTACCGAAACAGGTTCAGGGGGAAGGCGGACTGTTGCGTCATCGGCCAGACCAGCATGGCGATCGACATCAACCACTGGTTCGAAGGAAGAGGGACGATCAACGGCTTCCGCGACATGGCGCTCCGCGCGGCCCACGCCCTCTTCGAGGTGGAAGAGCAGCGTCGGCGGCAGCCAGGACTTCTCGCTCCCGGGCTCGGCCCCGAGGCGGCGAACGAGTTCTTCAAGGTCGGCAAGTGCCACCTCCGGTTCTGGAACTACGACTGGGCCCAGACCGCGTACCCGGTCCTCGATCTCCTCGGCAGCGTCCAGGAGGAGATCGAACGGTTCTGCACCACACAGGAGACGATCTTCAAGAGCTGCGGCCTGCCGATCAGGTTCCGGATCGGGCTCAGCACCAGCTTCGCCAAGTTCGACCAGGACTTCTTCAGCGAACGGCGCTACCGGAAGACGGCGCTCGCCACGATTAAGGAGCTCCAAGGAAAGGAGATGAAGCAGTATCTCCAGATCAGAGAGCAGCTCTTCAAGACCTTCAAAGGGGCTGACCGGCTCCGGTTCTTCTTCGCGCGCGGCACGCCCGTCGAGGAGCTCCTCCGGATGGCGCGCTACCTCCTCAGCGCCCACGACCTGCCCAGCTTCACCTTCGACTTCCGGGGCAAAAGCGGGGAACTGAAGCTCACCACATTCCTGGAGGATGCCTGATGGAGATCATCGCCGAGAACGTCATCGAGGCGTGGCGCGCCGCCATCGCTCACATCCTGGCGCATGGACGCGTCTACATCGACAATGACGGGCGCGAATGCCATGAGGTCGACCGCCTCATCGTCACCGTCAACTCGAGCTCCACCGCCGCCGAAGGAGTCCGGGCGATGCGCCTCTCGAAACGGTGGCGTTACCCCTCGGAGGAGGAGCTGACCAACATCATGCTCAACCAAGAGGCGGCCACCGGCTATGAGTATCTCTACGGACGGCGCATTTTCGCCTATGACGGGAAGACGAACCAGGTGGATGACTACCTCATCCCACTCCTGACGAAGAAGCCCCAGACTCGACGAGCGATTATCTCACTCCTCAACCCGACGAAGGACGCGGAGCCCGACGCGAAGAACGTCCTCGGCATCCTCACACTCCACTTCCGGATTATCGATGGAAAGCTCGCCGTGACTGCCGTGATTAGGACGAGCGGTTTCTTCACGGGCTGGCCCGCCAACCTCTTCCAGGTGGCCCAGCTCCAGGAGTACGTGGCGCGCGCCATCCAGCTCCCTGCGGGGAGCATCACCACGATCAGCCTCGCCGCCCACATCTACACCGAGAGCTTCGACGACATCGAGAGCGTCCTCGGCGAGGAGGCGCTCCGTGAGCTGCGACGGTGACGAGGAGAGAGGGACGATGAGGATGGCGCGTCACGAGAAGAACGAGAAGAGGGTCCGTCCTCGGTATTTCGAGAAGATACTCTCGGGCGAGAAGACCTTCGAGCTGCGGCTCGCGGATTGGGCGTGCGCCGAAGGGGCGACCCTCCTCTTGCGAGAGTGGAATCCCGCGACCAACGCGTAGATCGGGCGGCAGCTCGGGAAAGAGGTCACGTACGTCATCAGGACGAAAGACCCGACGCGCTTCCCCCAAGAGGCCATGGAGAGATACCGCTTCCCGGTAATCGGATTCAGAGCCGGCCCTCTTTCCTCTTCCCGAACGTCAAGAACAGCAGCTCTTTCCCCCCCATCCTGACTTTCCGCTCTGCGCCGAGGGAGAAGCCATGCCGGACGGCAGGGTTGAGGAACTCCGCTTTTTTCTCCGTGACGAGGAGCATCCGTCCATTCGGCGTCAGCACATATTTTGCCTGGTAGAAGAGGTCGTCCTGGAGCTTCTCCACGTCCTTGAGCGGCGTGTTCTTCCCCGAGCAGGGCGGCACGGTGACGAGCCAGTCGACGCTGCTCTCGTCGAACTTCGTGTCGAGCCATGAAACCTCGCACTTGGAGAGCGTCACCGCCCTCTCGATGCCTGCGAGCTTCGCATTCCCCCGGGCGAGTTTCAACGAAGCGACGAGGGTGCTGTACCCGGTCAGCGACGCCTCGCCCGCCGTCGCCCCCGCGTCCAGTGCTGCGAAGAACCGATCCCAGTCCTGTCCCTGTGCGACTGGGAATGAGAGGAGCGCGAACCCTTTCCGGAAGCGCCGGACCGGCATCCTCGTCGCGAGGAGCGCGGCCTCAATCACCCCTTGGCCATCAGTGCACAACGGGTCAACCAAGGAACCCGTCCCGGAGAAGCCGGCGACCCGGACGGCAGCATACGCAATCGTCGCCCGGAGCGATCGGCGCGTATGGTACGCCTTGTACTCGCGCTTCCCCAAGTCTCGGCCCGCGAGATCGACGCCGAATAGATAGAAGTCATCCATCACCGAGCAGAAGAGCGTCATCGCCGGCTTCTTCAGGTCGACCGGCCATCCTTTCCTGTCGTGGAGGAAGGCGCCGAGCGCCTCCTCGACGTCGTGGCTCTGGAACGGATGGATCCCTTCCCGCTCGCACGTGACGCGGAACGAGCCACCTATGGGGAGGAACGGGGTGTAGTCGAACGTCAAGAGTTCCGGGACGTTCACCACCTCCTCCGGTGCCGTGACGCCCCCTGTCGCGATGAGCGCCAGGAGACGCGCGGCCGACTGGCTCTGATAGAGGAGCGTGGCCGCATCCTCGACGCCGCCCGTGAAGGAGACGAACCCCTTACGGGTCTCCGCCTCCTTCCCGATGAGCTCCTTCACCTCGAGCGCGGCGACGTCCTCGCAGCCCGGGTCGCAGAGGAGTGCGAGGGGGAAGTCGGTGCCCCGCGGAGGGACCCCTTTCACGTTCCGCTTCACGCTCTTCTTCGCCCGTTCCTTCACGCTCGCCGTCATGGTGGATGAGAAACCCTGCCCGGTTAAAAAAACGGTGGTTCTTCCCCCGCCCTCCGGGCCACGCCACCGCTTTCGAACCGACAGCCTATATCCATCCTTTCCGCCTGAAATAGAAGAGCATCCCTCCAATCATACTGAGTGAGATGACCCAAAAGAGCGCGTAGCCGTACCGCCACTCTATCTCCGGGAAATGTCTGAAGTTCATCCCGTAGACGCCGGCGAGGAAGGTGAGCGGGATGAAGATCGTGGCGATCACAGTCAGAATCTTCATCACCTCGTTCATCCGGTTCGAGACCGCCGAGAGGTAGAGGTCCATCATCCCGGTCAGCATGTCCCGGTATGTCTCCGTCGTGTCCACGACGCGCAAGGTGTGATCATAGACGTCCCGCAAATAGGGCAAGGTCTCCGGACGGATCAGCGAGACGTCCTGCCGCTCCATGGAGTTGAGGATCTCCCGGATCGGCCAGACCGCCTTCCGGAGCATAATCATCTCCCGTTTCAGCCGGTGGAGCTGCTGGATAATCGCGGGAGAGGGGTTGCTGGTCAGCGCCTCTTCCAGCTCCTCAATCCGCTCCCCGACGTGCTCGAGGACGACGAAGTAGCCGTCCACCACCGCGTCGATCAGGCTGTACGCCAAGTAGTCGGGCCCCAGCCGCCTGATTCGTCCCCGCGCGATTCGTATCCGTTCCCGGATCAGGTCGAAGACGTCCCCTTCCGTCTCCTGGAAGGAGAGGACGAAGCTCGGCCCGAGAATGATGCTCAGCTGCTCGCTCTGGATCCGACCATCCTTCGGCGTGATCATGCGGAGGACGATGAAGAGAAAGTCCCCGTAATGCTCAAGCTTCGGCCGCTGCTCCGCGTGGAGGATATCCTCCATCATCAACGGGTGGAAGCTGAAATGCTTCCCGATCCGCTCCACGATGGACGCGTCATGGATCCCGCTCACATTGACCCAGGAGACGCTGCTCGTGTCCCGGTACGGGAAGGCCTCCTCTACGGAGACATCCTCCTTGAACTCGGCGTGCGCCTCGTCGTAGTCGATGACGCTGATCAGAACCCGTTCTCCGCGTCTCCGTCCGGTGTAGACGAGCGTCCCCGGCGGGAGCCCCGCCTTGGTCTGGCGTGGCTTGTGTCGTCTCTTGCTGTGGTCTGCGCTCGCCTCGCCCTTTCCGTTAGCCTTCCCGCCTTTCCCCATACGGCGCACGACGGCAGAACTACTATTTAAAGACTCGTCAGGATTCCCTGGTGGTCCTCGCCGCCTGGCGGTTACTGGGCGGACTGCGTCGAGACAAAACCGTTCTCGGCAAGACGCGCCTCTCACCCATCTCCTAGAAATAGCCGCTGTCGTCGCGGAGCAGCTCCTCGCTCTTCACGCCGAGGACCTTCTGCACCTTCTGGACGAACTCGCGCTGGAACAGGTAGTAGTTCGTGATGATGTCGATGTTCACGATCTCCTCGCGGCCGTCGATGATAGTCTTCATCGTGACGTGGCGCCGATACTCATTCTCCCGCTCGATGTTCTTGGCGCGGAGCATCTTCCGGAGGAGCAGGTAGAGCTCCACGTTGTCCTGGACCGCGACATCCTCCTTATAGAGCTGACGGACGAGGTCGGCGCGTTCCACTGCGCTCCCCGGCGTCTCGTCGGCCCATCGCTTCTCGTGCTCCGCGTGGGCGATCAGCGCATCCATGAGGTGTGCGTAGCCGTCCACCATCCGGTTCAGGATGTTGAGCAGGACATCAACGGTCCGGGTATACTTCAAGCTGACGTAGATGAGGTGGTCGACCCGCTTCCACTCCTCAACCGCGTCGTGCAACGACTGCATCATGCACCTTCGCCTCCATCATGCCGACGAACGCCTTCGCGCGCTGGACGTGCCGCTTCAGCAGCTCGGCATTCAGCGTCCGGAGCCGGTAGCCCTGGTCGCAGATCACAAACTGCCCTTTCCGGCTGAACTCCATCGGGCTCTGCCGGTGCTCCTGGACCGTCTCCCGGAGCTCCCCCACGAACCGGAGGAACTCCGCCGGAATCGCGTAGCGGGGGACGACGTGGCGCTGGAACGCCACGAGCCGGCTGTCGAAATCGCCGGTGAATGGTGGGATCCGTTTTGCCGCCCGCTCATAGAGGAGGAGCGCCTTGATCCCTTCATCCACCGCGTCATACGTGTTCTGGAGCGCGGCGACGAGGAGCTTCGGATCTTTGACGAGCGGATAGGTCTGCGTCAGGATGTGGTCTGCCACCCCCGCCTTGCGGCGCGCCAGCTCCTTCGCCGCAACAAAAGGCTCCATCCTCCTTTCAGAGGACCAACCCCCTATTTATGACTTATGGTGGTTGGGGCCCAGTAGACGCGTGCGCTCGTGCCGCGCTTCTCGGCGTTCGCCGGTTGTCGGCAGGCGCCACCTCCCCGTAGGGGTGGACAAGCGAACCTTTTCCACGCCACGGAAACCATGGTTGTGGAGACAACCCCCCGCGACGCGCCTGCACGTGCGTCCGCACGACTCGACCTTACGCGCGGCACTGACTCTTCTACTGATCCGGTGGATGTGGCTCTTCGGCAAAGAGCGCGCCCGTGGCGCAACGACGCAGTCCTGCGCGGGAATGAGATGACTGCGCTGAAGCGCGCATCTCTCCGCCGTCACGGATATGCGCTTAGCCGTCGGAGAGTAACGCGGAGAGCGCGGTCACGATCCTCTCGCGAATGGGCGAGGGCCCGTTGCGCCGGAACGCGACCCATCAGCCGAAGAGACGGCGGATATGATGGATGATCCTTCGCATGATCTGCCCGAACAGAAACAAACTATTTAAACATCGCCGGTGCTGAAACCGAAAAGAGGGGTGGCGCATGGATCGACGGCTGGGCTGGAAGATCAACGAGTTCCTCCTCCTCCTGCTCATCCTCCTCCAAGCATTGGATTTCTTCAAGCTCCTCAGCCCGTTCTGGGACTACGTGAAGAAGATCGTCAGCTGGACCCTGATCCTCTACCTCCTCTACCAAGCGAGCCCCAGCACGCTCTTCTTCGGGGAACGGAAAGGGTGGTGGGACGCCGTGGCGATCCCGTCGCTCTTCCTCCTCACCCTGAAGAACGTTGTCGGCTTCGCCACTGCGGCCCGCGAAGCCATGATGGGACGGATTCTCGACTTCGTCGGGTTCCGCGCCGCGGACGTCACGGAGTGGGCGCTCACCATCCCTGTCGAGACTGGGGAGCTCCTCACCTTCCAGCTCACCGGCTATCTCGCCGAGGCCTCCTCCTACGCCAGGATCCTCGCCCAGAAGCTGACCCTCTTCACGGACGAGATCCCGGTGCTGATCGCCGCGGGGGAGGAGAGCGTCGGCGCCGTCCTCCAGCCCTACGGGCTCGACGGCCTCACTTTCCAGCTCTACAACGCCATCGTCCTGTACGGCGTCCAGATCGAACGGGTCTCTTTCCTCGTCGGCGGCTGCCTCCTCCTCCTCCTTGGCACGTATGCGGCACTCCGCTTCCCGGTCCGGAAGCCGAGCGTCCTGAACCTGCTTCACGAAGAAGGGCTCCCCATCGGCGTGGGCGCAGCCCTGGTCCGGACTCTCTCCGTCCTCTTCGTCATCGCCGCGTTCTTCGTCATCCTCTTCAACCTCGTCGTCGAATGGCTCGCCATCGCGGTGGACGCGCCCCTCGCCATGACTGGTCTGGCCGCCTACCTCCTTGTCGCCTTCCGGTTCCGGCGACGCCACCACCATGGCCTCCCGACGGCCGAGCTCGTCAGCAGGATTGGGAACTTCGGCTTCAGCTTCATCGCCGGGTTCGGGAAGCTCTTCACTCACTGGCACGGCGTCCCCCTCGGCCTGAGTGGCCTCCTCGTCCTCCACCTCCTCGTCGACATCGGCAACTTCATCCTCCCGGCGCTGTTCGGCCTGAAGGACATCCTCTACTTCGGCGCCCTCGGGGAACGGGAGACGCTCCTCTCCCTCCTCCTCGCCGCTTGGGGTTCAGATATGGGCGCGAACCTGGGGTTGGCCCTCCTCTCCGCGCTCAACGCGGTTGGCATCCTGACCCTCCTCCTGCTGCCCGCCTACATCTGGTACAAGGCGTTCCGGATGGCGACGCGACGGCAACACGAGCCGGAGGAGGATCACCACCCCCAACTCCCTTCCTGGATCGTCGGGCTCTGCGCCGCGGGGATCGCGGCGTTCCTCTCCGCGCCGGCATTCGCTGTCAGGACGCTGACCGGCGAGCGTCTCGTTGGCGTCGACCTCGCCACGCAGCCCATCGCGTCGTCGGATCCCCTCCTCGTCGCCTCCCTCATCCTCGGCTTCGGTCTCCTCCTCTTCCTCGTCCATCTCGCTGCCGGCCGTGACGCGCCGCTCCGCGACTGGCTCATGACGCCGCTCTTCCTCGCCGCGATTGGATTCTTCAGCCTCTACATCTTCCGGTTCTTCATCAGCGCCGCCACGTACCACCTCCGCGAAGGGCTCTCGCTCCTCGGCGGGCCGGACGTCTCCTCCCTCTTCCTCGGCTTCGGTTTCCTCCTCTTCCTCGTCCTCAACCTCCTCTTCTACGTCTTCGGCTTCGTCAGTTTCCTCTACGAGCTCTTCTGGGGCGGCGACCCGCACGCGCCGTGATTGGTGGCGCCCCGACCAGCGGAGTCGGTAGGGAGTAACGGAATCGCTTCGCTCACGCGGACGACTCCATCTTCGCTCGCGTTCGGGGCGTCTCGCACGGAGCGTCGTTGGGGTGCAGCTGTCGCCGCCACCCGGTTGCTCAGCCCTTGGGGCTTCATCAGGTCGGTCGTAGAATACGACTGGCGACCGCTGGCGGCGTTACATACTCTCTCCAGACCCCGACCTGCGAGACGCGGTGAACGTCTCCTCCGGCGCTCCGGCCGAACGGCCCGTCCACGAGAGCGGTGCGACCGTGGCCGTACGCACGATCCTCGCTGGTTCTCCGAGCATCGTCGGCCAGCGGTCGAAGCATGGTCGGCAGTTGAAGCGGAGCCGCTGCCCGGGGAGGAGCGCCGCAGGTGTGCCCGGGAACCATGAGCGACCGCGACTGGGTCGGGAACGACGTGACCGAACGTCAGTGACCGGGCGCCGTGCGACCTTTTCATTCGCGGTCCGACTCGCGGCTGCAGTTCAATAATGGCTGCCGCCTTGGAATCAGAGCCGGAGCGGTGCCGAGTTGAAGCCCTTGGACTTCGGGCAAGTGAGGCACCGCGACGGTCAGAACGATGAGCAGAGGCTCATCGTCATGTTTCCGCGGCAGCCTACGAGGTAGTGTTGACCGCGCAAATCTTTATAAACGACCTCGCCGCACGTCCGCGGGGATGGGGAGGCCGATCGTCTTCGACGTCACGCACGTCAGCAAATCTTTCAAGGGGAATCACGTTCTTAAGGACATCTCGTTCACCATCCAGAAAGGGGAGGTTATCGGTTTCATCGGCGCCTCGGGGAGCGGGAAGACGACGCTCCTCAACCTCCTCGTTGGGTTCCTCGCTCCGGAGAAAGGAGCGATCCGGTTCACCTACTACGGCGAAGGGTGCGAGCCCCGGGTCTTCAACGTGCTCGAGAAGCCGCTCCTCGTCAACCGGAGCTACGGCTTCGCCTCCCAGCACCCGAGCTTCTACGAGAAGCTCACCGTCCGAGAGAACCTCTCCTTCTTCGCCAAGATGTATGGGCTGGGAAGCCACGCGATCAAGGCGAACGTCGACATCCTCCTCCGGCTCATGGACCTCAAGGCGAGCCAGCACGTCCTCGCCAAGGAGCTGAGCGGCGGGATGAAACGGCGGCTCGACATGGCCTGCGCCATGGTCCACAGCCCTGGCGTCCTGATCCTGGACGAGCCGACCGCGGACCTCGATCCGGTCCTCCGCACCCAGGTCTGGGAGGTGGTGAAGCGGATCAACACGCGCGGCACCACCGTCATCCTGAGCAGCCACCACCTGAACGAGCTGGACACCCTCTGCAACCGGATCGGCATCCTCAAGGGCGGGAAGCTCGTCGACCTCGACACTCCGGACAAGCTGAAGCTGAAATACACGAAGGTGCAGGAGATCATGGTGGAGAGCTACCCGGGAGCTTACGCGAAGCTCCTCCCCAAGCTGAAAGGGAAGGAGATCACCGGGGTGAGCCAGCGCGGCACCTACCTCACCATCCGGACCGAGGAGCCGCAGCGGATCATCGGCGAACTGTTCGCGCTCCTCGACAAGTCCGGTGAGCAGCTTCTCGACATCAAGCTGAACAAGCCGAACCTCGACGACGTCTTCGTCAACGTCTACACGCGGCCCGAGGAGCGGGCGACGGAACAGAACCTGAAGGGACCGCATGACGAGTCGAGGACGCGGCCCGGCCATGACTCCCGCGGAGGAGGAGGATGAAGGCCGGCACCGTCATTGGGAAGAACCTGAAGCTCCTCTTCCGGAGCAAGGAGACGGCCTTCACCATCATCTTCGGCCCGTTGCTCATCGTGCTCCTCGTCAGCGCCGCCTACACCGGCGGCGACACCGATGACTCGGTCTTTGTCGGCACCTATGCGCCGAGCTACACTCCGCTCGCGGACGATATCATCACGGCGATGAAGGCCGAAGGTTACCGTGTCAGCGTCTTCTCGGACGAGGAGGAGTGCCTCGACCTGATCAAGATCGGGCAGCTCCATACCTGCGTCCTCTTCCCCGCGGATTTCCGGCTCAAGGAGAACGGCACCAACGAGGTGACCTTCGCCGTGGACCACAGCCGCATCAATCTCGTCTACCGGATCATCGACGGGCTGAGCGGCCGGTTCGGGCTCCAGCGGAGCCGGCTCAGCGCCGCGATGGTGGATGACCTCCTCGCCCGGATCGCGCTCGCGGAAGGGACGATGGCGGAGCAGCTCGTCGTCGCGGACGCGCTCGACCGGACGCTGGGACAGGTGCAGGGCCGCCTCGACCAAGGGAAGCGCGACCTGGGCGCGGTGGATGTCAACGTCAATTTCACCGATCTCCTCCAGATCAGGGGGAGCGTCGCCGGCCTCGACGGCCTGATCCGGGACATCGAGCAGGAAGGGAAGGATTCCCTCGCCGCGGCGCGGGAGGCCCTGGAAGCGGTGAAGCGGCAGTGCGACAACTGCTCCGATGAGCTCGATGCGCTCATCGTTGCGACGATCGAGGAGCTCGAGAATGCGACGACCATGATTGGCAAGATCTCGGAGGAGGGGCCGATGCGCGTCGCCATCGTCAACCAGATCATCGACGACGCGGCGGCGGCGATGGCGAAGGTGGAGCGGAGCTTCGGCAACCTCGTTACCGCGTCGGAAGCGACCCAGGACGGCCTCGCCGAGAGCGCGGCGAAGCTCGGTGAGGCGACCGGCGCCCTCACCGGGATCAGGGGCCAGCTCCGCCACACTCGCTCCTCGCTCGGAGCGAGCATTGGCCTCACCACCGAAGGCGTCACCGCGCCCCTCACAACGACGATCAGGCCGATTACCGCGACAGAGGACAACCTGGCGTTCACCTATCCCTACGTGCTGATGCTCATCATCATGTTCCTCGGCCTGATGCTCAACAGCACCCTGATCGTCATGGATAAGACCAGCACCGCGGCGTTCCGGAACTTCACGACGGCGACGCGGGACGAGTACGCGATCCTGATGAGCTTCGTCACCACGTTCCTCATCCTCCTCGCCCAGACTCTCCTCGTGCTGCTCGCCAGCTACCTCTTCCTCGGTGTCAGCCTCTTCGAGAACTTCGGCGTCAGCATCGTCATCATCTTCTTCGCCATCACGCTCTTCAGCTTCCTCGGCATGATCATCGGCTACCTCTCTGGGACGCAGGAGGCGGCGATGATCGCGAGCCTCACCCTCGGCAGCGTCCTCCTCTTCGTCAGCAACCTGGTGCTGCCTCTCGAGGCGATGAATCGTCTGGTGCAGACGCTGAGCGTCTACAATCCGTATGTGGTCCTGTCGGAGCTCCTGAAGCAGAGCATGCTCTTCTCCCTGAAGCTCGGCTATATCCCGGGAAAGATCGGGCTCCTCGCGGGAACGATCCTGGCCCTCTTCCTTGTCATCCTCGCCGTGCAACGCTCCTTCCGGCGCAGCTACTTCCAGCGCCGTTCGACGGACCTCGCGGCGAGCGCCTTCACGCCGCATGCGAAGAGCGCGAAGCCGTTCTCCCTCGGCGGACGCGAGGTCCGCGATCTCTTCGACCTTGTCGAGGCGCTCGACGCGATGACGCGAGCAGAGTTCGAACGCGCGGTGACGGGCGAGACGAACCCAGTCGCCTCATGGGTCCGGCAGGAGCTGAAGGAGAAGCGGCTGGCGCGGAAGCTCGACACGCAGAGCAAGGAGCGGATGATCATCGCCTTAGAGAAGCACCTGAAGAAGCAGACGCGACGCCTCGCAGACGGGTGACCTTTCCATTCGTGGGGTTCTCTTATAACGTCGTTCTTCCTTCTTCTCTTGCGTCTCCTTCTTCTGGTTCTCTCCTCCTTTTTCCTTCTTCTGGTTCTCTCCTCCTTTTTCCTTCTTCTGGTTCTCTCCTCCTTTTTCCTTCTTCTGGTTCTCTCCTCCTTTCTCCCCCCTCTTTCCTTTCCATTCCCGGCAACGTATACGTTCTGACCCAACAATCTTTATATAGACTTCTCGGGCGCCAAGGGGTTGCACGTCTCCATTCCTGTCTGCGTACGGCCCTCGTCCTTCCGCAGGATTGTCCGGGGATGACCAGGTGGATGTGGGCAGACGAACGGGTGGTGGTATGGCTGGGCTGACGATCAAGCGCTTCTACACGACACAGGGGAAGAGCCCCTATGACGCGTTCTCCTATGTTCGCCGTGACTCCACCATCAAGAACCCTGACGGCCAGGTCCTCTACGAGATCAAGGGGGTCGAGGTCCCCGCGCAATGGACGCAGCTCGCGATCGACATCCTGGCGCAGAAGTATTTCCGGAAGGCGGGCGTGCCGCAGCGGGACGCGGACGGCGCTCTCCGCAAGGGGAAGGACGGCGAACCGGTGGTCGGCGGCGAGACGAGCATCAAGCAGATCGTTCATCGCCTCGCGGGGTGCTGGCGTCACTGGGGGGAGCGCTACGGCTATTTTTCCTCAGAGCAGGACGCGCAGACGTTCTATGATGAGATTGCGTACATGCTCCTCAATCAGATGGCGGCGCCGAACTCGCCGCAATGGTTCAACACCGGCCTGGCGTGGGCCTACGGCATCACGGGGAGTCCGCAAGGTCACTATTACCCTGACCCGGAGACGGGCGAGATACGGCTGAGCGAGGATGCCTACACGCATCCGGCTCCTCATGCGTGCTTTATCCAGTCCCTGAAGGATGACCTCGTCAACCCCGGCGGGATCTTCGACCTCTCGATCCGGGAGGCGCGCGTCTTCAAGTACGGCTCTGGCACCGGGAGCAATTTCAGCGCGCTCCGCGGCAAAGGCGAACGGCTCAGCGGCGGCGGCACCTCCTCCGGGCTGATGTCCTTCCTGAAGCTCTTCGACGCCGGAGCCGGCGCGATCAAGTCAGGGGGGACGACGCGGCGGGCCGCGAAGATGGTCTGCCTCGACATGGACCATCCGGAGATCGAGACGTTCATCATGTGGAAATATCGCGAGGAGCAGAAGGTCGCCGACCTCGTCACGGGGAGCGCGGTGAACAAGCGGCTTCTCGGACGGATCGCGCTTGCCGCGAAGGAGGGTACGGACTGGAAGCGAAACGCCCGGCTCAAAGGCGCAATCATGGAGGCGCGCTCCTTCGGCGTCAGCATGAATTACATCCTTCGCGTCCTGCAGCTCGCCGAGCAAGGGATCCACGACCCGGACTTCAAGGAGTTCGACACCCATTACGAGAGCGAGGCCTACCAGACCGTCTCGGGACAGAATGCGAACAACTCAGTCCGGGTTTCCAACGCGTTCCTCGATGCAGTGGAGAAGGATGCCGACTGGGACCTCATCAAGCGGACGGATGGCAAGGTCTGGAAGAGGCTCAAGGCTAAGGCGTTGTGGGAGCAGGTCTGCCTCGCCGCATGGCACAGCGCCGATCCCGGCGTCCAGTACGACACCACGATGAACGAATGGCATACCTGCCCGGCAGACGGCCGGATCACCGCGACGAATCCCTGTTCTGAGTACGTCTTTTTGGATGACACCGCCTGTAACCTCGCCAGCCTCAACATCGTCATGTTCTTGAAGGACGGCTCGTTCGATATCGACGGGTTCCGCCACGCGACGCGCCTCTGGACCATCGTCCTGGAGATCAGCGTCCTGATGGCCCAGTTCGTCAGCGAGGAGATGGCGCGACGGAGCTACCAGTACCGGACCTTGGGGCTTGGGTACGCGAACATCGGCAGCGCGCTGATGCGCCTCGGCATCCCGTATGACAGCGACGCGGCGCGTGGCTACATCGGCGCGATCACCGCCATCCTGACGGGCCAGAGCTACGTGACGAGCGCCGAGCTGGCCAGCGTCCTCGGCCCCTTCGAGCGGTTCGAGGCGAACCGCGAGGCGATGCTCCGCGTCATCCGGAACCATCGCCGCGCAGCGTACGGCGCGAAGCCCGGCGACTATGAAGGGCTAACCATCACGCCCCAAGGACTCTCGCAGCAGCATACGCCTCCGGCGCTTCTCGCGGCTGCGCGGTCGTGCTGGGACGAAGCCCTTGCGCTCGGGGAGCGGCACGGCTATCGGAACGCCCAAGTGACGGCGCTCGCCCCGACTGGGACGATTGGTCTCGTCATGGACTGCGACACGACGGGGATCGAGCCGGACTTCGCTCTCGTCAAGTTCAAGAAATTGGCGGGCGGAGGCTATTTCAAGATCATCAACCAGAGCGTCCCTGTTGCTCTGGAACGGCTCGGCTACGCCGCAGGGGAGCGGGAGGCGATCATCAGGTACGCCATCGGACACGGCACGCTCCAGGGGTGCGCAGCGATTAGCCACGACCGGCTTCGCGAGAAAGGATTCACCCAGGAGATGCTCGACACCGTTGAGCGGCAGTTGCCGGGTGCCTTCGACATCCAGTTCGTCTTCAACCGGTACACGCTCGGCGACGCTGCGATGGAGCACCTCCGGTTCACGCCGACCGAGTTCCAGAACCCGGGTTTCAGCCTCCTCCTCGCGCTCGGCTTCACGAAGCAGGAGATAGAGCGGGCGAATGAACACGTCTGCGGCACCATGACGCTCGAAGGCGCCCCTGGGCTCCGGGTGGAGCATCTGCCGATTTTCGACTGCGCCTCGAAGTGCGGGAAGAAAGGGAGGCGGTTCCTCTCCACCGAGAGCCACATCCGGGCCATGGCCGCGGCGCAGCCTTTCATCTCGGGCGCGATTTCGAAGACGATCAACATGCCGAACGAAGCCACCATCATGGACATCTCCGACGCCTACTTGCTCAGCTGGCGGTTGATGCTTAAGGCGAACGCCCTCTATCGCGACGGGAGCAAGCTGAGTCAGCCCCTCAATACCGTCTCCGAGGAGCTCTCGGCGTTCGACGCGGAAGAGGGCGACGTCCTCCTCGGTCCTGAGCGGATGCAGCGGGCCATCGCCGCGGAACGGGGGGCCCCGGAATGGGAGGGGATCGCCCGGTCAGCGGCCATCGTCGGGAAGCCGATCGGGGTGATGACCGCCGAATACGAGGACGGCACGCCCGGCGAGGTGCGGATCACGATGGAGGCGCAGGACGAGGAGTACCGCGGACTCCTCTCAGCCTACAGCGACCTGCTCAGCTACGCGCTCCAGCACGGGCTCTCGGTCACGGAGCTGGTCGAGCGGTTCTCCTTCTCTGATTTCGCGCCCGGCGGCCCGGTGACCGGGGATTATGCGATCAAGAATGCGACGTCGCCCGTCGATTACGTGTTCCGCGTCCTAGGTCACGAGTACTTGGGGAGGCAGGAGCTCGTCCATCTCAAGGAGGCGAAGCCGACACGCGCGTCCCGCGTCGCGAAGAAGAAGCCGGCGAAACCGATGACGCCGGAAGAGCGGCTCATCGCAGAAGCGCGCGTGAAAGGCTACACCGGTGACCGGTGCCCTGGCTGCAGGTCGCTGCGGCTCAAGCGGAACGGCAGCTGCGCGCTCTGCGAGGAGTGCGGCGCTACAACTGGTTGCAGCTAGTCACGCGCCGCAATCTCCGAACGCCAGTGAGGAAGAGTACGAAGCGACGACCGGTTGTGGCTGATCCGCGAATTCTGGGCGCCGCAAGGACGAGATGCGTCGCGCCGGTTGCGGCGAGCGTCGCACCCTCCGAATGGAGTGGGGGCGTGCGACGGGTGGGTGGCTGCCGGTGGTTCTCCTGGGGATGAAGGGCGATGGTCGGTGAGCCGTCGGACCGAAAACTATAAATATCTATTGTAACTTTTTCTATCTAATATGTCACGAAAAGATTACAATCTCCTCGTGGTCGAGGAGCTCTTGAAAGGGGAGAATCACCTTCGTGGCCTGGCGAAGGCGATCGGCACGACCCAGACGACTGTCGCGCGCTCAATCGCGATGCTTGCGGCGGCGAATGTCCTCGACTATCGTCCCGAAGGGAAAAACAAAGTCTTGTTTCTGAAGCGGACGCTCGAGGCGAAACAGCACGCCTGCATCGTGGAACACCGGAAGCTGCTCCGAACCGTCGAGCGGTATCCTGCGCTGCGACGCATTATCGAGGCGATCCGGCAGCTGCCCCGTCTTCCTCTTGTCATCCTCTTCGGCAGCTACGCGAAGGGAACTGCGAACGAGGGAAGCGATATCGACCTCTACGTCGAGACCCGGGACCGGAAGGTGAAGGGGGCGGTCGAGGCGATTGACACGCGTCTCAGCGTCAAAATCGGTCGTTATGACTCCCGGAGCCTCCTCATCAAGGAGATCGAGAAGCACCACGTGGTCATCAAAGGAGTCGATGAGTACTATGAGAAGAGCACCGTTCTTGCCTAAACTCGCGCGTGAGGGTATGCTTCGGCTCGATGAGCCGAATCCAGACCTCGCGCGGGCGTATCTGGCGCGCAGCGAGGAAAGCATGATTTCCGCCAAAGCGCTGCTCCGAATCGGCAGCCTACGGGATTCTGTGGCGCTCGCGTACTATGCCATGTATCATGCTAGCTTGGCGCTGCTTCACCGTATCGGCATCAAATGCGAGAACCACGCGGCGACAATCATACTTCTCCACGACCTCTTCGGCCTCGACAACGCCGCCATCAGCAAGGCGAAGAAGGAACGAATCGACAAGCAGTATTACGTCGATTTCGACGTGACGAAGGCGGAGACTGAGCAGGCGATCAGGACGGCCGAAGGGTTCGCGGCGCTGCTGAGCGACCATCTCGCGAAGCTTACGGAGGCGCGCGTCGAGGAGCTCCGCTCGGTCACGAGACGCCTTCTGCGTGCCTGAAACCGAACGGCAGCTGCGCGCTCTGCGAGCCACGAGCTTGCGAGGGGATCGCGACCGGAGTGAGTGAGGAGTGCGGCGCTACAACTGGTTGCAGCTAGTCACGCGCCGCAATCTCCGAACGCCAGTGAGGAAGAGTACGAAGCGACGACCGGTTGTGGCTGATCCGCGAATTCTGGGCGCCGCAAGGACGAGATGCGTCGCGCCGGTTGCGGCGAGCGTCGCACCCTCCGAATGGAGTGGGGGCGTGCGACGGGTGGGTGGCTGCCGGTGGTTCTCCTGGGGATGAAGGGCGATGGTCGGTGAGCCGTCGGACCGGGGTCGTCTCTGAACACGGCATGATGGCTGCGGCATGGGGGAAACGGCGGTTCTTCCGCCGTCTTCTTCTCTCCTCGCATTTCTTCTCTCTTCCAACTTCCTCTCACCCCTATTCGATGATGTGCGCCGCGTCCTGTCGCTCGTCCCGTAGTTATTATCAATTAATTGTTAATATAGGGTGGGGCAGAATTCCAAGATAATTCTAAGATAAGGGGTGCGTCGCCGCACCCCTTATAAACGCTGACGTC
>JBBIPM010000008.1:0-24618 GCA_037442865.1 Candidatus Woesearchaeota archaeon
GCGGATTGGAGTCATCAAAATGAGGGAAGAACCGTTCTTCGGTTTTGTGGTTTTCGATGAGATGATTTCTCTTAGTAGGACAATTTATATGGTTTTCTGAGAGAACGTTCTCGTCGATGTCACCGTTTTTTATGCTTGATGAAGAGGACGGTTATTGAGTGAAGAATAGTAGTTCATATTGTCTTTCAAGTTCACATTACGTGTATCTCCGTTCTTCATGCAATAGGTATTATAATCTTTTATTTATTCTTTATTGCATGGCCATCAACCGTTTCCACGCCCCTTCTCTCGCCGCGTCGCGCACGTGGCTGGAGAAGAACCACGAGAAAGAGCACAAAGTGCTCATGATCCGCCACAAGGTCCACACCGGGAAGCCGACATTCAGCACCAGCGACGCGATGGACGAGGCGATCTGCTTCGGCTGGATCGACACGACGCTGCAGCGCATCGACGACGACCGTTACGGCGTCCGGTACGTGAAACGCGTCCCGAACAGCCGGTGGAGCCACAACACGGTGGCGCGCGCCGAACGGCTTATCGCGGAAGGGAAGATGGCGCCGGCCGGCCACAGGGCGTTCAAGGACGGGATGCGACGGCCGCTCCATGACTCTTTCCCAAAGATCATCCCCGTTCCTGCCGATTTGCGCTCTGCGCTAGCGAATGATCCGGGGGCGAAGTTGTTCTTCGACGGCCTCGCGCCGAGCTACCGCCGGACCTACACTCTCACCGTCGTCCGGGCGAAGCTCCCGGCGACGAGGAAGAAGCGGATCGCGTTCGTCATCGAGCGCCGCATGCAGCGAAAGAAGCCGATGGCGTGAGTCTCATTTGAGCATGAAGAGCGCCATCGCCGCGGCGGCGCAGAGGAAGGCGCCCCACGCGATATCGACTATTACGACGGGAAGTGGCCAGCCTTTGAGCAGCGCATAGTTCGTCAGATCGTAGACCCCGTAGAGGACGAAGCCGAACGCCGCGCCCCAGAGAGCCGCGCTCCCGAACGATGAGGCTTTGGGGAGGACAAAGAGGGTGATGCCGAGCGCGATGAGAAGCCAGACGAGCGCGTCTGGAATCATCTTCACCGGCCGAGAAGCCCGCCAATTTGTTGTCGGTAGAACCTTCTCATCACGACACCGAGCCAGAGGAGATCGAAGAGCACGATGACGCCCAACCCCGCCAGGAGCTGCCAGATGATTCTCATGCAGGTCATTATGCTCTTCGTCTATAAAAACTCGTTGTTTCAGAGGCTCAGTAGAAGCGTGCGGTTGTGCCGCCTTCTCGGCGTTCACCGGTTGTCGGCAGGAGCTGCGTCCCCGTAGGGGTGAGCAAGCGAAGCTTTTCCACACCACGGAAACCAAAGGTTTCCTGTGGGGGCAACCCCCGCGACGCGCCCGCACGTGCGTCCGCGCGACTCGGCCTTACGCGCGGCGCTGACTCTTCTACTGAGTCGTTTCAGACCAAAACTATAAATACGCCGGAATACGGCAGGGAACGATGCCCAAGATTTTCCCATTTCTTCCGCCTCCCTCGATCTTCTCCTCGCGTCCGCCTCGTTCGTTCTGCCCGCGTCGCCCGTTTCCTCCGCTCTTCTCGCTGCTCCTCCTCGCCGTCACCGCGTCGATCGTCATGGCGGTCGAGGCGCCCCCGCAGGAGCTCTACAGCTATGATGGCTTGACGCTCCACCTCACGCTGAGCAACCAGGTGGACGTGACCCTGCGCGGAGGAGCGGCCCGCGTCGACGAGCTGACCGCCAATCTCCTCTGGTGGCCGCGGGAGACGTATCGGCAACACGTCGTCCGCCTCGCCACGATGCCGGTGGCGCTCCAGGACAGTGAGGGGTACCACTTCACCTGGACGAAGCCGCGATCCTTCCCACTCAGGCTCGAGCTCCGCGCCATCGTCGAGACGAGCGACGACCCTTTTCCCGTCGGGGAGAAGGCGCTCTTCCCTATCGCCTCGATGCCGAGCGACGTGGCGCGCTACACCGAGTTCGGGACGCTCGTCGATATCAACGAGGGGATCGAGCATCAGGCCCTCCGTCTCGCCGCCGGGAAGGATGACCTTTTCGAGGTGGTCTACACAGTCGCTGACTGGGTGACGACGAACATCAACTACAGTCTGAGCAGCGTCGCGGCCGAGGCGACGAAGCCGAGCACCTGGGTCTACGAGAATAGGGAAGGGGTCTGCGACGAGATGACTGCGCTCTTCCTCAGCATGCTCCGCTCCCTCGGCATCCCGGCCCGTTTCGTCTCAGGGATCAGCTACACCAACCTCCCGGAGTTCGCGGAGCCGTGGGGCAGTCATGGCTGGGCCGAGGTCTGGTTCCCCCGCACGGGCTGGGTGCCGTTCGACGTGACGTACGGCACGTACGGGTATGTCGACGCGACGCACATCAAGTTGGCGGAGAGTCTCGACGCGGGACGGCCGAGCATCGACTTCACGATGCGCGCCGTGGACGCGACGATGCTGACGCGGAGCATCTCTAGCGAGGTAGAGGTCGTCGGCAAACGGCAGTCAGGGAAGCGGCTCTTCACCGTTACCATGGAGCCGTTCAGCGACGTCTCGCTCGACAGCTACAACATGGTCACCGCGACGGTGAAGAACGAGCAGCCCCACTACCTCAGCGCGCGCTTCCAGCTCGCCAGGACCGACGGTCTCGAACTCGTCGGCGAGCATCGGCGAAACCTCCTCCTCAAGCCCCACGAATCGAAGAGTATCAGGTATATCGTCCGGACGCGCGATCTCAAAGAGGGCTACTGGTACGAGCTGCCGGTGAAGCTCTACGTCGGCCTCGAAGAGGTCGGCTCCACCGCGTTCCAGGCGAGGAAAGAGAACCCTTCCTACAGCTCTGAGTTCTTCGCGCGGTACCTCGAGCTGCCGGCCGAGAGGCGGTACGACGCCTCCTTCCGCTGCCGCATCGATCCAGCAACCTCATATCTTGGATCCTCGTTGGAGGCGCAGTGCACCGTGAGCAACGACGGAGCCAGCTTCCTCCATGGCGTCCAGGTCTGCCTCTTCGGCTGCGAACGGCTCGATCTCGATGCCGGCGAGGAGCGGACCGTCTCATTCCCGTTGCGGTGCGACGAGCCGGGAGCGAAAGCACTCCTCGCGACGGCGCGCGGACGGCTCATCGACGAGTATGCTCTTCTCCGCCACCGATGCATCGACGAAGCGGCTGTCGTCATCGAAGGGCTGGAGGCGCCGGCGTCAATCGCTTTCCGTGAGCGCGGCGACCTCTCCTTCACAGTCAGGAAGACGAGCGACACCGTGCCGTTGAACGTCAGCATCCTCATCGCGCACGACAATTTCCGTCAGGAGTGGCGGAGCGACGATCTCTACCAGCCGCAACGGTTCACGTACAGCATCAGCGGAGCGGATCTCGACCTGTCCGGCAACGAGATTGTGATCATCGTACGCTACAAAGACGAGCTCGGCAAGAGCTACATCGATGAGGAGCGTCTGATCGTGCACCCCGCCGGTTTCACCTTCTGGGAGAAGCTCCAGGTGCGGATGCTCGAGGCGCAGCGCTGGATCGAGGGGTTGGCGTAGCGAGTGACAAACTATTAAAACCACGTCCGTTTCTTGCTCCTCGTGGTATCCATGCCCGCACACGCGCGTACAGCGATAGTCCCCGACACCAGCGTCCTCATCGAAGGGCTCCTCTCCAAGGAGATCAAGGCCGGTAGGCTGAAAGGGGCGAGCGTCACGGTCCACGAGGCGAGCGTCGCTGAGCTGGAGCGCCGGGCGAATCAAGGGCAGGAGAAGGGCTACCTCGGCCTCGACGAGATCGGCTCGTTGCAGCTCCTCACAGAGCAGGGGAAGACGACCCTCGCCTTCGAGGGGGAGCGCCCAGGCGAATACGACATCCACGAAGCCCGTCACGGGGCGATCGACGCGGCCATCAGGGAACTCGCGCTGAGCGAAGGAGCCACCCTCTGGACCGCCGACAAGGTCCAGGCGACCGTGGCGAAGGCGAAAGGCATCCCGGTGCAATTCCACGAGATGCTCGCCGACGGCGCCGAGATGGAGATCGAATCCTTCTTCACCGACGGCACGATGTCCGTGCACCTCAAGGAGGGGTGCGCCGCCTACGCGAAACGCGGCAAACCGGGAAGCTGGGAGTTCGCCACGGTCCGGGAGCAGAAGCTCACCTCAGAGGAGCTAGAGCGGTACGCGAAGCAGATCGTCGAAGCCGCGCAGGTTCGGAAGGACGGTTTCGTGGAGATCGAGCGGAAAGGCAGCACGATCTGCCAAGTGGGGCCGTACCGGATCGTGATTACGCGGCCGCCGTTCAGCGACGGCTACGAGATCACCGCGGTCCGGCCGGTGAAACGGCTCGACCTGAACGACTACGAGATCAGCGAGAAGCTCGGGAAGCGGCTTGACCTCCAAGCCGAAGGGATTCTCATCGCCGGGGCGCCTGGACACGGGAAATCGACCTTCGCGCAAGCGCTCGCGGAGCACTACGCGCAGCAGCGAAAGATTATCAAGACCGTCGAGGCGCCGCGCGACCTCATCCTCGCGGACGAGATCACCCAATACGCGATCAGCCACGGGAGCAGCGAGGAGATCCATGACATCCTCCTCCTTTCGCGCCCTGATTACACGTTCTTCGACGAGATGCGGAACACCGACGACTTCAAGCTCTTCGCGGACATGCGCCTCTCAGGGGTCGGGATGATCGGCGTCATCCACGGCACGAAGCCGATCGATGCCATCCAGCGCTTCCTGGGACGAATCGAACTCGGCGTCATCCCTCACGTCGTCGACACCGTCATCTTCATCAAGGACGGCTCCATCGGCGCAGTCTACAGTATCACGATGACCGTGAAAGTCCCCTCCGGGATGACCGAAGCGGACCTCGCCCGCCCTGTCGTCGAGGTGAACGACTTCGAGACGGGGAAGCTCGTCTTCGAGCTCTACACCTACGGCGAGCAGACAGTTGTCATCCCCGTCAAAGGCGGCGACAAGCAATCCGGCGTCCAGAAGATGGCGGCGCGCGGCGTCAAGGAGTACTTTACAGGGCTCGTCGGCAACGCGGAAGTGGAGATGGTGAGCCAGAACAAGGCGTTCGTCTTCATTCCGAGCGGCGCGATGAGCGAGATCATCGGGCGAGGCGGCGAACGGATCCAGCGGATAGAGCAGGAACTAGGGATCTCGATCGACGTCAAGGAACTTCCGGGCAGCGACGAAGACGACGATTTCCGCGTCACGCGCCACAAGAAGAAAGGGAAGAAGGCGAAATGGCGGTGAGCGGAACAGGTACTGTGAAACCAGGAATTCCTCCGTGGTGGGCTTGGTTTGTGATTCCTGGCGCTCTTTTTCTATGGATCTATCTGGAATGCCTTTACTCCGAGGTTTGATCCGAGAACGTTGCGCTGGTTATTGCCTTTGATCACTCTCGCTTGGATTGTTGCCATCATAAGGGAACTGAAAACAGGAAAGACATACTTGCCCCGCGCATTTCGATTCGCCCCGAAGGAGAAAGAACCAGTCGCCTATTGGGTTCAGGTAGGGGCTGAGGTGCTTCTCGCGCCGATGCTCTTTTGCTACGCTCTCTACTATGTTTTCTAATTTTTTATATTCTCTCTTAGGAATATTTATAAGTCGATTTTTTTATCTGTACTATCATGTTCGACCTCAAGTTCGTCAGGGAGCACGCGGACGGGATCCGCGGCACGATCCAGCGACAGAAGAAGCCAGAGCTGCTGACAGAGCTCGACGCCCTCTTGAAGCACGACGAGGAGTGGCGGAAGCTGAAGCAGGAAGCGGACGCGCTGCGGAGCAGCAGGAACAAGCTGAGCGAAGAGATCAACGCGACCAAGAAGAAAGGAGGGGACATCACTCCCATCCTCACAAAGGTGAAAGCCATCCCCGAAGAGATCAAGCGCGTCGAGAATCGGATGGCGCTCCTCTTCGCCCAGGAGCTGAAGCCCCGCCTCGCCAAGCTCCCGAACATCATGCACCCTGACGTCCCCTACGGCAAGGACGATGCCGATAACCCAGAAGTGAAGCGATGGGGGACGCCGCGGCGTTTCACGTTCCCCGTCAAGAACCATGTTGAGCTCTGCGAGCAGAACGACTGGGCGGACTTCGACGCCTCCGCAAAGACGAGCGGAAATGGGTTCTATTTCCTCAAAGGGGACTTGGCGCTTCTCAACCAGGCGCTCATCCGGTTCGCGACCGAGCGGCTCGTCCAGAAAGGATACCTCTACGTCGAGCCGCCTCTCATGGTCCGTCTCCCTGTTCTTGAGGCGGCGATGGACCTGGATGCGATCCAGCAGTCCGTCTACAAGGTGGAGGAGAGCAAGCGGGGGGCAGAGGAGGGAGCGACGGCCGAGACGAAGACGGACGACGCGAACCGGCTCTGCCTCATCGGCACGGCGGAGCACGCGCTCCTCGGCATGCACGCAGGCATCCTCTTCAAGGAGGAGGAGCTCCCGAAGAAGTACGCGGGCTACTCGATGTGCTTCCGCCAGGAAATCGGGAGCCACGGCATCAACGAGAAAGGATTATGGAGGACGCACCAGTTCAACAAGGTGGAGCAGTTCATCTTCTGCCTGCCGGAGCAGAGCTGGAAGCTCTATGACGAACTGCTCGCGAACAGCGAGGAGATCCTCCAGGCGCTCGGGCTGCCGTATCGTGTCGTCGAGATCTGCACCGGCGACCTCGCCGCATGGAAGGCGCGAAGCCACGACGTCGAGGTCTGGCGACCAACGACGGAGAGCTACGGCGAAGTGATGTCCCTCAGCAACTGCACCACCTACCAGGCGACCGACCTTGATGTTCGCTATGTGCGGCGCGATGGCGAACGGGGCGTCGTCCACACGCTGAACAATACTGCAGTGGCGACGTCTCGGATTATGGTGGCCATCGTGGAGAACAACCAGGAGAAGGATGGCCGCGTCGCGGTCCCGGAGACGTTGCGGCCGTACTTGGGAGGGAAGCGGCGTCTCGAACCGACCACGTGATTGGTCTCCGTCACGAGCATCCCCATCACCTCGGCGGCAATCGACGTCATTCTCTTGAACGCTCGGTCCAACAGCCTGGTCTGGAGCCGATGAGCGCCATAACGACCGTCCGTCGCAATCTTTATTATTGGTTTCCGTCTTCTTGCAGCTTATGCCCCGAACAGCAAAGGGACGCATCAAGGACGCCATGAACGACGATCTTCCTGTCGACGATCACCTCGAGAAGGATGTCACGTCGGAGTGCGCCTACTGCGGCCAGCGGTTCGCGGAGGGCGAGGTGGTGATCGAGAAGGAGCTCCACGGCCGGAAATGGCGGTTCTGCTGCGAAGAGCATTATGAGGACTTCCTCGACGCCATCGACTTCCGGGACGAGGATCTCGACGGCTACGAGCCAGGCGAGGTCATCGTGGGACGCGATGAGGAAGAATAGGACTGAGTGCGTATGAGCGCCTCATCATCGCTTCCGCTTCCCCGGCTTCACCTGCTTCTCGACGAGGATGTCGCTTTTAGGGTCTTCAAATCGATTGAGGAACTCCTCCTCCGACTCCTCGCCGAGATCCGCATCGTCGTCGCCGCGTCGCTTCCGGAGCGTCCGCAAGAGGCTCCGCTCGTCTTCGACATCCATGGACCCGTCGCGGTCTTCTCCGCTTATATGCTTACCTGAAAAGAATATTTATAAATGCTGTTCTGCGCTGCATCCTGATCGCCAGGACCTTCGACGGGTGCGCCCGGAGCGACGATCCTCAGGGCGGCGGAAGAGGTGAACGGTGGCGTCCATCCCGGGCTGGGCATTCGCAGGAGCGGGCGGAGCGATCGCGCTCTACAGCAAGTACATCCAGGAGAAGCACCCTTCCGGCGCGATGACCCTCTTCTTCTGGATCGGCATCCTTCTCCTCGTCGTGGGTGCCTTCAAGTTCGTGGCGCGCTACCTCATGGGCGCGAAGGACCTGGAAGAGCGCGTGCCAAGAGACGTGGGCGCGGTTCGCGACGGCATCTTCGCCTGTCCCCGGTGCAACGCCAAGCTCCATCCGCAGAGCCGGTACTGCAACTGGTGCGGCACTCGCCAATAGAACGCCTTTCGCTCCGAACGGTTATTTCAGATGTTCAGGTCTTCACGTTCCGCCGAGGAAGGGTCCGGCCTCACTTCTGCGGCCGCTTGTACTGCTTCAGGGAGAAGAGCGTCGGGAACGACTTCTTCACGACGAAGACCAGGACGAGGAGGAGGATGAAGAGGAGGCCGCCGGCGACGAAGGTCGCGAGGTCGAACGGCAACGGATGCGTCGTCTCATGGCTGTAGACAATCGCGATGCCGAAATAGGCGAGGTAATTGATTGGCGGGTGGCCGCTCATGGTGAACGCGACCTTCTTCGGCAGGAGATGGAGGTAGTTCACCAGGGTGAACGTCACGCCGAGGAAGCCGACGAAGAGAATCAGGATCAAGACTTGCGGGGTGACGGGGAGGGAGCCTTCGCCGAGCGCGGCGAGGAGGACCATCCGGACAAAGTGCCATGGCGTCACGACGCCGAACGCCGTCTTGATCAGGTCGATCGCGACGAAGATCAGGATGAGGCTGTTCGCGACCGCTGCTGCCCAGCCGAGCTCTTCGTCCCAATGGCGCTCGAAATAGAACTCCATGACGATGAGCGAGAAGACCAAGGGAAGGACGATCCAGAGCATCTCGCCGTGCCGGAATGGCGCAGCTAAAAGGTCCCAGAGCCGGTTGATGACTCCGAGGAGGAAGGTGAAGGCGGATGAGAAGAACCCCGGTCCTGCCGCGGTCGCGTTCACGACTGACTCGTTTAGGGCGAGCGACACGTTCTCCAGCGCCATGGAGCGAAGCTCGGGTCAGACTGATTAATAAGGTTTTCGCGCGGCGGCTTCACTTCACGAGATTGATCCCCGTGCCGTCGCCGACGCCCTTCAGGATATTCTCCGCCGTCGTGTCCAGGATCCGCTCCAGCGCCTCCTGGCTGTTGAACGCGTTGTGCGGCGTGAAGACGACGTTCGGCATCTTCAAGATCTCCAACGATTCGACCAGGCGCTTCCACTCCGTCTTCTCCTGCTTCGCCTGATGGAGCTGCGCCTCCTCCATGACGAGCTTCTCATCCTCGACGACGTCGAGGCCAGCACCCCTAATCTTCCCGGAACGGAGGCCCTCGTAGAGCGCGTCAGTGTCGATGACGCCGCCCCTGCTCGTGTTGATGATGATGACGCCCGGCTTCATCTTCCCGATCGCGACGGCGTCGATGAGGTGCGTCGTCTGCGCGATGAGGGGCACGTGGATCGTGATGATGTCGCTCGCCGCGTAGATCTCCTCGAGGGAAGCGTAGGTGTAATGGAGGATGTCCGCGATGAATTGGTTCGGGAACGGGTCGTAGGCCAGGACGTGCATCCCGAACCCCTTCGCGATCTTGATGACATGCTGCCCGATGTGGCCCGCGCCGATGACGCCGAGCGTCTTCCCTTTCAGGTCGAAGCCGCGTAGGTCCTCGATCCGGAAATCGTTCTGGAGCGTCCGGAGGTAGCTCTTATGAACGTTTCGGCTCAGGTTTAGGATGAGCGCGAAGGTGTGCTCCGCCACCGTGTTCTCCCCATAGGCCGGGACGTTGCAGACCTTGATCCCTCGTTCACGGCACGCCGCGAGGTCGACATGGTCATAGCCCGTAGAGCGCGTCGCGATGAGCTTCACGCCGGGGAGCCGCTCCAGGAGCGCGCGGGTCACCGTGCTGTAGATGAAGATGCTCAGCGCATCCGCGTCGCGATACTCGTCAGGGTTGGTCTCCTGGAGCTTGGCGAGATAGAACTTCAGTTCATGGCCCGAGCCTACCAAGGCGCGCTCCAGATGCTCCTTCTCCCAGTCATGCACCTCGAAGAAGACGATCTTCGCCATACGCTCACCGCGTTTGTGATTGGGAACGACGCTATAAAAATATATTCTTTGTCTGCCGCGGAGAAGCATCCCCTGCCGCCAGAGATAATCATGGAGAAGGTATGATTAGCCCCAGCTCTCCCGCTGAATCAACTCTTCCGGGATGCCCGCGTCGTGGAGCATCGCCACCACCGACTCCACCATCGCTGCGGGGCCGCACGTGGCGAACGTCTTCCCCTCGAGCGAACCGAGATGCCGGAGGAGCATCGAGGTGTCGATCCGCCCACGCTCTCCTTCCCACTCATCAGGGGCGTCCCGTGTCAGGGTCACAACGACGTGTATGTGCGGGTTCTGCGACGGCAGGGCACAGAGCTCCTCCTCCGCTATGAGCTGGTCACGGGAACGGCAGCTGACGAAGAGCCGATAGTTCCGGTCCTCCTTGGCAGTGTCCCGCGCGTGCCGGACGACGCTCAAGAACGGGGTGATGCCGACGCCGCCCGCGATCATGACGAGATCGCCGCTGAGCGTCTCCTCCTGGAGGAACCGGCCTAGGGGGCCCATGCACTCCAACTCACTCCCTTCCGGCGCCGCGAAGAGCTTCGCGGTGAACTCATGCACCCTCTTCACGATCAGCTCGAAGCGGCCCTGCTCCTCAGGACTGGAGGCGATGCTGAACGCATGGAACCGGGTCTCGCCCGGGAACCGGAGCGAGACGTACTGGCCCGGAATGAAGGAGAAGGGCTCTGACGCGAGCAGGAACCAGGAGATATCCTCGCTGAGGAGACGCTTCGCCGCGATTCTCACCGGGAAATGGCGCGGAGCATCCATGCGGTTTCACTCGGCCGTTTCATATATAAAAATATTCCCGGAACAATTATAAACCCTTCTCCCTTGGCAATAGTGATGGGACGAGATGCGCGAGGACGGCGGATGCCTGAACCGAGACCCGCGACGCGGCCCGTTCCTACCGCACGAGGCTTCGAGGTCTACGACGTGATGGACCATGTCTCGAGCGACGCGAGAAGACCCAATCGCTGGGGGCGCCGCGACCAGGGGAAGAGTATCGGCTCGCTCCTCGATGTTATTCTGGGTCGGCTCCGTCTCTGGCGACGGAAATGAACCGAGCAGGTGAGATGCATGGCGAAAAAAGAGTCATGGTGGCACTCCTTCTTCGGCGCGGCGGGCCCGGCCGCCGGAGCGGCGATCGGCGGCCTCAAGCAAGCGGCCTACGACACGATGGAGGAGGCGCAGCGGCGCGTCCAGGAGACGGTGAAGCACGTCATCAAAGCAGTCATCGTCTTCCTCATCATCGCCTTCGGCGCCGTCTTCCTCCTCGTCGGACTCGCCCGCTGGCTCGATGCGAGCAACGCCTGGACGCCCGGCACAGGCGCGATGCTCGTCGGCGCAGTCTTCGTGGCGCTCGGGCTCTTCGCGTGGGTGATGCGACGGTAGAGAAGCCGTTCAGTCGTGCGATCAGAGGGGTCCGGAACCGGACAGTATGACCTCGATTATTGTCTCTTCAACCCCTCGATTTCCTTCGCGAACTTGGCGAGGGTGTTGAGGAGGTGCTCCGGCTGGGTCTGGAGCCGCTTCGCCGCCTCCGCGACAGGATTGGGTCCAGTGTAGGGTTCCAACATCGCCGACTCGAGCGATCTCCAGTCGACTGGCTCCTTCTTCTTCGCGAGTTTTCGCGCCTGCTTCCACGTCGCGAAGACGCGTTCAGCCGCTGCGGGGATGAGCCGCTCGTCATTCACTTTAAGATACTCCTTCACGGCATCGAGGCCTCCTTGCCTCTCCGCCACCAGCTTCCGCGCCGCGTCGCCGGCGACGTACTCGATCCGGATGACGCCGTCCTGGACCTTTGTGCTTCGCAGGATCCTGATTGATCCGGCCTCCCCGGTCATGTTGAGATGGGTGCCGCCGCACGCCTCGGTGTCGAAGCCGGGGATGGAGACGACGCGGATCTCCTTCCCGGGCACGGCGCCGCCCTGATAGAGCCGGAACCCGTGCTCCGCCTCGGCGAGGCTCTTCGCCTCGACCTCCTTCTGGAGCGGGAGGTTCAGCTGGACGATCCGGTTCGCCTCCTCCTCGATGCGACGCACCTCCTCGTCCGTCAGCGCGTCATAATGCGTGATATCCAGCCGCCCTTTCTCGAGCGTCTTGGCCGCGCCGGCCTGCCACACATGGTTGCCGAGCACGATCCGTGCGGCGCCGTTGATAATATGGGCCGCAGTGTGGTGCTGGGCGAGCTGCTCGCGCCGCTCTACGTCGATTCTCCCCGTCACCATGGTTCCGGGCTTCCACGCGACCTTCTCCGCGAGCTCGTGGATGATGACGCCGTCCTGCTTGAAGACATCAATCACCTCGATCCCTGCGAGGGTCCCTTCATCGTGCTCCTGCCCGCCGGAGGTGGGGTAGAACGCCGTCCGTTCCAGAATGACGAGCGTGCCGTCGAGCACCTTGACGACCGGAGCCTCAAAATCGACGTAGTCCCACGCGTCGTAATAGAGGACCGCTGTTTTCGGCACCCCGTCGAGGGGAAGCCGTTCCACCCGTCTCGTCTGGGTTTTCGCCTCGGCCCGCTCGTGGCGCTCGGCGATGAGCGCATAGAAGTTCTCCGGCACCGCGACCATGATCCCTTGCGCCTTCGCCTCGGCTCTCACCTGCTCGGGCGCGACCCCTTGCTCGTCGTAGAGCCTAATCAGCGTCTCGGTGGAGGGGACGCCCCTCTGCAGGACGTTCATGATCGTCTGCGAAGCCCGTCGCCGGTTCTCCTCGTGCTTCCGCTTCTCCACCGCGAGGATGCGGCGCACGTCCGCAATCCCCTCGAGAAGTTCCGGGAAGAGGGGCTCGAGGTACTCGGCGTGCCACTGCGCGACGTCCGCCATGTCGACCTGCCAGCCGTTCCGGTCGATGAACCCTTGCGCGCGCCGGAAGATGACGCGGAGGTTGTAGCCGCCGCCGACATTCGACGGCAAGCCGCCGTCGACGAGCGCGAAGAGGAGGGAGCGGGCATGCTCCGCCACGGCGTAGAGCGCCGTCATCGGGCCGATCGTCTCGCGGAGCTCCGCGACGGGGACACCCGCCTCTTGCGCGACGCGCCGCCACGCCTCCTCAATCTCCTCCACCTCGTCCAGGTTGAGGAACGCCGCATACGGGACGTAGCGCGCCATCATCTCCTCGTCGGAGACGACGCCCGTGGCGCGCTTCAGCTTCTCGATCACGGTCGGGAAGGTGGCGTCGTAGATCGTCCCCTTCCCCTGGCTGAACCACGCGTTTCGCTCATGGCCCATCCCCATGTCGAGGACCTTGAGGGAGAGCCCCTTGTAGCCCTCTTTCTCGTTGTCATCCTGCTCGTACAGCATGTAGACCTGGTTCCCCAGCTCGACGCCGCGACTGAAGTACTCCATGCACGGCCCGAAATTGCCGCCACCTGCCCAGGCGTCCTCGTGGAACGTGATCTCCTCATAGGGGAGGCCAAGCCCCTCTGTGAGCCAGTCGACGATGTCCGCGAACGCCTGTGACTGGTCCCACTCCGCAGGCGGCAGGAACATGTGCTGGCCGATCATCACGAAGCCCGTCATGTGACTCATCGTCACCCCGACGTTGTCCACGTCGCCGAAGCGGAGGCAGAACTGGGGGATGACGAGTCGCTTCGCCGGTGCCTCCACCTCGCCTGAGACGACGTAGGGCTGGAACGCGGCGATGGAGGCGATGGCGAACTCCATGGTGGGGTTCCACCGCGCGACGACCGGATAGCGAGGGACGACCAGGTAGCCCTTCTTCCCGAACATCCTGGCGAACTCCTTCCAGACCAGGAGGTAGTCCATCTTCTTCTTGCACGGGTTCTCCTCGAAGAGGGTAAAACCGCCGGCACAGGAGGCGTCGCCGCAATGGTTCTGTCCCTCCCGCACGGTCCAGAACCAGGTACCGCACGCGCACCTCCTCCGCGTAAAGCCGCGCTCCCGTAAGACGGAGACCGCGTAATACTTCTCAGGGTTCTTCGACGCCTCCGCCCTGAACCACTTCTTGATCTCCTTGTCTGACTTCACCATGCCGCCGCCACTGCGCTCTTCGACGCTGGTGTCGGAGAAGGATTAATAAAAGTTCTCTCCAATCACTTGACGAGGGTGCCTTGGAACTCCTTCCCGAGGAGCGCCTTCCGGACGTTCGCCAGGTCATCCGCCGAGAGGATTGCTGCCTCGATCCCTGACTCCTGGCAGAGCTTCGCCGCCACCGGATCGAACGGCACATTGAGGCCTGGGCTCCACTCCTCGCCGATGATGGCGCGGAGGTCCTGCCATGTCATCGCCGTGAAGCGATGCGCCTCCGGATGGTACTGCGGATCGGCGTCATAGACGTACGCGACGTTGCTCAGGTTCACGATCTGTCTCGCCCCGATCCGCTTCGCCAACACCGCCGCGTCATAATCCGTGCTCCACCCCGGACGCCACCCCGCGCCGACGACGATCGCGAACTCCTCTGCCGAGGGCAAGGGATCGTCCAGCGGATTGGTGATGATCCGCGGGCACGCCTCATCCCGGAAGATGGTCCTAATGAGATGTGCGTTGAGCCGTGTCGCATGGATGCCGAGCCAATCGAGATCGTCAGCCGGGACGCTGCAGAGGACCGCGGCCGCCTTCTGGTAGTCACGCGCAGTCTTCCCTCCGCCGGTGATAAGGACGAAGCGAAAACCCTCGTCGACCAAGTCGCGGATCAGCGCAGAGAATTCGCGGAGGAACCCCACCGCAATCCCCTCAGGAGGCGCGATGAGACTGCCGCCGAGCGAGACGACCACCCACCGCGTCCAGCGCTCGCGCGGAGCAGCGTCATTCATGGTCTGGGGGGCCCCGATAAGTTTTATAAACATGCTGGTTCTCCGCCGACCCATGCGGAGACATCAGAGTGACCAGACGCGCCGGGAACGGCGGCAACGGATCGGCCAACTCCTCATCGGCCTCTTCCTCGTCGCGGTGATGCTTTTCTCCATCCTCGGCTACGGGCTGAGCAACCGGCAGGAGGACCCGTTCACCTTCAACGGGAAGCGGTTCACGCAGACCATGGATGGGTTCACCCTCACAGCGTCCGGGAAGAAACTCCTTCTCCAGAACCTGCCGCTCGAAGGCAACGCGGAGAACGCGACGTACCAGAACCTGTTCGGCGCCTATCTCCAAGTGAGCGGCGACCCGGCAGTTTTTCCCGCGCTCCGCGAAGCGACGGGCTTGACCTTCACCTTCGACCCCAACGCCGAGCAGCCGGCCATCCAGTTCCTCGAGCTGGCGCGCTTCGACCTCGCCCAGGCGCTCGGCAACGTCTACGGCGGCGTCCTCGAAGAGAGCGACCAGTATCCACTCCTTCCCGTCGTCGACTGCGCCCAGGCAACGACGCAGCTCCCCGTCATCAGTTTCCTCATTGACGAAAACGCGACCGGCACGGTCCGGTTCGCCGCTGAGGGCGATTGCATCACCGTGACGAGCGACCCGTGGGGGGTGCTGGCCGCCAAGGACCACCTACTCCTCGTCCTGCTGGGTGTGATGCCGGATGCGTGACTCGCGCGTGAGGGCATCGCGGGCGAAGGCCCGATCGGCACAGAACCCCGCAGACGAGAAAACGGGCTGGTCTGAGACCCTCTCGCCAGCGGAGATGAGCCGGTCAGGAGCTACGGACGCGGCAGGAGCGACCGGAAACCCGTCAATCGACGCGGGAACGGACCGCTCAATCTCGCGCCGTTCGCTCCTCTTCGTCCTCGGCGCGATTCTCGTGATCGCACTCCTTATCGTCGCGCCACTCCTCTATCAGCGATGGCACGCCGATCGGCGGAGCGACGCTGACCGGTACAATGGCTTCGATTTCATCCCGGTGCGCGAGGGGAACGCCACGCTCTGGGTGACGCGCATCCAAGTGGGGAGCCAGCCCTATGATATCCCCTTCTATTATCATCCCCGTGAGACGGAGAGCGTCGTCCTCGAGCCGGGACTGACCGCTCGGTTCCTCGATCCCCGACTCCGGCCAAAACAAGTCTACCTCTCCCTCGACCCCGAGTCGCGGAGCGTCGTCGTCATCGCCGGGGTCGAAGTGGCGCGAATCCTCGGCTACCGGTACCAGCTCCTCAACATCGACACGAGAGGGGCGTTCTTCGCTCCGCCCGTCTCCGAAGGGGCGGAGACCGAGCATGTCGTGATGACTTGTGACGACGCGACCGCGGAACGCGTGGTGATCCTGTTCGATGAAGGCCCTTATGAGATGATCTTCACGGATAACGAGAATCCCTCCTGTATCCATCTCCAGTACCGCGAAGAGAACGGTTCGATCAGGGTCGCTGACCGGTTCGCTTATGGGCTCCTCCGCATTATGCCCGGGTGAGCGCCCTTTTCGCGACTCGCCTTCCTCTCTTCATCCTAACGTCTTCCTCTTCTCTCGCGCCTTCCCTTGCTCGTTCCCCTCCCTTCTCTCCTTTCTCTCCTTTCTTCTTCGTTTCTTCTCTCCTTTCTCTCCCTCCTCTCCCTCCTTCTTTGTTCCTTCTCTCCTTTCTCTCCTTCCGTTTCCTCTTCCCTCTCTCATTCCCCCTTCCTTCACCCTCTCTTCTTTCCGAAGGGCTCAGTAGAAAAGTTCGCTCCGCTCACTCTGTGCCGCGCTTCGAGGCGTAGTGTGTGCACCATAGTGGGGGCTCCTTCCCGGATGGGGCAACCCCCTCGTCGCCCTTCACTCTCCGAATCGCAACGCCTCGATCTTACGCGCGGCACTGACTTTTCTACTGAGCCTACCGGAGCAAAGGATTAAATACCCGCTCTGACGGCGCCTTCACGTGGATCCCTTCCTCCTCGCCTTCGGGCTGATGACAATTGGCGCCTCAGTCATCGCGCTTCTCGCCCGGTGGCTCAAGCAGCCCGCCATCCTCGGTTACGTCGTCGCCGGCTTCCTCCTCGGACCGGTGACCGGGCTCCTCATCGACGACGGTCCCATCACCGTCCTCTCCGAACTGGGGCTGATATTCCTCCTCTTCGTCATCGGCCTCGAACTCGACCTGAGCCGACTGAAGGACGTCGCCGCGAAGAGCGCCCTCGTCGGCCTCTTCCAAGTATCGCTCGTCACGCTCCTCATCATGACGCTCAGCATCGGCCTCGGCCTCACCCTCCTCCAAGGGGTCTACCTCGGCCTAATCGTCTCCTTCTCCTCCACTATCGTCGTGGCGAAGATCCTCGCTGAGAAGCGACAGCTCACCTCGCTGTACGGGGAGTTGACTCTCGGCATCACCGTCGCCCAGGATATCATCGCCGTCCTCGCGCTCACGCTGCTCGGCGTCTTCAAGGACGCTGCGGCGACCCCGGTCGCGTTCCCTTCTATCGACAAGGTGCTCGGAGTCCTTGGCGTCACGCTTCCTGTCACCTGGTGGATGATCGTCGGCCAGCTCCTCGTCGACGCGCTCCTCTTCGCTCTTCTTCTCTGGTTCCTCTTCCGCTACGTCGCACCGGCGCTGTTCCGTCTCGCCTCCTCTTCGAGCGAGCTCCTCTTCATCACCTCTCTCGCGGCCGTCTTCATCGTCGCCGCCCTCGCCGGATTCTTCAAGTTCAGCTTCGCCATCGGTGCCTTCGCCACAGGGATCGCGCTCTCCTCCATGACTGCAAACGAAGAGGTCCTCGGACGCGTCAAACCGATCAAGGAGTTCTTCCTCATCCTTTTCTTCGTCGGCTTCGGCGCTCAGCTCTCCTTCGCCGACTTCGGCTCCCAGCTCGGTTTGCTCCTCCTGCTCCTCGGAGGGGCGCTCCTCGTCAAGCCGATCATCACCTATGCGCTCCTCCGCACGGTGCGGTACAGCGGCCGGACGAGCTTCTTCGCCGGGCTCAACCATGCGCAATTAGGCGAGTTCGGACTCGTCCTGGCGAGCAGCGGCGTCCTGCTCGGAGCCCTCACCGACGAGATGCTCGGAACTGTTGCCATAGCGGCCGTCTTGACCATGACTCTGACTACTTATACAGCGAGGTACGACGAGGCGCTCTCACGCGCCTTCAGGCTCCTCCTCGCACCGATCGACTTCTTCTTCGCCGCGACGCAGGAAGAGACGAATGACGTGCCGAAAGCTTACGAGCCGGAAGTGGTCATCTTCGGCCTCAGTCCCGTGACCTCGGAAGCGGCGCTGAAGCTCTCCGCCAAGAGGAAGGTGCTGGTTGTCGACCCTGATCCTAGCAAGCTCAAACCGCTCCGGAGCCTCCGCATCCCGACGATCTGCAGCGACGCCACGAACTATGAGCTCTGGGATATGATCACGTTCGCCAAGGCCGAGCTCGTCATCAGCATCCTCTCGGAGCCGGCCCCGGGGGTGTTGGCGCAGAGCGTGAACCTCACCCTGATCAGACGCGTCCGCGCCGCCAACAAGGACGCGACGATTGTCATCCTCGCCCAGACCCCCGAATGGGGACGGCGACTCGCCCTCCAAGGGGCTGATGTCATCCTCACCTCAGACCTCGTCCTGCGCCAGACACTCACCGCGCTCCTCACCCGGGAACTCGAGGAGATTAGAAGGGAAGGGAAGCGATACCGGAAAGAGCTGTTCCACTCCTCTGCCATCGACCGGGCATGAACCCTGAGAAAGACCGAGCCCGGAGGAACCATTCGATGCCATGCCGAACAAACGATTCGTCAGGCGAATGACCGTGCTCCGGCGCGAAGGCCTCGGCTCTGCGCAAGAACGGGCCGAACGAGTGAACGCGGCGGCGTGACGTACTTTCTACTTACTCGAACGCACAGCAGAGTTTAAATAGTACCCCTCATTTCGCGTGCCTCAACATGTCTGTTCGACGCCTCACAAAAGAGGAGTGGGCATACGAGATCCAGCGCGCGGAACGCCTCCGCGACGTCCAGCGCGTCAAGCTCAAGAGAGCGAAATATGTCTACGTCGACCGGCTCTTCGGCCGGCTCATGCCGCTCCCCTACATCATCGGGTTCAGCGCTGCGGTGACCCTCTTCCTCCTCTACGGCTGGCGAGAATTCCTCAAGTTCTTCCTGAGCTGGTGCGTCTCTCTCACCCTGGTGGCGACCGGCGCCTACCATCTCTGGAAATACTACGAGAAGCAGCTCTGAAAGAAGCGGCCTGTACGGAAGAGATAGAGCGCCGTTCCTGCTCTCTTGAGCTTTTCACTCGCGCTTCGTGATGCCTCGTCGCGCGGAAACGGCGAAGCGCGTGGTACGACCGCGCGGCGCGAGGGGGAGCCGAGCGCGTAACGCGTCCGTGGATGGCGGCGCGTTTACCCCTGCCCATTCTTCTCGTCCTCTTCCGCCTGATTCGCCCTCTTTTCAGAATCTCTCCTTTCAGCGAATCACACGGCTCGTTCCAGCTCAGCTCTCGTTCCCCCACTCCACGATATAGAGCCGCTCGCCGTCGAGGCAGACGATGACGTGGTCGCCCGGCTCGTGGGCGTGGAGCTTCTCGTTCCACGCTTTCACCGCCTGGAACGACTCCGGATGGATTACGGTGATGGACGGATGGGTCGCCGCCACCGTCGTCTCGAAGATCGGGAGGCGCTCCCATCCGAACTCCTTGTACTCGTGGAATTGGTACTTTCCCCGGGAGGGGCTCCAGAGCTTCAGTCGCTTCCCGCGCTCGACGACGAAGAAGAGATCCTTCCCCCCTCTCACCGCGTCGCCGCGTGTGAAGGGCGCCAGCTCGATGAATGCGTTGATCCGGTAGATATTCTTCGACGTCAAGGAGTTACGCGAGAAGAGCTGAGCGCTCGTCTTGACGCGACCGCCGAAACGCTCCTGGAGCGCCAAGGCGGCGCGCTCCACCACCGCTTTGCTCGTCAGGTAATAATCAGTTCCGGTCCGTTTTTTCCCCGTCTTCGCAACAGAGGCGCCGCTCCGCTCGATGAAAAGGGTGAGGAACCGCTTCGTCTCTTCATCCTCGTTCCGCGCCTGGAGAACCCCTTCGAAATACTGAGTCCCTTGCTTCGCCAGCCTCGGCGAGACCGTGACGAGGATGTCGAACGGCACCCTGTACTCCTCGACGTACGGCTTGGTCTTCAGAGACGCACGTCCCGTCACCAGGACCTTTGCCTCCTCCTTGACCCTGAGCCCCTCCTTGAGAGGGATCTCTGGCAGCTCGACGGCAACGCAGGACACCTCAACGTCCGGGGCGGGGACCGCCTGCTCCGCGAAGAGCGTCTCGAGCCGCGGACGCGTCTCGTGGGCGTCGTGCCATCGTCCGTGCCACTTCACCGCGCCGCTCCGGGCGCAGACCTCCGCCTTCAACTCCTTGAATGAGGCGATCAGCGGCAGCTCCTCCTTCAGGCACCGCCTGCAGAAGACGTCGACGACCTCCTTGCTACCGCATTTCGGGCAGAACATATGAGGCAAGAACGGGAATCCGTATAAAAAGTTGCCTACGCGTTCAGCGCCGCCAGGAGCTCGGCCACAACCCGTCCCTTCTCGCTCTTCAGAATCGAGCAGCCACCCGCCGCTTTATGGCCCCCGCCGCCGTAGCGCTGCATCAGCGCGCCGATGTCCGCGATGTTGAGCTGCTCGAAGATGTTCTCCCCGCAGCTGATCTTCACCTTGTCAGCTTCATACTTGAGGTTGTCAACTGAGAGGTAGACTGCGCGTCCCGGGTACATGAGGTAGAGGAAGAATGGCTGGCCGCGAGGTAGCTCCTCGGGCGCCATCGTCCGGTCGACGAAGATGACCTTTCCTTTGACCTCGACGTACTTCCCGATCTCTTTTCTCCAGAGGTCATGCTCCGCGAGCTTCTGCTCCACCCGTTTCCTGATGATCGGCTGCCAGATCGTCTGCTCCGCCGTCTGCCAGGAGAGCATGTTGAGAAGAAAGAGCCGGAACTCATCGTCCTTCCGCTTATCATCCCCCCGGATGGCGATGGAGAGCTGCCCGTAGACGTCCGGCGATTCCAGGTCCTCCTTCGTGAACGCGGCCGAGTCAATCCTGTCTGCCGCCTCGACGAGTGGACGGAACCGCTCCATCCGTGGATGCGCCCTGATATAATGGTCGAAGATGACGCGGGCGCAGCTCTTCGCTGCCGGGTCGAACCTGCCTTCGACCTTCTGGATTCCGCCCGTCCGTTCCTGCTCGCTTGCATGATGGTCGAACCACGACGCGCAGCCCTCAACGTACGGGAGATCGACGATGACATCCCCTTTCCGGACGGCGAACTCCTGCTTCTGCAGCTGCCACGGCTCCACGAAGACGACGTGCTCGATGTCATGGAGCTCGCGGACCAGCAAGGCGGAGACGACCCCGTCGAAATCGGTGTGCGTCACGATCCGCGAATATCGGTTCATGGCGACCCGGAGCAGACGCCGCTACTAATAGTTACCCTTTTTTTCGCCCCAGAAAAAATTTTTAAACCGACAACGCGCGCTCCGACGGATGACGGAGAAGAAGCGACCTGTCGCGACGAGGACCGGACCATCCATCTCGAAAGAAGCCGCGATGACCGCCGCGCCCGTCATGAGGCCCGCTGCCGCATCCTGGATCGGGAAGGCGTGGCGCTTCCTCTGGCACGAAGACTCCTTGGCCAGCTGGCTGGCCTCCATCCTCCTCTCATTCATCCTAATCAAGTTCCTCCTCTACCCGGGCCTCGGGCTCGTCCTGGGCACCCCGTTCCCAGTCGTCGCTGTGGTGTCGAGCAGCATGGAGCACCACCCTGGCGACTATGAGGGGTGGTGGGCGAAGAACGAGGACTTCTACCTGCGCATGAACATCACCAAGTTCGACTTCGAGAAGTACCCGTTCAAGAACGGCTTCAACAAGGGGGATATCATGGTCCTCGCGGGCGCCGACACCGCGGACCTGAAGAGAGGGACAGTAATCGTCTACTGGAGTGGGAAGCCGTACCCGATCATCCACCGCTACATCGGCGAGAACGAGGAGAATGGCGTCACCTACCTGATGTCGAAAGGCGACAACAATCCGGCGATGGTGACGAGCTTCGAACTGGACGAACGCCGGATCCCCCCTGAGACGGTGCTCGGGAAAGCGGTGCTCCGCATCCCGTACCTCGGCTGGGTCAAGATCCTCGCCGTGGACCTCCTCGACCTCCTCGTCCGGAGATGAAGAGGGTTTCTGAACGCAAATTTTTTAAACGGACCCCCGGCTAAGCCCCTTCTATGCTCTTTTGCCCCAAGTGCGGCGCCATCCTGAAGCCGAAACAGGAGAAAGGGAAACGGTTCCTCTCCTGCAGCTGCGGCTACACGAACCGGAAGGAGAAGGCAACGATCAGCGAGAAGGTCCAGAAGACTGATGAGATCGCAGTCATCAAGGAGGACGATCGGAAACTCCCCGTGGCCGAGATAGAATGCCCGTCGTGCGGCCATGACAAGGCCGGCTACTGGACGGCACAGACCCGCGCAGGCGATGAAGCGGAGACGAAGTTCCTCAAATGCTTGAAATGCGGCCACACATGGCGCGACGCGAACTGATGGCTTCAACAGAACTTCAACAGAATCGAGGGACGGAAATCAAGTGACTGTGGACCTTCTCACCCTACTCACGGGCAGGCGGCGTTTCTCATCCACACCAAGCCGAACGCGAAGAGGACTGAACTCCTCGACTACGATGAAGCGGACGATCGCTTCATCCTCGCCATCAAGGCCCCTCTTGTCGACAGGAAGGCGAACGAGGAGATCGAACGGTACTTCTCCAGGCTCTTGAGGAAGAGCGTCGCCATCAAAACCGGCCACACCTCCATGAGAAAACTTCTCGAGATCACATCATGAAGGTCTTTTGGTCATTTCGTAGCGAGTAGCTATAGGAAAATGTGAATTCGCTTTCCTGATTGGCAGGCACGTTCTCCCGTGCCGATTTCCAGCGCGCGATCGAGGAAAGACGTCGTGACTTGGGTCCGCGCTACAACGTCCAGAGCGCCTCTGTCACCATGCCGATCGCCGAACTCTGGGCGTTGTCACAGGGGAAAGCGATCGCGAATCTAGGCGAGCTCTTCCCGCTGGTCGAGATCCCGATTCGCGATTTCCTCGCCGCTTACGAACCAAAGCCCCTCGACCCCGCAACCGGCTCGTGGCGCTTCACGTCGGACGAGTTCTGCCTCGGCCTCATCAGTCCTATTCGCGTGGAAGACGGGGTCCGCGGCGCCTGCGCCTCCTGAAGCTCGTACGCATGGATCGGCCAAACGAATCGCCACGCCGACGCCGGTCGATGCGCCGTCGAATGCCCGGTGTAACGGCCAGACGGAAGCGACCTTATCCCGATAGGAATCGGTCTCTACCGCATCTGCGCGTACTGCGATTCCTCGTCGTGGAGGACGACGAGCTCGACCCCGGCCTGCCTGAGCATCTCGCGGCTGTCGTGGGCGGCGTGATACCGCTTCTCGCAGACGACGCGCGTGATCCCTGCGTTGATGAGGAGCTTCGTGCAGTCCAAGCACGGCTCCATGTGGCAATAGATCGTTCCGCCCTCGCAGCTGACGCCCCGCTTCGCCGACTGCGCGATCGCGTTCATCTCGGCGTGCGTCGTCCGGACGCAATGCTTGTGCTGGCCGCCACGCTCATCATAGACGACCTTGATCAGGTGGCCTTCCTCATCGCAGGTCGGACACCCGGCCGGAGCGCCGACGTAGCCCGTGGCGATGATCTGCTTGTTCTTCACCAGAACGGCACCGGTCCTGCTCCGGTCGCACGTCCCGCGTTTTCCCACCGTCCGCATGATCTCGAGAAAATATTCGTCCCAATCCGGGCGTTTATACCCGGAATTCTTGCCGTACACCTTGCCGTCCTCATCTTTGATCTTGCTCCCCACGCAGCCACCCCACAAAACGATCGATTTCGCGTCGCAGCGTCTCGACCTCGCCTTCGTTGTTGATTAGGTAATCCGCCATTGCGGTCGGTCCCGCCTTCTCGATCCGCTCAATCTCCGCGTAATCACGCGCTTTCGCCTCCTCGGGAGTCAAGAGGCGGAACCGGGCCTCCGTGTCGTCCGCCGGCCGTTCCCGCGTCGCCAAACGGCCATACCGTGTCCTCGGTGAGGCATAAATGACGACGACGACGCATCGCTCGCCGTACCGCTCCTTCAGGGTCTTATATTCGCTCCACGAGTAGAGGCCGTCCGCCACGACGTCACCCTGCGCGAGGAGGGCGTCGAACGTCGGGACGTTCAGCGTCGCGTAGGCTCCCATGCCGTGGATGCGGCGCACCTCTTCCCGGACGGCGCGCTCGTTCTCCTCGTTCACCGGGAGGCCGCGCTCCCGCACGACATCGAGCGTGATCTGCCCGAACCGGACGAAACCGAATCCGTGCGCGACGAGCATGTCGGCAGCGGTGGTCTTCCCGGCGCCGGCCATGCCGACGATGCAGACAAGCGCGCTCTCCTTCTTCGCCACCATGCACCCCTGCTCCGGCGGCTCCCGGGCAGTTTATATGTTTTGTGTGGACACTCTCTGTCGTATTAAAGGGTCATTTTAAAATTACCTCCTTTTTTGTCATATTCGGGTGATTAAGACTTTGTTTCAGCAAGCTCAACCACCTGTTTCTTTCAAGTTGAATGTCAATCTCTGCTATTTGAGAAGGAGTAGCTCCATTGAGTGCCATATGCTTCTTAATGAAGTTGTGATAAAGCCTAAATGCAGTATTCCATTGCTGTGCAGTTTCATCTGATTTGAATCCCCTTCTTATTTTGTCAAATTCTCTAAATTCATTATGATAACGCTCTACTTTATTATTGTTAAGAAGTTTCTTAGCAATTCCAGCATTTCTTGAATGAATAACCGCATTAGGGTTTTGTTGAAAACTCTTCCGTCGTAGAATGATGAAAAAGATTGTTGTTCTG
>JBBIPM010000009.1:0-24541 GCA_037442865.1 Candidatus Woesearchaeota archaeon
GGTCCTGACCCGGCACGTGCGAGCCTGTTCGACGCTCTTTCCTGGCGCCGGAGCGCCGGGCTACGACGCACGGGTCAACTTCGAGCTTCGGACGCAAGGCCCGGATGCCACGTTCAGTCTCCGGCTCGCGTTGAAGCCCCGGTGATCCGGCACCACCTTTTTATAACGCGTTCCACTTCTCCTTACCATGCGCGGATTCATCGTCGATCGGACATATCGGACCGTTGACAAGGGTGGAAAGAAGGAGGCGGTCGTCCACTGCTTCGGTCGACTCGAGAACGGAGAATCCTTCCAGACGGTCAACGTGGCGAAGCCGTTCTTCTACATCAAGGAGGCGGATTTCGCCAAGGCAAAGAAGATCGCCTCCTTCCAGGACGAGAAAGTACAGATGAAGAGCATGGACGGCCATCCAGTCCAGAAGATTCTCCTCGCCAACCCGAAGGACGTTCCCCTTGTACGGCAAGCGTTCGAGGAGAGCAACATCGCCTGCTACGAAGCGGATATCAGGTTCACGCAGCGGTTCTGCATGGAACGCGGGATCATGGCGACGATGCGCATCGAAGGGAATTATGTCAAGGGCGATTTCGTCGACCGCTACTACGTGGAACCAATCCTTTCATCGGCAGATGCGAAGATCCCGCTCACCACGCTCAGCTTCGACATCGAGACGAGCATCGACGGCGAGGCACTCTTCGCGATCAGCTTCGTCATGGGCACGAAGAAGAAAGTCCTCTTCCTCCGCGACGCGAAGAACAAGAACCATCACGACCTCCACGTTCCCAACACCGAGCTGTTCGACGACGAGAAGACGCTGCTGGAGGGGTTCGCCACCCTCATCCATGAATGGGATCCGGACATCATCACCGGCTGGAACTGCATCGACTTCGACCTCGCCGACCTCCGGAAGCGGTTCGAGCGGCAGAAGCTCCCGTTCCGTCTCGGACGCGCCGACTGGGACTGCGTCCTTCGGCTCGAGAGCAGCTTCATGCGGGATAGCAGCGCGGATTTCCCTGGCCGGATGGTCCTCGACGCCATCCATCTCCTCAAGAGCAGCTTCATCCGCCTGGATGACTACAAGCTCCAGACGGCCGCAGAGGAGTTCCTCGGTGAATCGAAGCTGATTACGGGCGAGGACCGGCACGAAGAGATCGCGCGGCTCTACGCCGAGGATCCTGAAAAGCTCATCGCCTACAACCTGAAGGACAGCCAGCTCGTGCTCGACATCCTCGAGAAGCTCCAGCTCATCGAGCTGACCGCGCTCCGTTCGATGCTCACCGGCATCACGATGGACCGCGTCCGCGCCTCCATCGCGAGCTTCGACAGCGTCTACATCCGGGAGATGAACGCACGCGGCCTCGTGGCGCCGACCTTGAAAGGGAACGATGCTGAGGAACGGATCACAGGCGGCTACGTCCGGGAGTCCAACCCGGGCATCTACGACTACATCCTCGTCCTCGACTTCAAGTCGATGTACCCGAGCGTCATCAGGACGTTCAACATCGATCCGCTCAGCTACTTGCCCGGCAAGCCTCAGAAGACGACCACCCCTGAGGTGATCGTCGCGCCGAACGGCGCCTGCTTCGCCAACACTCACGGGCTGCTCCCGGCGATCATCCAGGCGCTCTGGGAGCAGCGCGACGCGGCGAAGAAACGCATGGACAAGGTCGCTTCCCAGGCGATCAAGACGCTAATGAACAGCTTCTTCGGCGTCCTCGCCAGCCCGAACTGCCGGTTCTACTCGCTGGAGATGGGCAACGCGATCACGGGCTTCGCCCGGATGTTCATCAAGCTCGCGGCGGAGAAGGTCGAGGAGCAGGGTTATGAGGTCATTTACCAGGACACCGATTCCTGCTTCATCAACTCTGGCGCAAAGGACGTAACCGAAGCGGAACGGATAGGGGCAACGATCGCACGACGTATCAATGAATTCTATGAGGGCTACGTCAAGAAGGAGTACCATCGCACGAACTACATGGAGCTCGAATTCGAGAAGGTCTACCGGAAATTCCTGATGCCAACGGTGCGGGGCTCCGACGTGGGGGCGAAGAAGCGGTACGCAGGACTCCTCGTCAAGAAGGACGCGAAAGGGGCGATGACCGAGACGCTCGACTTCACCGGCCTCGAGTTCGTGCGGCGCGACTGGACGGAAGTGAGCAAGAAGTTCCAGCTCGAGCTGCTCGGCAAGATCTTCCGCGAAGAGGAGGTGACGGCTTACGTGAAGCGGTTCATCGCCGACCTCAAGGATGGGATGTACGACGATCTCCTCGTCTACCGAAAATCGATCCGGAAGGAGCTCGGCGACTACACGAAGACGACCCCTCCGCACGTGAAAGCGGCCCGGATCCTGGAGGAGAAGGAAGGGAAGCTGACGAGCAGCATCATCGAGTATGTCATGACGGCGAAAGGGCCTGAGCCGAAAGGGCACGAGACGGACGAGATCGACTATGACCACTACATCGAGAAGCAGCTGAAGCCGATCGCGGACAGCGTCTTGGGGTTCTTCGGCACCAGCTTCGACGACCTGACGAGCGGAACGAGCCAGAAGACACTTTTCAGCTACTGAGAGCTTAATCGCTACATTTATAAACTCTTCATCTGGTGAGGAGACAGTTCATACCCGATGACAACACAGAGGTGACGCTCATGAGGAAGATCTGCATCATCAACCAGAAAGGCGGCGTCGGCAAGACGACCACGACGGTGAGCCTCGCCACGGGACTTGCGGCCGCTGGAAGGAACGTCCTCGTCATCGACCTCGACCCGCAGGGGAACATCGCCACCTGCCTCGGACTCCCTCCGGGCAAGACGGTCTACCACTTCCTCGTCGAAGGACGCTCTTTCGCGGAATGCATCCAGCGAGCAGGCGAGCATCTATACGTCTTGCCGTCAACGGAAGCGCTGACGAAAGCGGAGCTGATCCTCGCCGGCGAGCAATCGCGGGAGACGTTCCTGAAACGGAAGATGAAGGAGGTGAAGGGCTACGACTACATCCTCATCGACTGTCCGCCCTCGCTCGGTCTGCTCAACCAGAACGCACTCATCTATGCGGACGAAGCGATTATTCCGACCAGCACAGACCCGCTCGGCGTTGACGCGCTCCGGAAGATGACGGAGGCGATCGCCACAATCAACGATCTCTTCGGCCACGATCTGAAGATAGGTTCGGTCATCCCGACGATGTACGATGCGCGGCTCCGCACCTGCCAGGAGAGCCTCGCCGCCATCCAGGAGCGCCACTACGAGCGTGTCACCTCCCCGGTACGGGTCAACTCGAAGCTCCGCGAAGCGCCGAAGCACGGCCAGGCGATCTTCGCCTACGCGAAGAGCAGCAATGGCGCCAAGGACTACCGGAGCGTCCTCCAGTTCGTGCAGCAGCAAGAGCTCCGCGCCGCGACGGCGCCGGTCCTGACGCAACAGTTTTAAACCCTCTCGCCAATTCTCATCGCATGGAACGGCACCGTACGAAATCATCATCAGCGAAAGGGACACTGCGACGAGACGCGAAGCGTCTCGTGTCAGGCGCGAAACGGGGAGAAGGCAGCCAGAACGTTCCCGACGACCGACCGCCGAAACGGATCCTGGAACGGCTCGGACGCGTCGGCGACAAGTGGGCGTGGCTCGACAAGATAATGATCGATTGGGGCGATGGAAAGCTGAGGGAGAAGTATGTTCCCGGCATGCCGGACGGCGCCTTCATCCTCCCCGTTCTCCCCAACGGCGATGTTCTCCTTGTGCATCAGTACCGGCTCTTCGGCGGCTGGCGCTACGAGATCCCTGGGGGCGGCATCGATGCCCAGGAGTCAGAAGAGGCGGCCGCGCTTCGCGAGCTCGAGGAAGAGGCGGGCTACGCCGCGAAAGAGCTCAGGAAGATTCTCTCCTATCAACCGGATCCGAACCTCGCCTGCACTATCCACCTCTTTCTCGGACGGAGACTCGTCAAGACGAGGCGACGCCTCGAGCCGATGGAGTGGGAGTTGACGACCGTCCAGGTGACGCCGACCCAGCTCTGGGCCATGGTCCTCGACAGCACAATAACTGATGCGCGAACCATCATTGCGACGCTCATCGCCAAGGAGCTCGGTCTCATCAAGGTGAGAAAAGAGGGGCTGAAGAAAGGGCATCCGTTCTAGCGGCGCCCAGGCTGCCGTCCCGGCTCTTTCTCCCGGTATCGGACGCAACCGAATAGCACGAGAGTGAGCGTCACAATGCCGAGGCTGTTCGCGAAGATGACGGGGAAATCTCCAATCTCAAAGCCGTAGAGAACCCAGATGACGCTGCCCGCGAGGAAGATGACGTTCGTCGTCACGGAGACGTCACCCGCGCTCTTTCGTCGATATATCTGGTAGGCTTGTGGCAGGTTGGCGAGCGCCTGGAAGGTGCCGAAAAGCGTGGCGAGGAAGGAGAGGAGCGTCATCGTCCTAGACCAGCATCATGATGCCCTGGTCGACCCTTTTGAGGTAGCCGTCCTCTTCCAGGGAATCGAGCAAGGAATCCACGTCCTGCTCCGTGAACCCTTCGCCGACCGCTTCCACCATGATCTGCTCGGTCAGGATGCGGCCGCGCTTGTCCGGGTTCAATCCTTGGATGAGGCTGAGGAGCTTCACCTTCTGGTCCATCGCGTTCTCGATGCGGAGCCTGCCGGCCATCGTGCGCTGGACGCGCATCAGCTCATCGAACTCGTCAGGACGCATCAGCTCCCTCTTTCTCTCTCCTTCGCTCTCGGAGTGCCGTCAGGGAGAGATCGCTATACTCGTCGTCGCTGCCACCCCCGGGGAGCTGAATAAGCGCGTCAGTATAAAAATATTTCGAGAATAGTATACGAAGAGGTATATCAATTGAGGCATCAATTCATCGTGGTCTGTCTGATGTGCGGTCCGGACGGAAGGGGATTGCGAACCGAGACGGGGTGGATGCGGTGGCGCAGTGAGAACACAATGTGAACGCAGTGTGAACGTGACAAATCTGTGGGCTCAGGAGAAAAGTTCGCTCCGCTCGCTCTGTGCCGCGCTTCGAGGCGTAGTGTGTGCACCATAGTGGGGGCTCCTTCCCGGATGGGGCAACCCCCTCGTCGCCCTTCACTCTCCGAATCGGAACGCCTCGACCTTACGCGCGGCACTCACTTTTCTACTGAGCCAATCTGTGGAAACCATTAAATAGCTTTGCCGCTTTGCCGTTTCTGGGGGTTAACGTATGTTCCATGCGGTGACGACGCAAGAGCGGGCAGACGCCCGTCTCCTCAATTTCCTCGTCTTCGGCGACGACTGGTTCATCCAGCGGCAGTTCGAACGGCGCGACGGCAGGTTCTACATGCGGGCGAAGAAACGGCTGGCGTGAAGAGCATCGCGTACCGGGTTCGCTGACGGCCTACTTCCCGTTCTCGCGGGCCTTCACTTCCTTGGCGACTTCGCGATAGAGCTGGACGCGCCGCTTCGCACGCCGGAAAGCGTCGCCGGTGGGACGGACGACCCGCTCCTTGAAAGAGGAGAAGACCAAGGAGACGCCGTTCCTCGTCCTCTCGCCGACGCTCGCGAAGGCGAGGCCCATTCGCGTCCCGAGCGGGCGATCCCCTTCCCGTTTCAGGTCGAAATCCGCCGAGTGGAGCTGCTGCTCCCGATAATACTCGACAGACCCCAAGAAATGCTCAATCTCCTTGATGGCGCCGTAGAGCTGATGCTGCTTGCTCAATTCCAGGTTCGAACGCCCTTTCTGGAGGGTATCGATGAGGCTGAGCCGCCTCTCCTCGTAATCCCGTTGCAGCTTGGTGAGGGCCATCCTCTCTCCTCTGACCGCGTGCGATGTTTATAAAAGTATCTCCTCGTCGCGGGCGGCTCCGCTCCTTCGTCCCTGCGTCTCGCTCTCGTCCGTCGCTTCGCTCTTTCCATCTCCCATCCCGCCGTCGCTCATCCTCCTCGTGTCGGGACGGGGTCGTCCGTGCCGTCGTCCTGGTTGCCGCCCCTTTTCCGTGTATAGATCCTTCCCGTCCCTCGCCGCATCCGGTCGAGGAAGTAGGTGAGGCAATCTTCGGCGTCGAAACTGGCCCGTTGCCGCAACCCTTTCGGCCCGAAGTAGAGCGTCAAGGCCTGCTCCGGCTCGACACGCGTACTGCAGACCGGACAGACCCGATTCGGATTCTCGAAGGACGCGACACGTTCGTCGACGAGCCGCAGCATATTCCCTTCCGTGATGTCTTTCCGGAGCTTCACCAGATCATCGTAGGGCAGCTCCTTGATCAGCCGTGCGAGCTTGTTCATGGCGTTCCACCTCCAAGCCCACCTCTTTTCTCGTCGGCGGCCATCTCCGGCTTCGACGCTTCTTTCCTCCTTTTCGTCCTCTTTTCTCTTCGTCTCTCTCGTTTCCCACTACTTGAGACCGGCAAAGATCTCGTCACGCTCTACGAGGACGTGCATTCTCCGGACGAGGTTCGTGTAGTACTCCTCATGCCGTTCAAGCCCTCCTCTGAGCTCAGCGAGAGTATGCGTCCAGGCGATGACGTGCCGCTCCTTCCCTTCGCGGGACGTGACGGCCATCTTGCTGTACCGTTTCCGGAACTCGTCGAGCAGCTTCTCTTCGACGAGGACAAGGAGGTGAATTTCGTGTTCCTTCGCCTCGACGAGGGCGATCCCGAGCGCGTTCTGCACCAGCTCCCGCTCCTCCCAGTAGAGTCTCATCAGGCACTCCTGGTCGTCCTGCCGATCGAGGAACCAGAGGTTGAGTATCACCTCCTTCGTGTCATCGAGCGGCAGGGTCCGCTTCGCGGCGAAACCGCTCCTGACGAGCGCGATGTGCACGAACTCCTTGCCGAGTGTGTAGCGCGTTGAGGGCTTCCCTGGCGAGGAGCGTTGCTCCTTCTTCGGCCGCGCAAGGCCGTAGGCCTCGAGGAGCTTCAGCTGCTGCGACGCGTTCGGCACGCTCGTCTTCGCCGCTTCGGCGAGCTCGGTCGCGCTTCCTGGGCTCTCGGCGAGCGCCTTGAGGATCGCCCATCGCGCGTTGGTGATGAGTTGTTCGTGCTGCATCCGCTGTCCGGATGGAGTGAGATATTTAAGTTTTTCTGAATTGAATAACTTAATCATTATTGAACTTAATTATATTCATTTTTACTACCCTCCCCCCTGGAAATTCTTCTCCCGACGGGAAAAATCATCACGGCAACCAGAAATTTTATAAATATCAACGGCCCGAAACCCGTAGGGGGTCCAGGAACGTATCCTACTCCCGGAGAAAAAGAGGGGACTTCCTACGGGAAGAAGGGGTGAGGAGTTGCGGATACTGATGCTGGGCTGGGAATTCCCGCCCTTTTTCGCCGGCGGCGTCGGCGTGGTCTGCCACGCACTGACGAAAGCGCTCGCGAAGCGCCACCATGCGCTCACCTACCTCATGCCGAACGGACCGCGGAACGCGCGCGCCGACTTCTTGGACCTCATCATCGCCGACAACCTCGTCGCCAACGCCAAGATCACGCTGGCGCGGATCCCCTCACTCCTCGCCCCGTACGGCTCCTGCAACGACTACTGCCGTGACTATGAACGGCACCAACGATTCCTTGAAAAGGCGGACGGCTCCGTGGGGCCGCTCTACGGCCGGAACCTCCTCGAGGAGATCGAGCGGTTCGCGCAGAAGGCGCTCCTCATCATCCAGGAGCACGGCCTCGCGTTCGACGTCATCCACGCCCACGACTGGACAACCTTCCCCGCCGCGATGGCGCTCAAACGGCTCACCGGGAAGCCGCTCCTCGTCCACGTCCACATCACGGAGTTCGACAAGACAGGGGGCCATCATGCCGACCCGCGGATCTACGCCATCGAGAAGGCGGGCATGGATGCCGCGGATCTCGTCCTCGCGGTGAGCAACATGGTCAAGACCAGATGCATCCACCAATACCATATCCCGGCCGACAAGGTCCACGTCATCTACAACGCCGTCGAGTTCAACGAGCTGCCCAGAATCGAGGAGCAGTTCCGGATCAAGGCGAACGACAAGGTCGTCCTCTATCTCGGACGCATCACGCTCCAGAAAGGGCCCGACTACTTCATCGAGGCGGCGAAGAAAGTGATCGACATCGACCCGAACGTCAAGTTCATCATGGCCGGCACCGGCGACATGCTCCCCCGCATGATCGAACGGGCAGCGGAGCTCGGCATCGGGAACAAGGTGATCTTCCCCGGATTCGTCAACCGGGAACAGGGGGATCAGCTCTACCGGATGGCGGACGTCTTCGTCATGCCGAGCGTGAGCGAGCCCTTCGGCATCGTTCCGCTGGAAGCGATGTACCAGGGGACGCCCACCATCATCAGCCGGCAGAGCGGCGTCAGCGAAGTGCTGAGCCACGCCCTCAAGGTCGACTTCTGGGATGTCGACGACATCGCCAACAAGATCATCGCCGCGCTGAGCTACAGCACGCTCCACCACGAGCTGAAGCGCCACGGCAGCATCGAGGTGCAGCGGTTCAACTGGGACGCGGTGGCGGAGCAGGTGGAGCGAGAATACCGGGACGCGCAAGGACGCGTTGGAGGCGCCCTATGACTTGCCTGACGACGAGGGGCATGACGACGACCAGATTCCTGATGAGGGCTGATTCAATCACGAGGGACGGAGTGACGCCGGCGGCCCGCGCCGCGGCGAGACGGAGGAGAGACTCGTGGTGAGCGTCTGCTTCTACTTCCAAGTCCACCAGCCGGAACGGCTGAAACGGTACAGCGTCTTCGATATCGGGAAGCACGTCCGCTACTTCGACGAGGAGAAGAACGGAGCAATCGCCCGGAAAGTGGCGGGGAAATGCTACCTTCCTATGAACGCGCTCCTCCTCAAGCTGATCGACCGCCACAAGGGGCGGTTCAAGGTGGCCTTCAGCATCAGTGGCACCGCGCTCGACCAGTTCGAACGGTATGCGCCCGAAGTCCTCGAGAGCTTCAAGGCCCTCGCCCGGACCGGCTGCGTCGAGTTCCTGGGAGAGACCTACTACCACAGCCTCAGCTTCCTCTACCACCGAAAGGAGTTCGACGAACAGGTGCGGCACCACGCCGTCCGGATCAAGGAGCTCTTCGACCAGGAGCCGAAGGTCTTCCGGAACACCGAGCTGATCTTCAGCAACGAGCTGGCGAACCACCTCCAAGGGAAGTACGCCGCGGTCCTCTGCGAGGGCGCCGACCATATCCTCGGCTGGCGGAGCCCGAACTTCCTCTACACAGCCGTCACGGCGCCGAGGATCAAGCTTCTCCTAAAGAACTACAAGCTGAGCGACGACATCGCCTTCCGGTTCAGCAACAAGGGCTGGAACGAGCACCCCCTCACCGTCGAAAAATACGTGCGATGGCTCAACGGGGCCAACGGGAACGGGAACACGGTGAACCTCTTCATGGACTACGAAACGTTCGGCGAGCACCAATGGGTGGACACCGGCATCTTCGACTTCATGGAACGCCTCCCCGACGAGATCCTCGCCCATCCGGACAACGACTTCAAGACGCCCAGCGAACTCGCCGCCGCCTACCACCCCGTCGGCGTCCTCGACATCCACAACCCGATCAGCTGGGCCGATCTGGAGCGCGACCTCAGCGCGTGGCTCGGCAACAAGATGCAGCACGCCGCCATACGCGAGCTCTACCTTCTCCGAGAAGCAGTCATGGCCTCAGGGGACGAGCGGCTCATCGGCGACTGGCGGCGCCTCACGACAAGCGACCACTTCTATTACATGTGCACCAAATGGTTCAGCGACGGCGACGTCCACAAGTACTTCAACCCCTACGACACGCCGTACGAAGGGTACATCGCCTTCATGAACGTCCTCAACGACCTCGCGCTGAGGGTCGACGCGCACCGTCCGGCGGTCGCGCAGAGGATCACGGAACGGCCCAGCGCCGTCCTCAGCGCATACGCTCATCATCCGTCAAGGGTGGACTAAAAAGAGGTGGTTCAACATGGCGACGAAAAGAGCCAAATCCGCCAAGAAGGCGGCGAAACGGCCGGCGGCAACGCCGGCGAAGAGCGTGAAATCCGCGAAGCCGGTGACCAGAACCGCGCCGAAGGCGGTGAAGCTCGTGAAGCGGTCGGCTGCGAAGCCTGCACCGAAGACGAGCGTACCGAGGATCAGCCTCCAGGTGTACGACGTCCAGAATGTGCCGGAGCACCAGCACTTCTACTTCGTCAACGGGCACCGCGTCAAGAACGTGAAGGAGCTCGCGGAAGTGATGGACCGGATCGAGCAGGAGGTCTTCGACTACCACGTCACCACGGACCGGAACGACTTCCACAACTGGGTACGGCACGTCTTCCAGGACCTCGAGCTGGCCGAGAAGCTCCTCGGCGTCACGGGGCCGAAGCACCTCCAGTTCACGATATACAAGCACGTCGCCGACAAGGCGCTGAAGAAGCGATGAGTGCGCGCCGAACGGCACGCCAATCTCCGGGGGCCGGTCTGCGCGGAGCGCACCAAGCGCGCAGGAAGAGAGGTGAGTATAGTGGTTGAACTTCCTTATGAGAAGCAGTTCCATTTCGCGGACGGGACCGCGGCGAAAGACCTTCAGGAGCTTAAGGCGAAGATAGAATCCATCGCGTACGACGAGTTCTATCGGCACGTCAATGCGGAGAAGAACGACTTCGCCAACTGGGTGCGGCACGTGCTCCGGAATGAGGCGCTCGCGAGACGGCTCAATGCCGTAAAGAGCATTGTCGAGACGGTCGAGCTCCTCAACGAAGAGATCTATCCAGAGGAGACGCTCGCCGCTGAGACGAGGCTCGGACGCGACGACCTCCAGCTGCGCATCGAGGAGCAGCTCTTCTCAGAGCTCGAGACGCCGCCGGAAGCGGTGGAAGAGGAGCTGCCCGCACTGGAGAGCAAGACGCACGAGATGGTCGCCGTCGAAGACAACACGAACAGCGTCCCCTTCGAGGACGAGCCGCTGCTCCCGTCCCGGGAGGAGATCGAGTATGCCGGACGCCTCCCCGGCGCGCCGGTCACCTCGTTTGAGCCGGCACACACCCCTGTCACGGAGAAGGTCGGGCGGCCCGTGAGCCACGAGGAGCACCTCAGCTTCCTCGTCAAGGAGAGTCTGATCGGCTTTGTCCTCGGTGTCATCACCGGTCTCATCCTCGGACGCGTGATGGGCATTATTTTCGGCTGAAGCCCGGGCGAGTAGAAAACCTGAGGAATGGCATGGCGAGACAGGAGAAAGGCGCGGCGAAGAGCTCGAGGATGGTCCCGAGGGCGGATGCGCTCTTCGAGGTGAGCTGGGAGGTCTGCAACAAGGTCGGCGGCATCAACACTGTCATCAAGAGCAAAGCCGTCCTGATGGGGCAACGCTACGCTGAATACACGTTGATCGGCCCTTACTTTGAACGGAACGCCGCCCTCGAGCTCGAACGGAAAGAGCCGCCCGATGCCATCAAGCGGGCCATTGACGCGCTCGCCGCACGGGGAATTGGTTGCCACTACGGGGTCTGGCAGATCAAGGGGGAGCCTCCGGTCATCCTCATCGACTCTTCTGTCTTCGTCCAACGGAAGGACGAGCTGAAACGGCGGCTCTGGGAGAGGCACCGGATCGACAGCCTCGGCGCAGGATGGGACTATGAGGAGCCCATCATCTTCTCCGCGGCGGTGGCGGAGCTCCTCCTCGAGCTGGAGCGGCAGCTCGTCGGCAAGAGAATCGTGGCACACTTCCACGAATGGATGACTGGCGCGGCGCTCCTCTTCCTGCAGTGGGCAGGCACCAGTATCCGATCGGTCTTCACCACGCACGCCACGATGCTCGGACGCGCGATGTGCGGTGCAGGCGCGAACCTCTACGAGGTGCTCGATACCCTCAACCCCGTCGAGGAGGCGTACCGCCATGGCGTCCAGGCGAAGCACCTGACTGAGGTGGCATGCGCGCAGCGCTGCGACGCCTTCACCACTGTGAGCGAGATCACAGGGATGGAGGCGGAACGGATTCTGGGACGGAAGCCGGACGTGCTGGTCCTGAACGGACTCGATATCGGCCGCTTCCCCACCTTCGAGGAGACGAGCATCAAGCACATCACCTGCCGGGAGAAGCTCCGCGCATTCCTCACCTACCACTTCTTCCCCTACTACGTCTTCCCCCTCGAACACAACCTGATGTTCTTCATCACCGGACGCTACGAGTTCAAGAACAAGGGGATTGACATCACGATTCAGGCGTTCGGCAAGCTGAACGACCGGCTCAAGCAGGAGCGGAGCGAGCGGACCGTGACGCTCTTCCTCTGGATTCCCATGGGCAACACCGGCGTCCGCGTCGAGCTCCTCGAGAACAAGAACTACTATCACCATATCAAGAACTACATCCAATACAACAGCGAGAACATCCTGAAGAAGGTCCTCTACGACTTCCTCGCACAAGGGAACGTGGCGGAGGAGACGCTCTTCACCAAGGAGTTCCTGAAGGAGATGCAGAAGGACCTGCTCCAGTTCCGGCGGAAAGGGAATCCTCCGCTCTGCACCCATCATCTCATCGACGAGAGCACGAACGAGCTGCTCCGCGCCCTCCTCGACGCGGGCCTCGACAACCGGGAGGACGACAAGGTCAAGGTCGTCGTCATGCCCGTCTATCTCGACGGGAACGACGGGCTCGTCAACCTGCCGTACTATGACGCGATTGCCGGCACCCACATGGGACTCTTCCCGAGCTACTACGAGCCCTGGGGCTACACTCCCTTGGAGACTGCGGCGATGGGCGTCGCCTCGCTCACCACCGACCTCGCGGGGTTCGGCCGCTTCATCGAGCCGCACCTCGATGAGCCCAACGCGGGAATCAAGGTGCTCCACCGCCTCAACATACCGCGGGAGGAGATCGTGGCGAGCTTCGCGCAGGATCTCTTCGACTTTGTCCAACTCAGCCACCCGGATAGGGTGCGGAACAAGATCGCGGCGAAGAATCTCGCAGCGCTCTGCGACTGGGAGCAATTCATCGAGTACTACATCGAGGCACACAACACGGCGCTGGAACGCTAATCCAACGGCATGAGCCGCGGCGCGACGTCCAGCGGTATGCCCGTCACGTCCAGCCGTACCGCGTATGTCCCGTCCCGCTCACGGCGGATATTCGTGAGCCGCGCCTCCAACGGATTTTCCGACCGGAATCCGCCGTTCACGTCCGGCTCGTGGCGGCAGAAGACGCCATGCGAGCCGTTCCACCAGCCGTTAATCAAATACGTTCGCTTCGTCCCCTCGTAGCTGAGCACGATGCGTTCAGAGGTGAAGGTCCCTGTGAGCCTCCTCCCTCCCGTGATGGTGATCTCCATCTCTCCAGCGCCGAGATATCAATTCACCGACCAGAAGAGAAACGATCCCTCAACCACGTACCTGCGCTGATAAAGCTCCGGCTCGTGATGCGAATCGTGATGCGAATTTTCGCTTCGTCCATTTGCGTACGGACACGGACAGCGCGGCAACGCATCGGAAGAAAGGGATCCTGTCGAAGAAGTGAGAGCCATCGCCATCACTGCGGTCGTGAGCAGCGGTCTCTTCATCGATGGGGCTACCAGGATTTGAACCCGGGTTATGCGGCGATCCGCCGGCACTGTGCCGGTCCCGAACCGCATGTGATACCAAGCTACACTATAGCCCCGTCGAACAGGTTTTACTCAGTTGTACCGGTGTGCCTCTCTAGAGGTCTGGAGGCTGTTTTTAAAGGTTCCTCAGGATGCTCCGCGCCCGTTCCAGGAAAAGCTCCTTCTCTCCGGTGGGGAAGACCGCCCCGGCCGCCTGCGCGTGGCCGCCATGCGTGCCGGGGATTCCGGTCATCATCTCTTTGAGGAGTGCGTGGACGTCGCACCCGTTCCCGGCGCAGCGGAGGCTTGCCTTCGCCTGTTCGCCGTCCACCGCGACACCGATGACGATCACGCCCTCGGGGACGTCGCCGCTCCGCGCCACCATGCTGCAGACCGTGCCGATCAGGTTCGGCGGAATCCGGTTCCCGGCGTCGATCAGCGCGTACCGCTTCGTCCGTTCTGCGACGCTCGTCTGCCACGCGTAGGCGTCGTTCAGGGCGACGCGATAGTCGCGCAGCACATCCCCTGCGTGGTTCCGCGCCTCCTCATCGCCTTTCGCGATGGCGAAGCCGAGCGCCGGCTCCTTGAGGCGGCCGCAGGAGTTGAGGATCGTGGCGAACTGGCGCGCGTCGCGGAAGAAGCCGCGTTCCCGCGGCAATAGGTAATACGGCGCGATCGCAGGCCGCTTCGTCGCCAAGGTACTCGCCTCGACGATGAGGCGCCGCCGCTGCTCCTCGGTCAGGTCGCGGTACCGCGTCTCCTGACCGCGTCGGTTCCGGGAGGGGATGCCGAGACGTGCGAGGAACCGTCTCGCGCCGCCGATATCGCCTGTCACCTCCGGGATGGCCAGGTCATAGCTTCCAGCGAGCATCCCGACAAGGCTCTTCCGCTCATACCCGAAGAGGCGGAGCCGCTCCTCTACCGCGACGACGCCGGCGGCGATGCCCCGCTCCACCGTTGCCCTGTTGAGACCATGCAGGCCTTGCTTCTCCTGCGCATCGGCGAGGAGGCCGACGACGCCGAGCCCGGCCAAGTCCTCATTCCTCCCGAGCGCCAAGGCGACCCAGAACGCGACGGTGGCGCTGCACGCCTCCGTGCCGCCGTCAAGGCCGTGGCTCCAAGGATTGAGGACGAAGAACGCGCGCTCGTCTTCTGGCTCGCCTTCCGTCTTATGGTGGTCGATGACGAGGAGCCGCTCCGCGTGGGGAGTGAGCCGCACCGCATGGGTCGCGCCCATGTCGATCAGGACGAGGAACTCTTCACAAGCCTCGACCATCGCAGGGTCGAAATGGGACACAGCCTCCGCCTCGACGCGCGTCCCCCTCCGCTCCAGGGCGCGGGCGAGGAGAGCCGCCGCGGCGAGGCCGTCAGCGTCGAAATGGCTCACGACCAGGATCTTCTCCTCGGCGCGGAGCCGTTCAGCCGCCGCGGCGCATGCGGCGAGGAAACCCTCCGGGACGCCGTCCGGCTCACTCGACCTGGAGCTTGATTCGTTCAGGGTCATATTTCCACTCTGCCGGGAGTGCGCCCGTCTTCTTGTAATACTTCGCCAGGCGGTTCACCTTCGACTCCGCCAGCTGGAGGCCGCGCTTCGCCGGCACGTCCTTCTTGTTCTCGTCGAGGTGCTTCCTGATCAGGACCGCTTTCCGCATCAGCGCCATCAGGTCCTCCGGGATTTCGGCGAGCGCCTTCTTCTCGGCGAGGACCTGCTTGACGCTCTTCCCGACGAGGAGCTTCACGCTCGGCACCCCGTACTCGTCCCGGAGGTGGAGCCCGATCTGGCTCGGCGTCTTCCCTTCCTTCGCGAACTTGACGATGAGCATCTCCGCCTCCTTCGGCTTCAGCGTCACCCACGCGGGCTTCGCCGGCGTCCGCGGCTTCGTCGAGCCGCTCTTCCCTTTCGCTCTCGAATGCATCCGTGCCATGGTGTCACCTTCCGCGTGATGGACCAGAGAATCGTCTCCGCATCCAAGCGAACGGAAGCGCTTGCCGGACGAGCCGGAGCACCGCCGCTCCTCACTGCGATGAGGCGGGAGAATGAGGGTTCTTTTTTAAAGACGATGGTCAGTATTTTATAAATCATGTGTCCTCACTGAGAAAGTATAACACTGAGAAAGTATAAAAATGATGCCTGTTTACCGCGTCGTATGGTCTCGTCTATGAGGATTCGGGCCATCAAGGGGTTGCACACGCTACTCCAGATTCTCCAGAAGCCAGACCCTGAGGGATTCCTCACCCCTGAGATGCACGAATTACTCCCCTCAGAGAGACAGAGCACCAGGAAGCGGCTAACGTTCGTCACCACCCCTTCCGGCAGGTACTTCGCGCGCAAGACCGTAGAGGCCTACAATACCCTGCTCGAACAGAACGGAAGCGCGGTTCGCAATCGCGTGGCGCTCTTTCCCGCGGAGAACAGACAGCATCAAGAAGGGGAGTTCATCCCGAGGCTCAACGAATCGGTGGACGGCAATGACGTCTTCCTGTTCGTCGCGCCGTATGACCCTTCCTATATCTACAACGCCATCACCAAGACCTTCGATGTGCTCAGAGCACAAAAGTTATTGAGAGCCAACATCACATTGGACGATTTCCTGGCGACGGAGCCTGATGCTTCGCCTCCTTGCGAAGTCATCCGGGAGCGGGTGAGCAAGAAGCTGCTCAACGCCAACCTGATGGAAGCGATGATTTTCTGCCGGACCCTCAACGAGAACAACGCGGGAAACGTGACCGTGGTGATGCCGTATCACGCCTATAGCCGGCAGAACCACGCAACGCCCTTCAAACGGGAAGGAATACTCTCGCGGTTGGTCGCCGATCTGCTCGTAACTTCAGGAGCGAATGGCATCCTCTCTTATGATCCTCACTCCGATGACATCGCCGGATTCTATCCTCCCGGCGTCACGAAGAAGATGGTGAGCCCGTTCTCCTCCCTTTCCGCCATATTCGCAGAATACAAAGGACGAGAAGATGTCGCGTTCATCTTTCTCGACGAAGGCTGCTCGAAACGTTACGGCAAGCTCGTCGAATCCCTCGGAATTAGGAGCGTGTACCTCTCAAAGATACGGGAAACAAGGGCACGAGTGGAGGAGATAAGCGGAGAGTTGGAAAGGATACGCCTCGGACTCTTCGCGGACGATATCATAGGGACGGGCGGAACGATCAAGGAAGGGGTGGAGAAGCTCCACGGTCTCGGCATACCGCGGTTCGTCGGGGCCTGCTCCCATCCATTGTTTGTGGGCAACGCTCCCGCGATACTCGCTTCGCTCCATCGCGACTATGGTCTGAAAACGCTCCACGTGCCCGACACCGTGCCCCAATCTCGCAAAGTCCTCTCGCTTCCGTTCATCAATGAGTATACAGTGACCCGGCTCTTCGCCCAGATCATCAACGCAATCCACTACCAGCGGTCAGCGAGCAGATTCGCGCACAATGTGCTGTGAGGATTGCGGGTCTGTCAGCTTCGGACGTAGTCCGCCATGCTCGTCTGGCCTTTCCGCTTCCCCGGCTTCACCCGGACCTTCTCCGGATCGAGCTCCTGCCCCACCTGCTTCTTGAGGTCCAGCGCCACCTGCTTTCCGATGAGCGTGGAGAGCGTCGAGACCTCCGTCTCCTTCACATCCTGGATAGACTTCACGTTGGCGTTGAAGAGCTTCCGGCCCCGGACGCGACCAATCCCCTTCAGGCGGAGCAGCGGCAGCAGCTCTTCCTTCGCGCCATGCTTGAGCCGTCTCCGCATCTTCGCCAATGGCGCGCGCAGCTGAGAGAGGTTGAGGATCCGCGCCAGCTCCTCAGCGGCGTAGATGAGCCAGTCGGCCTTCTCGAGCTTCGCGTGGACCTCCCCGGGAGCGATGCCGTACTTCTCCAGGAGCGCATCCTCTTGCGCCTCTTCCACCCAGTCGTGGAGGAACAACGCCGTCTTGAGGGTCATCAGGAACTCCTCCCACTCGGGCGTGAACTCTAGGGGTAGGGGGACGAGGAGCGACTCCAGGAACGGCGTCACCTCCGTGACGAGATCCTCGACCTCGCGCGCCTTGGGACGGAGCCACGGACGCAGTTCGAGACAGCTGCTCAGCATATGGAGGGTCGCGAACGGCGCGAGCCCTTGGCGCGTCGCCCGTGACAAGGATCGATGAAGATGGTGCGCGGTATACGGATCGAGATAGAGCTCCGCCACGCGCTTCCCCAGCGGCGTCGCCTCAACCTTCCCGTCTCGCAGCTCGTCCGCGGAGATGAAGAGGCGCGCCGCCTCTTCCGCGCGTTGTTCCCGGCTCCGGACCGGACTCTCTTTGTGGCTGACGGGGCAAGCTACGCTCCGACCACCATGACCCGCTCCCTGTTCGGCACGCTCGGGCGCGCGCCGGTCGACGAGAAGCCCCCACTCCCTGAGACGCGCCACCATTGCGTCGAGGATGACGTTCAGCTTCCGGGTGTCGCCGTACTGGCGCGCGTAGAAGGTCCGCGCGAAGAACGCGTGGAGACCGGCACTCGTCGAGACGAACTCGGCCGCGATGAGGCTCAAGACGTATGTGCGCAGCACCGGCTCGACGGCGAGCTTCGAGAGGATCTCTTCCGGTTCGCCGAAGACGTAGCGCTCTTCGCGCGCCTCCTTCTGCTCCTCGCTCTCGGCGAGGAGGATCGCCTCCCCGTATGACTCCTTCCCCGGCCTTCCCGCGCGGCCTGCCATCTGATGGTATTCCAGCACCGGTATGTCGGTCATCCCCCAGGAAGTGGAGCCGAACCGCTTCAGGTCGCGGATGATGACCCTGAAGGCGGGCAAGTCAAGGCCCATCGCCAGCGTCGGCGTCGAGCAGATCACTTTCACCGTCCCGTCGCGGAAACCGTTCTCCACGAGTTCACGCTGCTTCGCATGGAGCCCCGCATGATGGAACGCCACCCCTTTCCTGAGGCAGAGCGCGAGTCGCTTGCACTGCTTCGTCGGCGAGGAGAGGGTGTGGACCGCACGCTCTGCGAGATCGAGGAGCGCCGCGCCCGTCACTTTCTGAGCTAAGCGCTCTGCCTGGGACTCCGCGCCGCGCTTCGTGTTGCAGAAGACGAGCGCCTGCTTCCCCCGCTTCAGGGTCTCGAGGCAGATGTTCAGCGTCGGATCGTCCGTCTCGGGGGGGATCTCGACGATGCGCGCCATGCACGGGAGGGAGCCGAAGCGATTTTTAATGGTTTGGCGCGGATGCCCAGTGACTCCTTCCTCCTCGGCCCCGCCAGTCATGGACGAGAATCGGTTCCGCGTCTCGACCTCGTCACGCCACGCACGATACCTGCCTGAGGCCGCGTTGAACCTTTTTGATCGCGGTCCCCGCGTGAGTAACTTTTATAAATCGTCTCCTGACTCTCAGTCCGTGTTGCCTCCGTAGCTTAGCCTGGTTCGAGCGGTCGGCTGTTATCCGTGCAGTGTGTCTCCAGGGACTCCACTCGCGGAGAAGTAACCGACAGGTCCTCGGTTCAAATCCGAGCGGAGGCGTCACGTTCTTCCTTTCAATCCTTTCTTCGCCCGCCGTGACCGGTACGCATCGACGACTCCCCGGGCGGCGAAGTATGCGACGACCGTTCCGAGCGCAGTCACGAAGAGGTTGCCGACAAGGTAGTGGAGAACGATGTCGCGAGCCCCGTGGAACGTCATGATTGAGAGCAGCTCGTTCCGGCTTGTCTGGAGGAATGGCTCGCCGAAGAGGAGTCGGCCGAGCCAGAGGCTCGCCGCCTGGAACGGAAAGAGGACGAACGGGTTCCAGAGCGCCAAGGCGCCGAACAAGGAGAGCTTCCCCATCCGGGGATAGAGGAATAGGACCACGACGCCGACGAGGAAGCCGACGCCGAACGTCGGGAGCAGCCCAATCGCGGTGCCGATTGCGAACCCTATGGCGACCTGATGCGCTGAGTGCTCACGAGAGGAGAGCTTCTCGAAATAGCGGTGCCACGCGGCGCGCATCCGGGGCGTAAGCATGAGGAGAGAAAGAAGAAGGGGTTTAAATGAATATCTTATGCTTCGGCTCAGGAGAAAAGTTCGCTCCGCTCACTCTGTGCCGCGCGTCGAGGCGTACTGTGTGCACCATAGTGGGGGCCTCCTCCCCGGATGGGCAACCCCCTCGTCGCCCTTCACTCTCCGAATCGCAACGCCTCGATCTTACGCGCGGCACTCACTTTTCTACTGAGCCTTATGCTTCCTTTCTCAGCGCGGCGGCCTTGTCGGTCCGCTCCCATGAGAATCCGCCGTCAGCGTCGGGCTCGCGGCCGAAGTGGCCGTAGGCCGCTGTCCGCCGGTAGATCGGCTTCCTCAGGCCGAGCATCCCGATGATCCCCTTGGGGCGGAGGTCGAAATGCCGTTCTACGAGCGCCACGATCTTCTCCTCAGGAATCGTATTGGTGCCGAAGCAGTCGACGTTCACGCTCGTCGGTTTCGCCACGCCGATCGCGTACGAGACCTGGACCTCGCATCGCTTCGCGATGCCTGAAGCAACGATGTTCTTCGCGACGTAGCGGGCCGCGTAGGCGCCGCTTCTGTCGACTTTCGTCGGGTCCTTACCGGAGAATGCACCGCCGCCGTGCCTGCCGACGCCGCCGTAGGTATCGACGATGATCTTCCTCCCCGTGACGCCCGTGTCACCCTCGGGACCGCCGATAACAAACTTCCCAGTCGGGTTGATATGGATGGCCGTCTTCGCGTCGAGGAGCGCGCCGCAGACCGGACGGATCACCTTCTCCGTGATCTCCTTCCGCAGCCCGTTGATCTCCTTCTCCTCGAGGTGCTGCGTGCTGATCACCACGGCGGTGAGCCGTTTCGGCACGCCGTCATGGTACTCGACCGAGACCTGGCTCTTCCCGTCCGGGCCGATGGCCGTGATCTCGCCGCTCTTCCGCACCTCGGTGAGCCGTTTCGTCAGCTTGTGCGCCAGGACGATAGGGAGCGGCATCAGCTCCGGCGTCTCGTCGCAGGCGAAGCCGTACATCATCCCTTGGTCGCCGGCGCCCTGCTCCTTGTCATCCCCTTTGCCCTCGTCGACGCCCTGCGCAATGTCCGGGCTCTGCCCGTGGATCGCGACGAGCACGCCCGCATCCTCGTGGTCGATGCCGAACTCAGGGTTCGTGTACCCTATCTCTTTCAACGTTTGCCGGACAATCCGCTGGATGTCGGCATACCCTTTGGTCGTCACTTCGCCTGCGCAGATGACAGTGCCGGTCGTCGTCAGCGTCTCTATCGCGACGCGGCTGTTCGGGTCCTGGCGGAACAGTTCGTCGAGGATTGCATCCGAGATCTGGTCGGCAATTTTATCTGGATGTCCTTCGGTCACCGATTCAGACGTTATGTATGTGATCTTTGTCAGGAGAACCACCCATGCCCTTTTGGTTGGGAGCGAACGGTCACTCTTTTTAATAATTATGGCACGGATTATTCCTTCTCGAATATTCTGTCGAGTTCCGCGACGAGCTTCCGGACGTGCTCCGCGCTCCTGTGGAGCGCAGCCAGCTCTTCCTTGTCGAGAGGCAACTCGACAACCTTCTCCACGCCGTGCGGGCCGAGCATGCAGGGCACGCCGAGGAAGAGTCCCTTCAGGCCGTACTCGCCGTCGAGCCAGGAGCTGACCGGAACAGGCTTCTTCGTTCCTTTAACGATCGCCTCGACCACTTTGAACGTCGCCGCCGCGGGCGCATAGTAGGCACTCTGGCCGAGGAGATTGACGATCTCGGCGCCGCCGTTCTGCGTCCGTTCTTCAATTCCTTTGAGCGTTTTTTCGGCGAGAAGTTGCCGGACAGGCTTTCCGCCTGCAGTGGCGAACCGCGACAACGGGACCATGAGGTCGCCGTGACCTCCGAGGACGAGACCTTCGACAACTCCGGGCGACGCCTTCGTCGCTTCGGCGATGAACGTCGTGTACCGCGCCGTGTCGAGCGTGCCGGCCATGCCGACGACGCGGCGCTTGTCGAAACCGGATTCCTTCGCCGCCAACCAAGTCATGGCGTCGAGCGGATTCGAGACGACGACGAGGATGGAATGAGGTGCGCGGCGCTTGACACGGACGATAACATCCTTCATAATCTTCGCATTGATTGCGAGTGTATCCTCGCGCTTCTGCTCCGGCTTCCGCGGAACGCCCGCCGTGATGACGATGACGTCGCTGCCCTCGATGAGGGCGTAGTCGCTCCCTCCCTGCACCTTCACGTCGAGGCCGAAGACCGGCATCGCCTCCTGGATGTCGAGCGCCTTCCCCCGCGTCGGCCGGTCGAGGATATCGACCAGCGCGATCTCGTCGACGAGTCCTCTGATTGCCAAGAGATACGCAGCGGTGCTGCCGACGAAGCCGGCACCGATGATGCTCACTTTCACCATGGTATGTTCCCAAGAGGGGTCCTTAATAAAAGTGATGGGAAAGGTAAAAGTGATGGGAAAGGGGCCACGGTGAAAAAGTCGCGTGGCGCCCGGTCACTGACGGTCGGTCACGTCGTTCCCGACCCATTCGCGATCGCTCATGGTTCCCGGGCACGCCTACGACGTTCCTCCCTTGGCCGCCGCTCATTGTCGACTCTCGACCCACGAGGCTCGGCGAACCAGCGAACCCCCTTCCAACGGCTGAAGGAGCGCCGGACAGGATTTCACCGCGGCCGGAGGAAGGCTGCGCGCCGAGAATAGCGGGGGGTGGATTTGAACCACCGACCTCCGGGTTATGAGCCCGGCGGGCACTCCTAGCTGCCCTACCCCGCTCTGAAGTCGCGGAACGACAGATGCTTTATAAATTTTCGCGTGTGATTCTCGATTCTTTCGTCATGGTTCGCCGTCCCGTTTTTTCGATTTCTCTCTTCGTCCCCTGTTCCTCTTCTTCCTGAGCTGCACCGCCATTATTACCTTGGTCGCGACCCTGCGCGAGAACGGGCCGAACGATTCGCCGCGGCGGCGTGACATACTTTCCCCAAATCCACTGAGGGGGGTCGCGAGGATCAGTCCAGAGCCATGTAACAAACTATTTAACCATGTAACAAACTATTTAAGAAAGAGCAATGGGAGAAAGAGAAGAAAGTGGTGAAGAGCATGGAATCAGTCCTCGACCTGCCGGCGGCGTACGCGTCGTTGAACGCTGAGCAGCGCGCCCGTTTCGACCGTCTCTACTCATTCTCGCTGGACACAGGAAAACTGATTGTGCCTGAGGCGATGAAGCCCTGGGCGGCGACGCAGTTCGGCTCCTTCGAGAAGCTCGAGTCGCAGCAGATCCTCCGGATCACAAACAAGATTAGCCTCGACGGCGCGCTCTTCAACCGACTCCGCGCCGATCGACCGATGCAGAAGGGCGCTCCCCTCGACAAGGAGTGGCTGAAGGCAGCCGCGGCGAAGGAGCCCTTCGCCGATGTCGCGAAGAACACGCCGGAAGACACCTTCGGCAAGCTCCGTGGCAAGCACGAGACGACCGCGTCGAACGTCGCGAAGGCGGATGCGCTCCACGGCGTTGTCGTCTTCGACGAATGGGACCCGCTCGCCTTCACCGAGGAGGAGACTGTCAGCCACTTCGAGACGTGCCTCGCCTGGTTCGGCGCAGCGCATCTCCACGAGCCACGAGCACTCTATCCTGCCATCGGCTGGAACTGCCTCTGGAAGGCGGCGGCATCGCTCATCCACGGCCATCAGCAGGTCCTTCTCGGGAAGGCGCCGTATGGCGCGATGCTCGCGAACAAGTGGAACGAAGAGCACTACACCCATACGTATGCTCTGACGTATTGGGACGAGCTCTTCCGCGCTCACGCGGATCTCGGCGTCGGGGCGGAGCACGACGGCGTCCGCCTCTTCGCGCACCTGACGCCGAAGAAGGAGAAGGAAATTGTCCTCCTCGCGGATGAGCCGACGACGACGCTCTTCCGGACTCTCTTCCGCGTCCTCGCCGCGCTCCGCGACGATCTCGGCGTCGAATCCTTCAACCTCGCGATGCTCCTCCCGCCACTCGATGGCCGATGGCCGGAGATGCCCGTCATCACGCGGATCGTCGACCGCGGCGGGCTCTCATCACGGACAGGCGACATCGCCTTCGCGGAGCTCTATCTCGGCACCAGTATCATCTCCTCCGACCCGGTCAAGGTCTGGGAGGCGGTGGTGCGACGACTGAGGGAGGAGGCGCCAAGACTGGCCGGGAGAGAGAGTGAGACGGAGGAGACAGAAAAATGAGGGCTATGTGGAAGGGCGCAATCCTGGCGGAGAGCGACGAGGCGATCATGTTCGAAGGGAGCGTCTACTTCCCGAAGGGGTCGCTGAACCCGAAGCACATGAAGCCGAGCCAGTCCCAGATGATGAAGCAGCACGGGATGGCGCGATTCTACGACGTGGTCGTCCAGGGCGAGGAGAACAAGGACGCAGCGTGGTGGTACCCAGACCCTGAGCCGTCCGCGGCCGTCGTGAAAGGGCTCGTCGCGTTCTTCAAGGGTGTCAAGATAGCGTGATGCTCACTTCGGCCGCCAGGGGATGAAGAGAGAGGTCTTACGCGTATACGCCTCCCAATCAGGCCTGCCGGCATATTTCTTCTCAAGCATCGGCACGCCGCTCATCTTGAGGAGGAGAAAAGTGAGGAGTGCAGGGCTGAGGAGGACCCACCAGTTCCTCGTCGCGCCGAGCGCGATGAAGCCGAGACCCCACCAGAGCAAAGATTCGCCGAAATAGTTCGGGTGACGCATGTAGCGCCACAGCCCGATCGTCATCAGCTTCCCCCTGTTCCGCTTCTTAGCGATGAAACGCCTCGGCTGGTAATCGCCGACGAACTCCCAGAACGCCCCTTTCAGCCAGAGGAAGAGACCGAAGAGGATGAGGAGAGAGGGAAGAGAAAGAGAAGAAGAAAGAACGAGGGAGGGGAAAGAAAGAGTGGAGAAAAGGAAAGGAGAGATGGGGGGCATCGCAGAGGAAGAGGTGAGCGCTATGATCGGCAGCGCGATGACGAGCATCAACGCCCCTTGGAGCAGGAAGACCTGGAGGAGCGAGCGGAGCCAGAACGACGCGCCCCACTCCTTCCGCCAGTTCACGTCTTCCGCCAGTTCACGTCTTCCGCCAGTTCACGTCTTC
>JBBIPM010000010.1:0-23798 GCA_037442865.1 Candidatus Woesearchaeota archaeon
GACTCATACTCCACAACATTTCCTTGAGAATCAAAATCTCATTCTACTGAGCCCGAATCCGCGAAACATTTAAAAATCGGTTGGTGTGTTGGCGTGATGGGTGGCTCTGATGCGTCTCCTCGGGTTTGCGGCGCCGTTCCTCTTTTTCCTTCTCCTCTCGCTCCCCTTCTCCGCGGGTGAGGATTATTGCGTCGTTGACAACGGGGGCGGAACGTATCAATGCTATAACAAAAGCACTAGCAATATGATCTTTTCTCAAACTTTTTGTAACTATTGTACTTCCCTTTCAGGTATTTGTTACCAAAACCTCGACGTTCCCCCTTCCGAGTGCATAAATGGTTGTTGTTGTAACGGAGCGGTCGCCGCCGTTCCAACCCCTATTTCGCAGAGCGCGTGCAACGGCCGGATCGGCGCAACTCCTCCCACCGCAACGAAATTCTATACGACTATTGATTCTGACTGCAATTTTTTCTGTAGTTCTCAAGCAGGCGCCGGCACCTTCACCATCACGGGAAGTGTGACCAACACGTCGGGAATGGCGGTCCAGGGCGCGACAGTCAGATTTTCCACTCGCGAAGTTCAAACGAACGCGACCGGGGGCTACACCCTCCCTGTAGTTCCCCAGGGCCAGGTCACCTTGACTGTCACGAAGCGGGGCTGCGTCCCGAACAGCACCACATTCACGCTCAACGCTATAACAATCAAGGATTTCACTCTTGATTGCACGCTCGGCGAGTGCATCCCTGACGGGGTGAACGACACGGTGGCAACCCCCAAACCAGGGACGCCGAACATCACCGTGACGTGGAGCGAGCGGCCCTGCGACAACCACCGCGGCTACTACGTCCAGCGATGCATCGACAACGATTGCGTGGCCCGGGGGTTCGTCCCTGTCGGAGGCCCGGGCGGTGTCGCCTCCTTCCTCGACGTCGACGCGCCAACCCTCTGGCCAGCTAATACGAAGATCTGTTACAATCTCTCCCTCCTGCGAACCGACGGAACAATCGTCCCCCAGGTGAATAACAAGAGCAACTGCGTCCTGCCGATGAGCCCGTATTGCACCGCCGGCAACCGGCAACAAAATACGTGTTTTTATGCCGACACCAACCTGCAACCGGTCGACGCTTCTGGTGACGTGATCAGCCCCTTTACTGGCGTGGCGAAGTGTGACCTCCTGAATCGCGTCTCACTGACCCACACGTGTGCGGCGAACGAGTTCTGCGCGAGCACAACACCTCCGTACTGTCGCGCCTTGACGGTCTGCGACGCCTGCAACGGCCCCTACGGTTGGTTCGTCGATGCAGAGGCGAAGCCAATGAGCCCCCCTGCCGGCCCCTGTGAGAATCTTCCTTTTTGTTATCTCCGGAACAAGGGGTATCTCTCAGATACCTACGGCCCCTGCAGCGAGGTGAAGAGCTGCTACGACTATCCTGACAATGGAAGCTGCACCACGCCACGCTGTGGCGTCACGAACTGCGAGTGGCTCCCTTTCTTCGCGGAGCTCGGCTCCGGCCTCTGCGTCGGCGGCACCGATTGCGACGCCTGCAGTCGCCGCCTCGGCGCGGAGTGCAACGCCACGACGTGCCTCCTCTTCGGGGATTGTTACTATGCTGGCGCCACGTGTCTCGGCCGCGACGCGATCACCTGCGCCTCCTACGCGTCAGAGGCCGACTGCATCAACGCGACAGGGCCGAAAAGGAGCGTCTCGATCAACGTCACCTACAACACGTCAAGCGATAGGGTGGCGGGGAACCACCTCCTCTTGGCGCGGAGCAACGACTTGCTCCGCATCGGCCACTGCACTTGGATACCGGGCGTTTCAGGCAGCGGCGGCCGGTGCGTCAAGAACAGCGATGGCCACCTCTTCACGAATTCGACCGGCGGCATCATCGGAGATGATTGCGAGGAGCAACAGCACCGCGACCCTTCATTCAACACGAATACTTGTTTTGGCGATACGACGCCGCCAGCCACCTCCCTCCCGTTCGGAGAGGACGCAATCCTCAGCGCAGCAACCTTCACGCAAGGAGCGAACCCCGTCGTGACAGACAACGTTCACCCGGCTTCATCTTTGAAGAGCCGGTTCTGCATCAACTTGACGACGACTCCTCCCTGCTACCCTGACCGGGAGTACAACCAGCTCCAGCCGGGCGGCTTCGGCCAGTACCGGATCGGCTACTATAGTTTCGATCCGGCAGGCAATCTCGAAGTGGTTCGCCATATCAACGTGACGATTGTGGAGGCAACCAGTGTCTACTTGGAGCAAGCCGTCCTTCTCAGCTGAGCGCCGCGCCCAGCTTCTCGGCGCAATCCTCCTCGCCGCTCTGCTCTTCGGGCTCCTCGCCTCTCCCCCCGCCCTTGGCTCCTCCCCGGGCGGCGGGAGCACAGTGACGATTATCAGCGACCCGGTGAAGAGCATTCCGGCGACGATCAAGCTGGAGTACTCGGGGAACGTCACCATCAAGAACGGAACGCTCCGAGACGCCACAGGAACCATGGTTGCCTTCTTTGACGCGAATAACTTCTCCGCGTTCCCCGCGGGCCAGCAGAAGAACTTCACGATCAACATCACCCAACAACTGACGAGCGGAACAGCGTATACGCTCAAGGTGCAGCGGGGCGATCCCCTCCAGCCCGCGCTCCCGCCAGTCGACGATTATATTCGCTTCACATATAGCCCTGACCACCTCTCCTTGAACCTCCTGAACCTCCACCAACTCAAGACGACTCCCCAAGTCCAAAGCCCGACCGGCTCCCTTGTTCGGAAGTCCGGCTTCGCACAGAACGCCCCCTATATCGCGGAGTTCTCGACGTCCAAACCCGCGTGGTGCAGATACAGCACAAACGGCCAGCCCGACGCGGCCTTGATGGCTCCGATGGTCGGCGGGACCGCTTCGGCTCCGGCGACGCACCATAACATCACCGATCTCAGCGGGAACGAGATATCGCAGCTCGTGATAAGCTGCAACACGACCATCGAGTGCCCGAACAACAAACCCTCGTGCGTGGTCACCTGGTCAGACCTCGTCCTGGGTTACGAAGCGGCGAATCCTGACTTCACCTACACCCTTGACCCGGTGGAGATCACCGACCCGGAGAAGAAGGAGACGAATCTCAGCTTCTCCCTGAGCGGGCAGAAGATCTTCTGCAACGCCACCATGAACGGTGAAACGTTCACCACCGTCAGTTCTTACGGTATCGACGCCTCGTATAGCGGCGCCTACCTCTACGACCCTTGGCTGCTCATCCAGCTGCCCACCACGCCTGACGAAGAGACTCACAACTTCATCGTCACCTGCGCCAACCGGGCGGGACGGACCAACACAACAACTGTTCCGGTAAAAGTGAACCTGACCTATCCGCCGCTCCTCGTCCGTATCACCCCCGGCCCCTTCACCAACACCACGGATCCCCTACTCACCGTCCGCGTCGAGAAGAAGAACCCGGTCAGCAGCTCTGAGTGCCGGTTCCTCGCGGCTAGGAACGGCGGCGTCACAGCGAACCAACCACTCATGAAAAACTCTGACAATATCCACTACACGAAGCAGCTCTCAGCTCTCCCAGAGGGGAACCACAACTACTCGATCAGCTGCACCATCGCCGGCGGCGTCCAAGTTGCTGGAAACGTCAACTTCACCGTCGACACTACGAAGCCGGAAGGGTACGCGCTCACCGCGCCGAAAAAGGTCTGCGGAGACGCAGCGCTGAACGCCACGGTGACGCTGAAGCAAGGGTTTACGCCGGAACAGAACCTCCTCGGCTTCGCCTACAACGTCACCAAAAAAAATGCAGGGCCGAACCCCGTCAATTCCGCGTTGAGCGTCGATGGGAACCTCTCCGCGCCGAACGCGGACGAGGAGGGCGCCACCTATACGTGGACTGTTCTCGCTGTCGACGAGGCGGAGAACAGCGTCCCGGTCGACCAGAACGGAGCGGAGAGTACACGCCTCCCCCTCACCCACGCGAGCTGCGACGTGACGCCGCCAAGCATCACGATCATCACCAAACTTGAAGGCGACCACGTCCGGTTCTGGCCCAACTGCACCGACACAGGAGTCGGATGCAGCCCCACCTACACGTATGACTTCGTCGAAACCGACGTGGCGTGCACCTACGCCTCGACAGAGCAGTACCGCGACTCCAACGGCGAGCGGTGGCTCCGCCTCTTCCAGAGCAAGAAGGTCTGCATCAACGCGACCGACACGCAGGGGAACGCGCGCCTCTTTGAAGAGACCATCAGTTTGCCCGACTTCCACCCCTCTGTCAACTACACCGCGCCCAGACCTTTCACGAACACGAACCCCGTCGGCGTCATCGCCAACGTCCTGCTGGGCACGACGCCCATCGAGGCCACATCCTGCTTCTTCCAGCAGCCACCCGGCCACGAGCCCTTCACCGGCACCCTCATCCCATCGGCGGACAAGAAGACCTTCACGTCAAGCATCCTCGCTTCTGACAACGGCTACAACCTCTTCGTCAACTGCACCCTGCCCGGCGGAAAGAGCGTCAGGGATAAACACTCCTTCACCCTCGACACCAAGGCGCCGCGGGGCTACTCGCTCGAAGGACTCCGGGAAGCGTGCCTCCCCCGAGGGCTGAGGATCAGCATCGTCCACGACCCCCGCGTCGAGACCGAGTCGGTCCTCTTCAATTACACGATCACGCACAACGGACCCAACGGCCCCTACACGCTTCACCAAGAGGAGACCACGGAGACGCACCTCAGCTACGTCCCGGCCATTGACGCCCCCCCGGAGAAGAGACTCTACGTGGACGAGACATATCGGTGGAGCCTCCTCGTCACTGACCGCGCCGGGAACACGCAATCCGTTCCCTCGACTCCGCTGACGTTCGACCAGAGGGTCGTCCTCTCCGGCGCCGTCTGCGACACGACGCCCCCGACGGGGAGCGTCACCTTCCTCCCTGTCATCGGCGGCACCCATGTGAACCTCTCCTGCTCCGACGACGAAGGGTGCGCCGACTCCTTCGACTACAGCGTCCACCCCGCCGGTACGACGACGTGCGCCCTCGACAAGAAGGGGAGCCTCGCAGGGCAGCACCAGCTCGAAGAACTCCTCTTCTACGCTCCCGGCACCTTCTGCTACCGCGTCTACGACCTGGCGGGGAACAACGCGAGCGGCTCGAACGCGGTGACGATCGGCGCCGGCAAACCGACCCTCCGCATCCTCCAACCCGTGGCTGGCTCGGTCACGAACAACAAGACGTTCCGCGTCCAAGCGGAGCGGAACGGCGCGCCCCTCCCCTCCGACCAGTGCCGGTTCCTCGACGCGGGGGTCGGGACCTTCGTCTCCACCGATGGCCGCCTCTTCACGGCGCAGGCGAACGTGCCGAGCAACCCGTTGGGCACGGTGACTGTTGACGTCGCCTGCAAAGTGCGGAACGGCGGTTGGCTCGAGAAGAACGTCACCTTCACCTTCGACGAGTCGAAGCCGAACAACTTCGTCATGGAGGCGCCGCCGAAGCTCTGCCTCGGCCAGGGGCTCCGCGTCACGGTCGGCCATAATGACCGGTATGGCTCCCCCGACGCGAATATGGCTGGGTACCGGTACGAGGTCCTCTACGCCGAGACCGGCGTCACGGTTCCGGGGAGCCCCAACACCTTCCCAGAGCGAGCAGGGACGATCACGTACGAAGGCTCCCTCCAGGCCGGGACGAGCTACACGTGGCGCATCGTCGCGTATGACGCGGCGGGGAACGAGGCGCCGGTCACCGGGCCGAGCACGACGCAGGTGCTTCCGCCGACCGATCCGAGCTGCGACGTGACGCCCCCTGGCGTCGAGCTCTCTCTGGTCCCAGTCCCCCTCGGCGTCACGGTCCAGGTGCGGTGCACGGATGAGAACAGCGGCTGCGCCGACGCCTTCAGCTACGACTTGCTGCCGCCCGGCACGAGCGTGTGCACCTATGTGCAGCGGCGCGACAAGAGCGGCGGCTCCCCGCCGAACGCGACGTACGAGGTGAGCACGCTCCGCGACGCGACGCTCTGCTACAAGGTGAGCGACAAGATGCTGAACAGCGTCACCGGCACGACGCCCATCACGATCAACGGGCCGCCCGCCGCGCTCCACTTCCTCGCGCCCTCCGGGCCGCTGGTCGCGAACACGACGTTCAGGGTCGGGGTGCGGCGCGGCCAGACCCCGGTGGCGAGCACGCGGTGCCGCTTCCTCTCCCTGCCCGATTCATTCGTGAGCGGCGACAACGGCCTCACCTATGTCGCGCAGCCCTCCCTCCCCGACGGTGGCCCCTACACCATCGGGGCAGAATGCGAAGTCCTCGCCACGTGGCTCAACGACTCAATCACCTTCTCGCTCGACACCAAGGCGCCAGACCATCATCTGCTCGTCGCCCCTGAGAGGGCGTGCGTCGATCAAGGGTTGAGGGCGAAAGCGAGCCACGACCACCGATGGCTCCTCGACCCCGGGTTCGACGGCTACTTCTGGGAGCTCGGCTACCCGACGGGGAACGCGGTCGTGGCGAGCGGCACGACAGGGCATGAAGGAACTCTTCACTACGCCTCCCCCGTCGCGGGCGAGACGTACCAGTGGCGGGTCTGGGGCGTCGACAAAGCAGGGAACAAAGGGGTGCTCCAGGGAAGCCCGACGAACACCGAGGCGCTGCCCAAGGAGTCGGCGCTCTGCGACCGGACGCCGCCCACCGGCAACGTCACCATCACGTACGCGGACGGCGCCGCGATCGTCACCGCGACGTGCAGCGACGCGCACGGCTGCACCGAGACGTTCCACTGGGGGTTCGCCAAGAACGAAACGGCGACCTGCCTGATCACCGAGGCGACGCCATACGACGGGAACGCGACGCTCTACGAGGACGGGCGCCTCTGCTGGATGATCCATGACAAGAACATGAACAACGCGAGCGGCTCGAACGCGGTGACGATCCCTCGCGCGGCGGCCAACGCCACGCTGCCCCCCAAGCCGCGCCACTGCACGAACGGGCAGCTCGACCTCCCCGAGGGCGAGAGCGACGTTGATTGCGGCGGCCCCTGCGACGACTGCGCCCTCGGCAAGGGATGCAACGCAAAGACCGATTGCGTCTCCGACCATTGCAGTGACGGGATCTGCGCCGCCAACCCGTGCATGAACGGCGTCAAGGACGCGTATGAAACCGACGTTGATTGTGGCGGCCCCTGCGCCGCGTGCAGCGAAGGGAAGGAGTGCGCGGCGAACGGCGATTGCGCCTCCAGGTATTGCGAAAACAGACGGTGCGTTGTCATCTCCTGCACCGACGGGGTGAAGAACGGCTACGAATCGGATGTCGACTGCGGCGGCTCCTGCCCCGCCTGCGGCCTCGGCCGGAGCTGCGCCGAAGGGAAGGATTGCTCTTCCCGCTACTGCGACGGCGGGATCTGCACCGAGGACCCGTACGCGGAACCGGTCGATCGGTCACCCGACCCCGACGTTTCGCCCGCCGCGTCCTCTGATGAGTCGCGCTTCTCCCTGCTCGCCCTCCTCCTCATCGTCTCCGGGCTGGCTATCATGACAGGGAGCGGCCTCTGGCTCCGCCTCCTCCACCAGGGCCACGAGGAGCAAATGGCGTACCACGAAACGTACCTGCCGCCGCCCTCGGAGCTGACCCCCGAGCAACGGATCGCGCTCCTTTCGCAGCGTCAGGCGGCGTTCGCGGCGCAGCAGCAGGAGAACCGCGTGGCGGAGCAGCGGGCCGCGAAAGAGACGGAACGGCGCGCCGCGAAAGAGACGGAACTGCGCTCGCTCATCGAGAAGTTTGAGGGCAGACCGACCGGCCAAGACGCCGCTGATGGGAAGCCTGACGGGAAGTTTACGGCGGTGGCGGAGGAGGGAAGAGGCAAGAAGATCCCCGCCCCCGAGAGCGATGGCTTCGTCGCGCTCGAACGGCTCACAGACGCCACGGAGACGAAGCGCGGAGCAGGACGAGGGAAGACGAAGCGCGGAGACGAGAAAGGGGATGAGGGGCCGGACGCTTTCTCCGACTTGGACAAGCTGATTGGTGAGAAATGATGAGGATCCACGCGCTGAGGATGCGGGCATCGGCAGGTCCGCGCGCGCCACGACCATACGCCCCGGAAGCATACGCCCCGAGGGCCGGGGCGAGAAACCGGTCGCGCCGAGCACAGTTCTCCCACGTCTTCACCTTCCTCATGCTCATGGTGATCGCCGTCGTCGTCCTCCTCCTCGGCTACCGGTTCATCGACCAGGTGCTGGGGCGAGGCTGCGACGTTGAGCGGCTCGAATTCCAACACTCCCTGGAGCGGATGCTGAAGCGGTACAGCGCCTACGGCTCCCTGCAACGCCCAACGCTCCAGGCCCCGTGCGGCGCGCAGCTCCTCTGCTTCGTCGACGCGACGCAGATCGACGCAGACCCTGGAAAGGAGGGCTACGAGGGGAATGGCAGTTTCTCCTACTCAAACAACCCCATCATCGAAGCGGCAGTCAAGAGTCCGAGCCAGTCACGACCGGCGAACATCTTCCTGGTGAGCGACAAGGCGACCGAACCGGTCGGGTACAACGAGAAGATCAGGCTCGAGACGGGATCCATCCTCTGCGTCGAGGCGCGCGGACGAGGATTCGCGCTCGAGATGCACGGCCAAGGGCGAACCGTGCTGCTCAAGGGCCGGGCCTGAGCCTGCGCACCGTCGCGGCGGGTCTCCGAGCGGGTCGGCTCCACGATTCGCAGGCACGATTCGCGTTCGGTTCGGCCTGAGGCCTCGCCGAGGGACGCGGCGATGCGTTTCAGCATCGGAGGCGTCGCTTCAGCATCGACGGCATCGACGGCATCGGCGTGGCGCACGGCGCGCCTATGAGAGGAGAGAGGAGATGAGGCGATTCAGACGACGGAGAGGGCGGGAAGGGCAGTTCGAGATACAGTTCCACTGGATCTTCGCCCTCATCGGCGGCATCCTCTTCCTCCTCTTCTTCCTCATCCTCCTCCGAAGCATCATCACCGACGATGAGGAGAGGAGCGCCCGGCAGATCGGCTTCGACGTGGAGAGCGTCATCGCTGCCGCAGCGACAAGCCCGGAGACGTTCCATCTCACCCGGGTGCCGACCGCGACCTACACGTTCGGCTGCGAAGAGGAGGCGGGCAGGATCCGCGCCGCGTACATCCGGATCAATGAACAGAGCTACGACCAGGATTCGTTGCGGTACGTCCCGCTCTTCTCGCCCCGCACCCTCAGAGGGGATCAGCTCTTCCTCCTCACCACGACGCTCGAAGCCCCCTTCCCGGTGACGAACCTCGTCGTCGCGAGCAATAACCGGACGCGGTACGTCTACATCGGCGACCCGGGCAGCGTGAACCGGTTCCTCCAGGCGCACCACCTCGACGCGTATGGCCACGACGTCGTCACCAGTATCACAAATTATCCTGATGAGGGGTATGACCAGTACCGGCTCATCTACTTCGACAGTTCTCCGGTTTTCGGATCAGGTTTTCCTGGGTTCCTCAGCCAGAAAGCGACGGCCCTCACACTCGCGTTCGACCATGACCGGAAAGGGGGAACTGCGACGTTCTACGACGACCTCGTCACGCCTACGGGCAAGGCTCACCGTTTCATCGGGGAGGGGATGGCGGTCGCCGCCATCTTCGCCGGGACGAGCAGCAGCTTCACCTGCAACCTCGCCAAGGCGGAGGAGCGCCTCGCAACGACGATCACCATCCTCCAGCGGAGAATCAACGCGCTCTATCCTTTGGTTTTGTCGGACTGCCAAACCCTTTTATCGGAGGGGACCGGGTCGCTCGTCTCCTATCGGTCCAGCCTCGCAACAGGATTCACGAACGTCACCGCCGGGCCGCTGATAAGCGGAGGGGTCGCCGCGACACTGGTGAAGACGAATGACGCGCTCATCGCGGAGGGGTGCCCCGCCCTCTACTGAACCCGCCCCTATCAGCAGAGCACCGCCGCGATTCCCAGAACAATCGGACCAAGAACAATCGGAGTATGACGCAAGCGTAAACCGGCAGACTATGAACCGGCAGACTATGAATCAACAGACCATGAACTGGCGGAGACGGAACGGCCAGATCGAGTTCGGCGAGACCCTCATGGTAGTCATCATCCTCGTCTTCCTCCTCCTCATCGGCTTCGTCTTCTACCAGAACGCCGCCCGGGCAAGCATCGCCAAGGAGGCGCTCCACCGCGGCGACGTCGATGCGGTGATACTCGCCAAGCGCGTCGTGGCCCTCCCCGAGCTCCGCTGCCCCACCTACGACGGCGGCGACGGCTGCATCGACAAGGGGAAAGCGGCGGCGCTCGCCGCGATGCTCAACGAAACGAGCAGCACGAAGGATCCTGCCGCCATCGCCTACTACGAGGAGCTCTTCGGCTACGCAACCCTGATCAGCAACGAATTAGACTCCGCCCCGTCGCCGTTAATCCTCTACCAGCGCGAGCCGGTGAACAGTTCACGGCAGCCGAGCCAATTTATCTTCGCCACGATGCACGACCCCGTCACGAAGAAGCGGAACCTCGTCGTCCTGAACGTGACGAGGCACGAGGTGAGACGATGAGCGGCAGCGACCCCCCTCGATTCGCAACCCCCTCTGCGTCGTGCAGCGCACGGAAAAGGCGCGGGGAGCAGAGGTGGAACCGGGGTCTTGCTCGGGGAAGGGGCGACGACGGTCAGCGCCTGCTCGGACGACGCGGCCTGTTCCCTTCGCGCTTCGCCCAGGCTGAGATCATCGGCCTCATCTTCATCCTCCTCTTCCTCGCTGTGGGCTTCCTCTTCTACGTCAAGTTCTCCTTCCAGGAGGAGGATGAGGGGCTCCGCGAGACGTATGAACGGAAGCAGCTCGGCATCACCTTCGTCACCAGCCTGCCCTCAGTCACGGTCGCATGCGGCTCCCAGCACTACCCGGTACGCACGATGATAGAGACAATCGCCACCACGAGGGGAACCGCCTTCTGTTCAAGTAGTATGGAAGATGCCCTCTCCACGAAGATCAAGGAACTGCTCAACGCGACGCTCGACGAGTGGGGGGTCAACTACCGCCTCGTCATCGCCCGGAAGACCGGGAGCGGCGAGCAAGGGATCGGGCTGCCCAACTTCACCAACCCTAACATTCCGCTGCGTGAACGGTGCGACGAGACGAAGCCGCGACTCCCCGACGCGCACCTCCTCTCACTCCACCCCTCCCCGGGAAGCGTGGAGATCAGGCTGGAGCAGTGCTGACGTTGACGGCGGAGCGCGCCGCACTCGGAGTCGGGCGGGAGAGGAGCGCGCAACAAGCCCGGGGCGTGCTGCCCGGCACCGCCTTCTCCTCTTCCTTTCCGTCGTCTCCGGCCTGGCCGCGCTCCGCCCACTCGCAACGACTCGAAACCAATAAAAAGGGCCTGGTCCCGGGGAGGAGGATGCGCCGCGCCATGTGGAACGATTGGCTCACCCTCCTCCTCTTCGCGGCGCTTGCCATCATCCTCCTCTACCTCGTCGGCAGGAGGTTCTTCGGATGACGTGCCGGAGCAAGAACAGACCCGACGACGAACCACGCGAAGAACGGGTGCGCGGAGCGAGACGCGGCGACCTCACCCTCGAGCAGACCGCGGCGCTCCTCCTCATCGCGGCGGCGGCGATCATCCTTCTCCTCTGGTGGAGCCACGTCCACACCGCGGTGACGGGCGACGAGGAGATCCAACGGTGCCGGCTCAGCGTCCTCAGCCACGCGAAGCTCTGGCTCAACCCCACCGGCACCGGATGGACTGATGCCCACCTCACCCCCATCGACTGCAAGCGGCGCGTCATCACCTTCGCCAAGAAAGAGGTGGAGCTGAACGGACGGAAAACTCTCTTCTACGACCCTGAGCTGGAGAAGAAGCGGGAGCGCTACCGGGAACTCACCCCCGGGATCGTGAACAGCGTCGCTGCCCACGAACTGGCGACGTGCTGGTACCAGTTCCTGGAAGGGAAGAGCTACTGGGTGAACGAAATCGACATCGGGAAGAACGACCGGGGCTGCTTCATCTGCAGCGAGCTCCGGTTCACGACCGACGCGCCCTCCTACGCGCCGGAGGAGTTTTTTCCCTTCCTCCGGAGAGAGGCGAGCAGGCCCTATCCGAAGAGCGTGCCGAGCAACGAGGTGACAGGGAAGCAGGAGCGGCCCACCTTCTTCGAGTACCTCTACACCGAGCCCCGGATCTGCGACCACAGCAGGAGTTGGTACACGGATCGCGCCGACAAGGGGAAGAGTTGCGAAGAGGCGTTCTACGAGTATATCACTCGCAGGCCGCTCGACACGTACTGGCCGAAACAGCTCCTCAACCCCGAGCTGAAGATAGAGAAAGGAACCTCCTACTACGTGCTCCTCTTCCAATACGGCCGCGACCAGGACCGGACGGACGAGAAGGAGCCGACGGGGACGACGTACGCGCCGATTATCATGCCCGCCGCCAGCTTCGACACGAAGCTCTGCGAGACCTACCTCGGATGAAGACGATGCCTCGGATGAAGCCGATGCCTCGGATGAAGCTGATGCCTCGGATGAAGCCGATGCCTCGGATGAAGACGATGACCTACAGCACCACGCCCCGAAGAACAGCGCGACGGCGCAGCCCGGAGAGCGGCGCTTCACGGAGCGGCGCTTCGAGGAGCAGCATGATGAGGGGCGGATCCCGGAATGAGGGAACCGCCACGGGGAGAGCAGGGTCCATGACCTTCACCCAGCTCGGCATCCTCGTCATCGTCGTCGCCACCCTCGCCGTCCTCTTCCTCTTCCTGAGGGGGGCGCTCTTCGCCGGCGACGAAGCAATCGACGAAGAGGAGTGTCGCAGCTCGATCAGGGCCCACAGCCGGCTCGTCACGCTGAGCGGCGAAGCGAGCGCCCCGCCCATCACGTGCGAGCCGCGCGCCGTGACGATCGACAACCGGGATGAGGAGCGGGCGAAGCGACTTATCGCCGAGGAGCTCGTCTTCTGCTGGGACCGGTGGCAGCAGGGCGACGTAGAGCTCTTCAAGGAGGAAGGCGCCTACTGCAACCCGTGCAGCATCATCACCTTCACGGACGCTGCCCGGCCCGTCTCCGGGCTCGAGAGGTTCTTCGAGGAGGAGATGGGGCCCGGGAAACCGAGCTACCGGGAGTACCTCTTCCCGCAACGGACAACGGGCTTCACCGGCCTCGCCCCTTTCAACCCCGCCCCTCCCATCGACCCTTCTGCGACCTATGCGGTCGTCTTCTACTACGACAAGAACCACTCCGCGAAATCATACGGAGCGCTGCTCAAGGAGGATCCCTCTCGCGCGACGCGGCTCGGGCAGGACCTCCTTGACGGGGCGAAATCAGGAGCTGGCCAACTGCTCGTCGTCGAAGGGGTCCTCCTCGGTGCGGCGACGGTCTGCACTGCCGCGTCCTTGGGTCTCTGCGCGCTCCCCTCCCTGGCGGTCATCGGCCTCGCGACCGGCGTCGCCGTCATCGGCGGCGGTTTCATCGGCGCCTGGCAGGCCTACGACAACGGCGTCCAGTATCCCGAATGGTTCTCCGTAGTCCTTCTCATCCGTCAGGAGAGCGACGGATACCGTGCGCTTGGCTGCTCCCACGTCGAGCAGGCAGGGCCTCCCCGCGCCGCGGACGGCGCGGAAAACATATAAACCCGCCCTTCGAGAGCGTTCAGCATGACGCGTAGCCGCCGCGGCGAACTCCCGGAGATGCTCGTCAAGATCCTCCTCGTCGTCGCGGCACTCCTCGTCGCCCTCCTCATCATCGGGCTGATCGCGAAGAGGCTGATGAACGCCCCCCTCCCCTGGTGAGGCGCGTGCGTCGGAGATGACCCTCCCTCGTCAGGGATGGCGCGGGACGGGCGGCGCAGGTCAGTTCCACCCCCTTCCAACGGTGACCCCATGGCTCCCTCCCCTCGTCGCGGCGACATCAACTGGCTGATGGTCATCCTCATCGCTTCCCTCGTCCTGGCAGGGATCATGCTCCTCTTTCTCGGCAAGCAATGGACGGAAGGGAAAGGGTTCCTCGACGGGCTCTTCAGCCTGCTCGGCGACTGACGCGCCGCCTCTTCTTTTCCACTTCCCAGAACCGCGCCAAAGCCACCACCGTCACAATCTTTATAAACGATTGTTCTCAGGTGCTCATCGGGCGCGTGAGCCCAGAGGTGGTCCCATGGACAAACGAGGCGTCGAACTCTCCATGAATGTCATCATCATCGCGGCGATCGCACTGATAGTCCTCGTCGTGCTCGTCCTCCTCGTGACGAACGCGATCACCGGCGTCAAGGACGGCACCGGCTGCAGCGCGAAAAGCGCGGGCCGATGCATCAGCCTCAACGACGGCGAAACATGCGCTGACGTGGCGGGCGAAGGATACAGTAGAATCGGGAGCGACTGCCCCGACGGCCAGACCTGTTGCTTCCGCCCCTTCGGGTGATCGATGATGGCGGTCGGCAGACGCGGCGTCGAGTTGAGTCTCAACCTGGTCATCCTCATCGTGATCGGCCTCATCGCGGCGGCCCTCATCATCTTCTTCGTCACGAAGAGCGTCACCAGAGGGGATGCGGACATCGGCGGTTGCGCCGTGAAAGGCGGCCACTGCGAAGCGAGCGCCCAGTACTGCGGACCCGATGAGTCGGCGAGCGCCTTCTTCACCGGCGGCTGCAACAAGGGCGAGATCTGCTGCGTCCCGCAACTCCAGAAGGAGAACTGAACCGGCGAGAGCGCGATGAGCGGCCAGTCGCCCGAGGTACACGGATGAGACGTCGAGCACGACAGGGAAGCCTTGCCATCAACACGCTCGTGCGCCTCGTTATCCTCCTCCTCCTCCTCCTCGCCATCTACTACCCGTGGATCAAGAAAATCGGCAAAGGAGGGAACGAGGCGTGGGCGTGCCCCGGCCAATGCTTCGAGCACTGCCCCTCCGATCATATGGCGTTTAAGAGCGGCGACGCATGGTGCCAGGAGCAGAAGCGGCTGCAACGGTGCTGTCAGTCCCTCGAATCGGCGGACGGGAGCGGCGGCGTTCGCCACGGCGATATCCGGCTCTACTACAACAACAAGCGGGAGACGCCTATCGGCGACGGCGAAACCGTGACGCTCATCGTGAACAAGGCCGGCACCGAGGCGAAGGGGAGCTTCAGCCTCGACCTCGGCGGCACGGCGAAAGAGCGTCACTGCTACGCCCAGGTGAGCCTCAACAACGGCGAACGGTATGATGTCTCGCTCAGTTCCGTGACGAAAGACCAACTTTTCTCAAACTTCGGTACTATCTTCAACACCCCATCGAACACCATTACGGATAATGACTTCAATATCCGGCTGAGGCCCTGCGAGGAACTGATCGGCACCTCGCAGCTCACGATCACCGACTATTGGCAACGGCTCGGCGACACGATCACGGTGACGCTCATCCTCGTCGACAAGAGCACCTGCGGCGTCGGCGGCCTCTTCACCTGCGAAGCGACGAGCCACACGGTGAACATCCGCATCCCGGACCGGCGGCCGACCATCGCCGTCGCGCTGGACGGCGCCCCCGCAAGCACGACGCAACGCCTCCCCGTTACCGTGGGGCAGACGCACCGGCTCGACGTGAGGATCACCGAGCCGCTCGCGGTATGCGACCTCAAGCCCTCGTTCCACATCGCGACCCCCCCGCTACCCCCCTCGAACCCCCCGCAGCCCACGTTCGAGACGAGTCTTGACACGCTCACGGAAAGATTCAACACCGATGATTGCTTCCGCCACGCGACGTATGACCGTCGGCTCGAGTTCGCGCTCGACGCGGACGGGCCCCGTGCCCTGCCTTTCGACCTCACCGTGACGACCATGATCTCTCAGTCCGGATCAACGAAGGAGCGGAAGGTCGGCGCCACCTACCTCTTCCAGATCGAGCCGGAACGGCGCGTCAAGGTCCTCGGCCCGGAGCCGGGACTGACCCGGGAGAAGACAATCGACATCACCTGCGACGGCGTCACCTGCACGCAGCTCCGCTGGGCTCCGGTCGACCATCCAATCCTCTGCAGCAAACGGTACGATGGAGGCCACGAACCGAACTTCTTGCCCATCGAGGGGCTCCGCGCCGCGAGCGACGGACGCCAACGCTTCACGATCGCCACCGAGACGATGAACGGGAAGTATCTCTGCATCAAGGCGGAGACGAACCAAGGGGCCATCTACAGCCTCGGCCTCTGGAACGGGGCGCCGCAGCCCATCGCCATCGACGCGACGCCCCCGCTGCTGGAGGTGAGCTACAACCCGTGGCACGGCATCCTCTCCTTCACGTGCAGCGACGAGGGAACGAATCCGCTCTTCATCAGCGACTGCCCGGAGCGCCCGTTCAGCTACGCCTTCGTCACCGACCCGCTCCTCTTCATCAGGCACATCATCACCGGCGGCCTCCTCGGCCCCGGGTTCAGCGCCTGCCCCCTCGCAGAGGACGAGGCGCGCTGGGTCCGCGCCCCGAAGAGCGAGATGCCCTATGTGAGCAGCGACGTCAGGGTGATCTGCGTCCGCGCCGAGGACGCGGCGGGGAACGCGGTGGTGAAGACGAAGCTCCTCTATAGCGGCCAGGACGTCCTGGCGCAGCTCCTCAAGGAGGTCGGGGGATGAACAGGAAAGGGATAGAGCTGACCGGCATCCTCCTCGCTGTTCTCGTCATGGTCCTCATCCTCGGCCTCATGATCCCCTGGTTCATGAGGATCAGGCAGGGAGGCGAATCCCTCTCCGACTCGTTCGCGATCTGCGACGCCGGCGCGATGGGTGTCGACAGCCTCCTCGGCACCGAAGGGCGCTGCTTCTCGGAGAACTCCTGCGCGGACGGCTGGAAACCGCTGCCATTGGTGCGCGGCTGCCCTGAGGAACGGCCCCATTGCTGCTACCTCGCCGACATCGGGAGCCACTACGAATCCTATTCGCTCCTCTTCCGGGTCGCGGAGCACAAAGGGGCGAAACGGTCCGCGGCGACGTTCAGGTTTGCAGCCAATCCCGGCAACCCCGCCGATAAGGCGATGGATCTCCTGCTCGAATCAGGCGGGAAAGGTGCAGACGCCCACTACTACGAGTCAAAGGTCGCCGCCGCGTTCACAGGGAAACGGTTCCTGAAACCCTTCCCGAAGACGATGCCGTTCACCATCAGCGTCTTCCCCGGCACCGGCGCGAAGTACTGCCAGTTGACCTTCACCGGCACGAAGGAGTTCCCCCAAGAGATCGTCCCGTGCGGACGCAAGGAGGGATTCACCACCTTGACGAGCGAAGCCCTCTCGTTCCAGGAACTCGGAAAACGAGGGCGTCTGGACTGTAAAAAACAGAACCGCGTCTGCACGGTCGGCGTCAGCCTCTTCGTCGGGGACGACGCGCAGATGACGAACAAACAGAGGGTGGGTGCGTCCATGCCTGGCGGGAACGGCGACTACACGCTCTTCTTCGAGGCGTAACGATGCGACGTCCCCTCACGAGCAGGCGCGGCGACCTGCGGTACATGCTCGGCAGCACCGTGGATATCATCCTCAGTCTGCTCGTCATCCTCCTCGTTATCCTCGTCGTGGTCGGCCTGGCGCGGGTCTTCTTCAAGCAGGACGAACGGAGCAGGAACCAATACGAGCTGACCGCCGACCTGCTCCGCGGCGTCATCGAGGACCCCGGCGTCGACGGTGTGGCGCTCCGAGAATTTTCCTTCCCCTTCACCGCGAAAGGCGACCAGCGGTTCACCGGCGCGATTTTCGGCGTGAACTACGACGCGGCGACCAAGACCTACCAGTACACGACGCCCTTCCCGCCAGTGAACTGGTACACCCGGGACGTCTCCCGGACAATCAGCCAGTCGGTGATGGACGCGTACGTCCAAGGGTTCCGCGACAAGCGGACGCTGACAGAGAAGAAGGTGGTGAAGGGCTGCAAGGATCGGGCCTGCCTCTGCTACTCCCCCAAATCGGTGGTGAAAGCGGATGACACGGAGAACCTCTTGGCGGCGCTGAATGGCATCACGCGATGCACCGCCTACGCGGCGCCGGAGGGGAAAACCGTACGGCTCGACTTCGACCGGCTCCAACGCATCGAACAGGCGCGGTTTCTCGGCATCATCCCTGTTGATGATGAGCGGAAGGTTTACGACGCCACGGCCTACCCTGTCGTGGAGCTCCGCAAAGGGAGTTGCGAAGTCGGCGCTTCGCCCGACACGCTCTGCGTCTATTTCTCCCTCAAGCCGAACGAGTCCTGAGAGTCGCCGGTCGTGAGAGTCGCCGGTCGTGAGAGTCGCCGGACAAGTCCAGAGCCGAGCGTGTTGTTCAATCCATAGATGTTAAGTAACTGCTGTTAAGAATTCGGCTGTTTTCTTTATAAACCTAGAATTTCCAGCCTTCCTTTCTGAACATTTCAACAATATCGATACAATCAACTGATTTTTGGGAGCAAACAAAAGGAATTTTCACCCGGTTTCCTCTCACTTTTTCCTCAGTTACAACAATTCTTTTGATATGAATCAAAATCTGTTGTGACTGGCTTGCCATTTCTATTGCCAATGCTATAACCCAAGGGTCTGCTGAATGTTTGGCGCTTACATCCACGGGGTGACCAATACGAGAGCCGAGCAAACTATATAAACCGCTGTCGGCAGGGGACGACGTGTGACCGACCATTCCTTGCTGGATCTCCTCCTCCAGAGCGCGATGCTCCTCCTGATCGCGGCGGCGTTCTTTCTCGCGGTGAAGAACAACACGGACACGGACCAGTTCTTCATGCGCCACCAGGCGAAAGACGCCGGGCTCATCATCCAAGCGGTCCACGCCGCGAACGGCGACCTGGTGCTCGACTACGCCCCCCACCCGGAGAAGCAGTACGTCGCTACGTTCCTCCGTCACAGTCTCGTCGTCTCGAAACAGCCGCGCGGCACCCACGGCTTCGGCGGCGGCTACCGCCAGCCGTACGGCTCCTCCGCCAGCGTTACAGTAGAAGAGACTGTGCTGGACCGGTCGCTCCTCCTCACCATCAGGAAAGAGGGCGGCGCCATCCGGTTCAACGAGACGACGTCCAATGATTGCGTCCGCGCCGTACTCCCGGAGCGGACGACGAAGCTCGTCCTGAACACGGAGCCGAGTCTCGCGGAGAAGCTCCGCCAGCTCCCTCTGGTCCAGCGGCTCGAAGCGACGCGGCTTCCCGAACGGACGATTAGCCTCACCGTCGTCACAGGGGAGCCGAAGATCACGGTCGGCGGCGGCGTCGAGATGATGGCGGCGCAACACCTCGCCTGCCTCCTCGCCGCGAAGCTCCGGATCCACGAACCCCTCCTCGCCATCGACCAGTCCGTCGCCGCTCACGGGTATGTCAGCGTCACGATCAGCGTGCCGCGCGACGGTCCGATCGACGAGGCGAATCTCGCCTCGACCATCGCGCAGGTGCTCGACGCCTCCGTGGAGGGGTCCCCATGAGGGGGTCTTCGCCCGCCATCGGTCCGGTCGCGGCCCGGTCCACGCTCCGCGCGACGCTTCGCGTCGCCCATTCCCTTCCCTGTCGGCGCGGCGTCGTCGGCGAAGGGCTCCAATGGATCCCTCGGCTCGCCGCCGCGGCGATCCTCCTCTTCCTCCTCTTCGCCCAGATTATGATGCTCACCTCGATCCAGGCGACGCCGGAACGGCTCGAGCTGGCCCTCTACCAGGAGCGGCTCCTCAACGGCCCCGACGGGGTCTGGACGAAGGAACCGTTCACCGGCCGCGTCCTTCCCGGCCTCCTCGACCTGGCGCGCCTCTCAGAGGCGTCGCTCAGAGAAGCATACGGACAGCCCGGCGACGCCGAGCTCTACGGCGCACGACTCACCCTCTACCTCTCCGAGAAGGCGCTCCGGGAAGGGAGGCCCGACCTGACGACGCACCACCCGGAGAAGGCGTTCATCGACTCCTACCTGGCGCTCGGGCGGGCCGGTCTCAAAGGACGGGGCGGCGCCCTCTATGAGCGCCACGTCCTCCCCGTCGTCATCGGGGAGCCCGCCACCCTCGGCGGGAAAGACCTCGCGGGGAGGAACGCCTGGCTCATGATCGAAGCGGTGAAACGACGATGACCCGAGGGGCTGCTCGCGAGCCGGGAATGCTCGTCAAAGGGAATGGGCATGCGAAGGAACGCCGCGGTATCCTCAACGTGAGCGACGTCGCGGCCTATGCAGGGATGGTGCTGGTCGCCTTCCTCCTCTTTCTCCTCTTCCTCTTCATCGCGCACGGCCTGAAGGAGCGCGCGGTCGACGAAGAGGCGAACGCCCTCTTCTCGTCGCGGAGCGGCCAGCCCTCGCTCCACGCCTACCTTCGGACGCGCGCCGATGCGCCGCCATCGGTATTCGGAGCGCCGTCCACGCTTCCCGGCGCCGACGCGACGATGGCGGAACTAATCATCGAGGCGACAACAGAGGAATCCTGTCTCGCATGGCTCGCCGCGAACGGCGCCTACGGCGAGAAGGACCCGTACGGGCTCGCCGCGCCCCCGGGGTGTGCGCCGCTCTTCTACCGGAGCGTCGCCTTCTTCCGCGCACTCTGCGGCGACGACTACGTGCTCCAGCTGCGGCGCGGAACCAGCACAGTCAGGATCGGGAACGATATCCTCGGCACGGTGAAGGAGCCCGCCCGTGATCACGTCAAGAAAGTGATTGAGGACCTCCTCGCCGACCCGGGAAGCACGCAGCGGAGCGCGCTTCCCTTCCTCGCGAGCTTCAGACCGCTCCCTGAACACTTCATGACGAGAAGCGCTTCGTTCCTCAGCGGGACGCAAACGCTCCCCGCCGAGGATGGCCTCATCATCATCCAGTTCGTCTGCGTCGAACGGTACGGGGTGAGCGTCCCATGAGCTTGGCCATTCGCCGCACTCCTTATTCACGCTCCCCGCCAAGCACGAGACGCGGTGGTTGCCCGTCGGCACGACCTCGTCACGATGTAGGATGCCGCCCTCCAATCCCTCCGTATCATCCGCATCGCCGCGGCAAGATCTTCATCCCCGGTCTCATGATTATCTACCTCCTCGCGACGACCACGGCGCTGATAGCGCTCACCGGCGGTCTCGTCATGAAGATGCCGAAAGAGGGGATCGGCGCTCACCAAGGGGCGATTCTCGCCGCTTTCGATCGGGCGGAGCAGAAGCTCCTCTTCCTCGAGCATGCCGCCGGCCAAGCGCTCGACGAGGCGTCACGGCTCCTCTACGAGGACCAAGAGGCGTTCTTCCTCCTCGTCAACGGAGACGCCGTGGAAGGACTCGGGTGCGGCGCGTACGGCTACCCGCTCTGGAACGAGAAAGGAAGAAGCTGTCTCCTCGACGAGCCGCTCCCACTGATCCTGGACGCGCTCGGCCCCCAGGTGCTCGAAGGAGTGGCGGCACGGACGGCGCGCTACCCGGGCGGCGGCTTCACCATCCCCTACACGGTCAGCGTCACGCCCGGCGAACCGCTCATCGTCCTCTTCACCGCCGAGCCGCGAGCGGAACTTGTCCTGATCGGCTTCCCCGCGGGGAGAAGCGCTGAGGAGGCGCGGCGCGTCGCCGAGGGAGGGACGCTGAGCGGCCTCCTCTGGCCGAGCGACCAGGCACGGACTATCACGAGCTGCTTCGGCCCGCGCTCAGGGGTCGCTGCGGCCGCATCCAGCATCCACGCGGGGATGGACTTGCCGCCCGGCGGCAAGGTCCTGGCTGCCGCTGACGGCATCGTGATGAACGACCCCGCAGGGACCGCCTACGGCACCGTCTGGATCAAGCACTCCGAGACGTTGAGCACCGGCTACCTCCACCTCCGCGACGTCGCCCTGAAGCGCGGTGACCTCGTCAAAGCCGGCCAGCCGATCGGGATCGCGTCCGATACGGGCTGCGCCGCCAAAGGGTGCGCGCCCCACCTCCACTTTGAGGTCCTCCTCTCTGAGAAACGCGGGGCGCACGCCTATCGCTCCACCTACGCCCCGGGCTGGTACGCCATCAACCCGGCCTGCTTCTACACGCTCCCGGAGAGCGTGATCAGCCCGAGCGCGACGCAGAGTTGCCTCGCCCCTAACTACCCGCAACCGGCCACGAAAGCCTACTGCGACGAGTACGGCCTCACTCTCGCCGAGCCGGCGGCCCTCACCCCGGGCACGGCGTACCAACGGCGACAAGAAGGCGAACAGGAGCCGAAGAGGATTGAGGAGCCCGCGCTCGGCGGCGACGGCATCCCGCCCTCCACCAAGAAGCTGACCAGCAGCCAACAAGCGAAATTCGCCGCGACGCAGCAGAACATGTACCGGGAGAACTGGCTCGGCCATGTCATCTCGGCGAGCGTCAAGTACGGGATTCCGGCGCCGCTCCTCCTCGGCATCATCACCCAGGAGAGCATGGGCGACCCGCTCGTCATCGGGAACGAAGATGTCGGCTTGATGCAGATCAATGACTACACTGCGCGGCTTACGAGAGTGGTGACGGAATCGCCGCTCGGAGGAGTGACGACGAGTTGCGGCTGCACGAATACTCGCGCAACGCCGGGAAGCGGCTGCCGCTGCACCCCTGAGAATGACCGGCGACTCAACCCGGAATACGCAGTCCCCGGAGCCGCATGGCTCCTCAAGGATGAGCGGAAACATTTCATCGGACGGAAGGACGAGCTGAAATTCCTGGCCGCCTCCTACAACATGGGCTCGCCGAAAATCGTCTCCGCCCTCCGCAACCTCGGACCCGACGCGAGCTGGGATGCCGTCGCGGATTTCATGGAGAAGAATGACCTGATGAGCAAGGAATGGATGAGCCACGTACGGAACTACGTGACGAACGTCGTCGCGTACGCAGAGGCGTGGAACGGCGCACGCGCGCTCGACGAAGGACGCGCCGCATCACTTCTCGCGGCGCAGCGGAAATACGGTCCGTACCACGCCGCGGGGACGTATCGCTTCAGCCCGAACCTCGCAGTGAAGGCGCCGGACACGCTCACCCCCTTCGTCGCGCTCACCGCGCTGATGAAGGAGTCGCTGGAACGGTGCGCCGCAGCCGAGATTCCGGGTGACTGCCTCCTCACCGAGACGCGGGGAGCGAATCCCCCTATCCTCACCCGGTGCGAAGAGCCGGAGGAGCAGTACTTCCTCGACCTCTATCAGGCGCTCCGCGACTGCGCCGAAAACAAGCAGTATGACTGTGCCTGCGCACTCCCTCCGCCCCCGGCCTTCGCCAGGGACTACGCGTTCCGCTTCGACCAGCGGAGCGGCTCCGCGGCCCTGGAACGCGACGACGAACCGCTCTCGCTCCTCTTCCCGGAGATCACCGGCTCATCCTTCCGCGTCCACGGCGCGGCGCCGGAACGGATGGCGGTGATGACGAAGGACGGGACGCTCCAGCTCACCTATCTCCTCAGCGGGGAGCGGAATGAACGGACGCTGACGCGGTGGAACGTCAGGAAAGGGACGGAGTTCCCCGACCAGCTCGTCTTCACCCAGGAGGCTGCGCGCGAGGAGTGTGCGCCGGTGAAGACTGCTTACGCGTTCTGCTCCGCGATACGCGAGGGGATGCCGCCCGTGACATTCAGCGTCACCCTGATCGACGACCGGATGCCGGAACCGGTCACCATGGTCGCATTCGATCCTGCCACGAAGAAGGTGACCTTCACCTCCCCGTCGCCCGACGTCTCGTTCCACAACGTCTATGACGCGGAGCCGCACGACGGCCTCCGCCCGGTTCTCCAGCTCCGCGGCGCAAAGTCGTTCGACGCATCCCCTTTCCTCGGCGCGACGCTCTTTGTGACGCCCGTTGACCGGTCCGGCAATGAAGGAGCGGCGGCAATCGTCGTGACGGGGCAGGGCTGAGCGGAGGGTCGGAGCGAACCCCGGAGCGAACTCACGGTGACGGACAGGCGCGCTCCAGCTTCAGAATCACGACGTCGCCACG
>JBBIPM010000011.1:0-5010 GCA_037442865.1 Candidatus Woesearchaeota archaeon
CATCAACACACCCGTTGAAGCGACTAGAAGACAGTTATTTAAATATTTCGGCTCACGGTTCAGTGGAAAAGTCAGTGCCGCGCGTAAGGTCGAGGCGTTCCGATTCGGAGAGTGAAGGGCGACGAGGGGGTTGCCCCATCCGGGGAGGAGCCCCCACCATGGTGCACACACTACGCCTCGAAGCACGGCACAGAGCGAGCGGAGCGAACTTTTCTACTGAGCCGGCTCAACCGGGTGCGGTAAGTAAGTAACGCCGTCGCAGTTCCGACCGTACGGCACACGTCATGAATCGGTTCACAGCCAACAGACTGTGGGGACCGCCGCGACGCAACGACGCTCCGTGCGAGGAGCCCGGGGCGCGAGCGAGGATCGTGCTCGTCAGCGACCGTGTTATGTTCTATAGACCTGGCTCAACCCGGCGTCCAGTCCGCCTCTTCCGCCTGGAAGATGATGGTGCCGTTGCACTGCCCGAACGGGTTGGGCGGCACGTAGAGCTGCCAGTAGCTGGTGTTTGTCTGCATCGTGGACGGGTCGTTCTGCTTCGGGATCGACGGGAAGCCGATGTTCTGGAAGGAGGAGGTGAGGCTCGTCTTCGCGCCGTAATCATCAGTGTTATTCACGCTGTACTTCTGGTTCGTTATGCTGATATTCCCTTCCTGGCAGACAAAGGCGAGGCCGTCGTTCATCGTCTGGCCGTAGCCCTTCACCGCCACCCGGATGTCGACGTTGCCGATGTTTGTCACGTTCGCCGTCCTGTTCGGCGAGGTCTCCCCGATCGCCATGTCGCCGTAGTCGATGAGCGGCGTCACGTTCAGCGCGAGCAGTTGATTGATTGTCGTCGTGTTCAGCTCGGAGTCGTTGAAGCTCCGGTTGTCGTAGACCGTGGCGTTGCAGGTCCAGGTGCCGTTCAGGGCGTAGTAATAGACGAGGAAGCCGCACGTGTAGTTGGCGTAGTCGCCGTTGGTGCTCACCTGGATGCAACTCCCATTCGTGTAGTGGGTGTTGTTGTCGTCCGCGGCGCCGGGAGAGGAGGATGAATGGTAGAAGACTGCACGGGTGTAGTTCAGATCCTCCCAGCCGTTGAAGTCGCGGACCGAGACGTTGCACTCGATGAGCTGCGTGCTGCCGGCGACAAGGGTGACGCTCGCGGGGAGCGTGACGCTCAGGATCTCCGGCGCGGCGTTGGTGATGTTGACGCGCGTGTCGATGCTGACGTTCCGGTAGTTCGGGCCGACGCTGTAGCTGAAGGAGAAGAGCGCGTTGTAGAGGAGGATAGCGACCGCTAGCGTGAGGAGGAGGAGGAGCCCCCGTGTCCGTTTCCGCGATCCATCGGCCGCACCCATGCTACTCATCCGAGCTCGATGTAAAAGTAGTAGGTCTTCGGCGCCTCGATATGACTCTCCGCGACGATCATCTGGAAATCATAGGTGCGGCCATTGTAGCCGACCGTGTTATCCTTGATACGCGCGACATAGACGAGATTATTTCCCGCGTCCTGCATCAGGAACTCCTGGAAGTCTGCGGTGTTCACCTTCCCTTGGCTGGCGTTGTTCACGTAGAGCGAGGTCATGTTGCAGTTGCTCAGCATCGTCCCGGCGACGATGGTCGCCGTGTGGTCTGTGCTATTGAACGTGTTCAAGATTGAATCTGTCTCGGTCCCCGTCATGTTGACCGCCGCTTGTTCCGCGACGATGGTCGCGCCGCTGGCGCATTGGACGGAGCTGAAGCTGAGGCTTCCAGAGCGGGACGCGTAGACCTCGCCGATTGGTGCAGCACCAGTCCAGTCATAGACTGTGTTGTTGGCCGAATCATCCAGGGTGAGCCGCCCGGTGACGTTCCCCACATACGCCTTCCACCGCCGGTTCTGCTGAACCGCGTCGAGCACCACCGTGGTGATCGTGGAGCGGTTGTGGGTGAGGCCGATCGCCGACCTCGAAGGGCCGTAGTCGGTGGAGTTTGAGGTGAGCGAAGCGCCGACGGGTTCGGCCAGGACCCCTTGGATCAGCGCGAGCCCGCTCAGCAGGAGGAGCAGGATCGCCATGAGTGCGTTGTGCTTCATTGACTTCACCGCCTTCACCATCCCTTCATCATTCTCATCAGTCAGCTCATCCGTCCGATTCGTCTCTCATCCGTTTGTTCTGGTGAGTCTCTCATTCTCTTGCTCCATGACGGAAAGTGAAAAGCGTTTTAGGCCGTCACGGCTCAGTTCAGCTCGACCCAGAAGTAGTACTGGGTGATCGCGTCGTTGCCGTGGCCGTCCTCGCCGACGAGGAGCTGGAAGTCCCAACCCTGGCCATTGAACCCTGTCTGGGTGCCGTTCATCAAGGTCGTGTAGATGATGTTTCCGGTCCCCGCGGCATCGCTAAGGAGGACCTGGAAAAACTTGGTCGTCTGCGCGCCGGTGTCGTCGAAAGCGTTGGTCGCCCAGCAGGAATCGGCAGAGATGTCGACGTTGCCGACGTAGAACTGCGGGTGGCTGCTCATGTTGCTGAACGTGTTGCTCACCGAGTCGGCGTCGCTCGCGCTCATCCCCAAGGCGGTCTCCTCCGTCGAGATGTTTCCGTCAGCGGTGCAGGCGACGCCGCTCCACGTGATGGCTGCCGCCCTGGTCGCGTAGACTTCGCCCGTCATGGTGGCGACGCTCCAGTTGTAGAACGTCTGGTTGTTCCCGTCCTGCAAGACGATGGTGCCGGTGACGTTTCCGTAGTAGCCTTGCCATCCGTTCGTGATCGCTATCGCGGTGATATTCACCTGGGTAACGTTCCCTGCCTGGGCGTCAACCGTCTGGGTCGGCAGCGCGGAGAGGTCACGACGCGTGCTCGGCCCCTCTTCCAGGTTCGTTGGTGCGCCGGGATTGGCGGCGACGAGCTGTACGAGCAGGAGCGCGCCGACCAAAAGCGTTAACACGATGTTCGTCTGTCGGTTCATGGTTCCACCTTCCGTCGTTGATTGGTTCTCCCTTCCTTGACCGTCGCGGCCTTCGTCGAAGGGATGATCGTGCCAGGGTCGTGGAGCGGGTAGAGCGTCGTCTGCCCCAGCTCCTCAGAGGGGTTGTCGGAATCGGTCGTGATGAAGAGGAGCTGCCGTTTCTCCCCGTCAGGCCCGAAGAGGGCGAGGGGGTGGAGCTTCGTCTTGAGCTTGGCGTCCCGCGTGAAGATGATCAGGTTAAGTGGGTTGGTGCTGCCGAGGTCGAGCGCCAGGGCGTCGATGCTCGGGAGGAGGGGTTCGATGTGCCAGAACGCCTTCTCCACGTAATAGTGGAGCTTCCGGTCTTCAAGGAACCAGGTGCGGAGGATGATCTTGTTGTAGCTGCTCAGCTTGAGGAGCTTCTTCTCCGTGAAGTCATCAGTGGTGGCGATGAGGAAGCTGTGGTCGCCGGCGAGGCTGTAGAGGATCCGGGGCTGCCCCTTGTCCCGGTTCGGGACCCGTTCGCTCCGCACGAGCCCCGCCATCTCCAGCAAGCGGAGTTGCTGGCTGATGTTCGCCACGCTCGTGTTCGCCCGTGCCGCGAGCTCGATGGGGCTGAGGGACTTCTCAGAAAGGAGCTTGAGGATCTCCCATTTCGAGGCCGTGAAGAGCGTCTCCTGTTCCATCTGTTGTCTCTGCGTTCGTCGTTGTTGTCGTCGCCCGCCGTGGTGGCGGGTTGCGTCACCGACGAGAGAACCCGTCCCTCACCAGTATACGCTTTTGTATCTTCACATCCTTTTGAGATAACTTATATATAAATCTTTCGATGAATACTCCACTACTGTAATCTCTTAATCAAAGAAGTACCCTAATCAATGAAGTGCACAAATAAAGCAAAGAGAGAAAAAAAGAAAAGAGAGTAGTTCATGAAACAGCCCGTTCGAAGAAAAGAGAGTACTTAATTAAAGAGTGAAATAGAACGGGAGAGGCTGTGAGAAGAGAGAATCAGAAAAGGAGGAGGGAAGAGCAGAAGAGAAGGGAGAGAGAACGACGCTCGAAGAAGAGATCGAACAAGAGAGAGGCGCAAAGGGGGACGGACCGGCGGATCAGCGGCGATACACGAACCACTCCAGCTCCATCGGGTCACCAGTCATGCTGTACGACGCATACCGGTTCCAGCTCTCGTTCAGGCCCGGATCAGGATGGCGTTCTGGGACGAGCGCGTGGTTCACCTCGTGCGTGATGATATTGGCGGCCCGGTCACCGTGCGCAGGGCTCCACCGGACGATGGGACGCGACGACGAAGAGATACAGTAGCCGCGCAGCGACGGGGACATCGTCTCGACATACCCCGGACGGATGTCGGGCGAACGCGACTCCTGCCAGAGCCGTTCGGAATAGAGCGGCATCGTCACGTAGCGGAGAGCGTTCTTCGTCGACGGATCCGGGAAGGCATACGGGGAAGAGAGAACCTCGTCAAGCCGTTGCGAAGGATGGGTTGAAGGGTTTGCAGAGGGTGCGGCGATGAGCCACTCGAGGAGAGCGAGCTCTTCCGGAGCAGGGAGACGGAACGCCATACATGCGCGAACGAAGAGGGTTTCAAAAACGTTTCGGGTCTCCGACGGGAGCATGAGAAAAAGTGTTTGTTCACCGGATATCCTGACTCAGCCAAGCTCGACCCAGAAGTAGTACTGGGTGATGTCGCTGTTCCCGTGGCCGTTCTCGCCGACGAGGAGCTGGAAGTCATGCGTCTCCCCGTTGTAGCCGGTCGAGTTGTAGTCGATGATCGTCGTGTACGCCACGTTGCCGTCGCCGTCCGCGAGCAGGATAGCGTGGAAGTCCGTCGACTGTGCGGCGCCGCTCACGAAGGTATTGGTGCTCGGACAGCTCGTCAGGTTCCTCGTGCCGACGAAGAACGAGGGATGCCCTATCCCGGTGAAGGTGTTGGTGACGCTGTCGGCGTCCAGCGCGGCGTGGCCGAGGTAGGCCTCCTCATCCGCGATGACGGTGGCGTTGCTGCAGTTGATCGTGCTCCACGTCATCGAGGCGGTCCGCGTCATCGTCGTTCCTCCGCCGCGTAGAGGAGAACGCTCCGTTCACATG